>NZ_JBIVKQ010000026.1:0-127866 GCF_044750845.1 Streptomyces sp. NPDC088766 | reverse complement strand
GTTCAGACGAAGGCCGCTTCCACGTACGGCAGTTACCGAACCGAGTGATCAAGTACGACGCACCGTTCGACGGCGCACGTTAAAGATCAAGCTAGATGAGGCCGTGCTCCCGGAGGTACTCCAGCTGGGCCCGTACCGACAGCTCCGCCGCCGGCCACAGGGAGCGGTCCACGTCCGCGTAGACGTGGCCCACGACCTCGGCGGGGCTGCGGAGACCGTCCTCCACGGCCGTCTCCACCTGGGCGAGGCGGTGGGCACGGTGGGCGAGGTAGAACTCGACGGCGCCCTGGGCGTCCTCCAGGACGGGGCCGTGGCCCGGCAGGACGGTGCGGACGCCGTCGTCGACCGTGAGGGACCTGAGCCGGCGCAGGGAGTCCAGGTAGTCGCCCAGGCGGCCGTCGGGGTGCGCCACGACCGTCGTACCGCGGCCGAGGACCGTGTCGCCGGTCAGGACGGCGCGGTCGGCCGGCAGGTGGAAGCAGAGGGAGTCGGCGGTGTGGCCCGGAGTCGGGACGACCCGCAGCTCCAGGCCGCCGACCGTGACGACGTCACCGGCGGCCAGGCCCTCGTCGCCCAGCCGCAGCGCCGGGTCCAGGGCCCGCACCTTCGTGCCGGTCAGCCCGGCGAAGCGGACGGCGCCCTCGGCGTGGTCGGGATGGCCGTGGGTGAGCAGGGTCAGGGCGACGCGCTTGCCGGCCCTTCGGGCGGTGTCGACGACCGCGTGCAGGTGTCCCTCGTCCAGCGGGCCCGGGTCGATCACGACGGCCAGGTCCGAGTCGGGCTCGGAGACGAGCCAGGTGTTCGTGCCGTCCAGGGTCATCGCGGAGGCGTTCGGGGCGAGGACGTTGACCGCGCGCGGGGTGGCGGGGCCCGAGAGGACCTGGTCGCGGGGCAGGCCGGGCAGGGCGGCTGCGTCGGTCATGCGGGGCCTCCACCGGCCGGGACGTGCCGGGTGAACTCGTCGTGGCCCGGCCAGGACAGCACGACCTCGCCGTCCTCGAGGCGGGCCCGCGCCAGAACGGGGGTGAGGTCGCGTGCGGGTGCGGCGGCCAGCGCCTCGGCGGCCGTGCCGTACGGCAGCAGCTGGCGCAGGGTGGCGATCGTGGGCGGCATCATCAGCAGCTCGCCCTCGTCGTACGAGGCGGCGGCGTCGGCGGGGCGGATCCAGACCGTGCGGTCGGCCTCCGTGGAGGCGTTGCGGGTGCGCTGGCCCTCGGGGAGCGCGGCGACGAAGAACCAGGTGTCGTAGCGGCGGGGCTCGAACTCCGGGGTGATCCAGCGCGTCCAGGCGCCCAGCAGGTCGGAGCGCAGCACCAGCCCGCGCCGGTCGAGGAACTCCGCGAAGGACGTCTCGCGGGCGACGAGGGCGGCCCGGTCGGCCTCCCAGTCGTCGCCGGTGGTGTCGCCGACGACGGAGTCGGGGGCCGGCCCGGCGAGCAGCACACCGGCCTCCTCGTACGTCTCCCGTACGGCCGCGCACACGATGGCCTGGGCCGCCGTCTCGTCGACGCCGAACCGCTCGGCCCACCACGCGCGCGTGGGCCCCGCCCAGCGCACGTGCAGGTCGTCGTCGCGCGGGTCGACTCCGCCGCCCGGATACGCGTACGCGCCTCCGGCGAAGGCCATGGAGGCGCGTCGGCGCAGCATGTGGACGACGGGGCCGCTGCCGGTGTCCTTCAGGAGCATCACCGTGGCCGCGCGTTTCGGGGCGACCGGGGTGAGTGTGCCGTCCGCGAGCGCACGGATGCGCTGCGGCCAGTCCGGTGGAAACCACTGCCCATTCGCCATGGCCGGAGGCTATCCCGTGACGCCCGAATGTTCGAGAGGTGCCCGAGGTCGGGCGGTACGCCGGTGGCACGGCCCCGTCAGGCCGGCGTCCACCGGACGGGCCGGCCGGCTACTGCGTCAGTTCGACCTGGATCTCGACCTCGACGGGCGCGTCCAGGGGCAGGACCGCGACGCCGACCGCGCTGCGCGCGTGCACGCCCTTGTCGCCGAGGACCTCGCCCAGCAGCTCGCTCGCGCCGTTGAGGACGGCGGGCTGGCCGGTGAAGTCGGAGGCCGACGCCACGAAGCCCACGACCTTCACCACGCGCGCGATGCGGTCCAGGTCACCGGCGACCGACTTGACGGCGGCCAGGGCGTTCAGGGCGCAGGTGCGGGCCAGGTCCTTGGCCTCCTCGGGGGTGACCTCCGCACCGACCTTGCCGGTGACCGGGAGCTTGCCGTCCACCATCGGCAGCTGGCCCGACGTGTACACGTACGGGCCGGACTGCACGGCCGGCTGGTAGGCCGCCAGGGGCGGCACGACCGCGGGCAGGGCCAGGCCCAGCTCGGCGAGCCTCGCCTCGACCGCGCTCACGCCTTCTCCCGCTTCAGGTAGGCCACGAGCTGCTCGGGGTTGTTCGGGCCGGGCACGACCTGGACGAGCTCCCAGCCGTCCTCGCCCCAGGTGTCCAGAATCTGCTTCGTGGCATGGACGAGCAGCGGCACGGTTGCGTATTCCCACTTGGTCATGGGCCGACTTTATCCGCTGCGACGGCGGGGCCCCGTCCCCGGCCATGTGGCCGATCGGACACCGGTTGTCCACAGCCTCCCGATTGACTCGCGCGCCGACTGGTTACGCTCGAAGACGTGAGCAGGCTCCAGGTCGTCAGCGGCAAGGGCGGGACCGGAAAGACCACGGTCGCCGCAGCTCTCGCGTTGGCTCTCGCGACCGAGGGGAAGCGGACGCTTCTCGTCGAGGTCGAGGGCCGCCAGGGCATCGCACAGCTCTTCGAAACGGAGGCGCTGCCTTATGAGGAGCGGAAGATCGCCGTCGCTCCCGGGGGCGGGGAGGTGTTCGCCCTGGCCATAGACCCCGAACTGGCCCTTCTGGACTATCTCCAGATGTTCTACAAACTGGGCGGCGCGGGCCGCGCCCTGAAGAAGCTGGGCGCGATCGACTTCGCCACCACCATCGCGCCGGGCCTGAGGGACGTACTCCTCACCGGCAAGGCGTGCGAGGCCGTGCGCAGGAAGGACAAAAACGGGCGGTTCGTGTACGACCACGTCGTCATGGACGCCCCGCCCACGGGCCGCGTCACCCGCTTCCTGAACGTGAACGACGAGGTCGCGGGCCTCGCCAGGATCGGCCCGATACACAACCAGGCGCAGGCCGTGATGCGGGTGCTGAAGTCCCCGCAGACGGCCGTGCACCTGGTGACGCTGCTGGAGGAGATGCCGGTCCAGGAGACCGCCGACGGCATCGCCGAACTGCGGGCCGCGAAGCTTCCCGTGGGTCGGGTCATCGTCAACATGGTCCGGCCGGAGGTGTTGGACGCGGACGGGCTGGAACTCGTCAGGACGGTGGCGCGTTCCTCTGTTGCGAGGTCGCTGTCCGCCGCGGGACTGGGCGGAGCGCGCCGGGGCGGGCACGCCGAGCGGCTGGTGGACCCGCTCCTGACCCAGGCCGACGAGTACGCCGAGCGGTATGCGCTGGAGCACGAGCAGCGTGCCGTACTGGGCGAGCTGGGTCTGCCGTCGCACGAACTGCCGATGCTCGCCGAGGGCGTGGACCTGGCGGGCCTGTACGAACTCGCCGGCGAGCTGCGGAAGCAGGGGATGTCATGAGCGCGGACCAGCCTCGGGCCCAGGAGGGCTCTCGTCGCCTCTCCCCCGCGCGCGCGCTGGACGTCGATCCCCTGCTCGACGATCCGGGGACCCGCATCGTGGTGTGCTGCGGTGCGGGCGGGGTCGGCAAGACGACGACCGCGGCGGCGCTGGGCCTCAGGGCGGCCGAGCGGGGCCGCAAGGTGGTCGTCCTCACCATCGACCCGGCGCGCCGGCTCGCGCAGTCCATGGGCATCGACTCGCTCGACAACACGCCCCGGCGTGTGAAGGGTGTCGAGGGGGACGGCGAGCTGCACGCGATGATGCTCGACATGAAGCGCACCTTCGACGAGGTCGTCGAGGCGCACGCGGACGCCGAGCGGGCGGCCTCGATCCTGTCGAACCCCTTCTACCAGTCGCTCTCCGCGGGCTTCGCCGGCACGCAGGAGTACATGGCGATGGAGAAGCTGGGGCAGCTGCGGGCGCGGGACGAGTGGGACCTGATCGTCGTCGACACGCCGCCGTCCCGCTCCGCGCTGGACTTCCTGGACGCGCCCAAGCGGCTCGGGTCGTTCCTGGACGGGCGGCTGATCCGGCTGCTGACGGCCCCCGCCAAGCTGGGCGGCCGCGCGGGGATGAAGTTCCTCAACGTCGGGATGTCGATGATGACCGGCACCCTCGGCAAGCTCCTCGGCGGCCAACTGCTCAAGGACGTCCAGACTTTCGTGTCCGCGATGGACACGACCTTCGGCGGTTTCCGCACGCGTGCCGACGCCACGTACAAGCTTCTCCAGGCGCCCGGGACGGCGTTCCTGGTGGTGGCGGCGCCCGAGAGGGACGCGCTGCGGGAGGCGGCGTACTTCGTGGAGCGGCTGGCCACCGAGGACATGCCGCTGGCCGGGCTGGTGCTCAACCGGGTCCATGGCAGCGGCGCCGCCCAGCTGTCCGCCGAGCGGGCGCTCGCCGCCGCCGAAAATCTTGAGGAAACCCGCATTGTCGATCAGGACGGCGGGAAAGCTGGACTTCGTAACTCTCCCGACACGTACGGCAGTTCAGAAGCAACCGCTCCAGGGACACCGGCCGCCGACAGTGGTGCCGGCGGCGGCTCCTCCCCCACCGGCCCTCACCCGGAGCGGTCCGCCGACCAGCTGACCGCAGGCCTGCTGAGACTGCACGCCGATCGTATGCACCTGCTCTCCCGGGAGCAGCGCACCTGGGACCGCTTCGCCTCGCTGCACCCCGAGGTCGCGGTCGCCGAGGTGGCCGCGCTGGCCGGCGACGTGCACGACCTGGCGGGGCTGCGGGACATCGGAGACCGGCTCGCGGCCAACCGGCCGGAGCTGCCCGAGACGGAGGTCTGAGGAGACCCACCGGGGGACGGCCCCCTCAGCGGGGGCCCGTCGGGGGACGGAACCCTCAGCCCACCGCCGCGTAGTTCTCGTACACCTGGTCGTCGTCGAGCGGCACGATGCCCGCTCCGCGCTCGTACTCCGAGCGCGCGGTCTCCAGGAGCCGACGCCAGGAGGTCACGGTCGGCCGCCTGCGCAGCAGTGCGCGGCGCTCGCGCTCCGTCATGCCTCCCCACACGCCGAACTCGACGCGATTGTCGAGCGCGTCCGCCAGGCACTCGGTACGCACCGGACATCCGGTGCACACCGCCTTGGCCCTGTTCTGCGCTGCTCCCTGAACGAACAATTCATCCGGATCAGTAGTGCGGCAGGCGGCCTGCGCACTCCAGTCGGTTACCCAGCCCATACCGGCGCCGTCCTCTCCCGAATCGAGGCTCCCCCACGGCGGCAGCGGCATATTCACCGCCGCCAGTTGAGGACGTTACGGAAGGTGGGCACAGCGCAACACCCCCTTCGGGCCCAATCTTGAATGGTCCGAACGGACTATGCGTAAGCGGCAGATCACCCGGGGGAGTGAGCCTGCGACATGTGCGACCATCCCGGCGAATCAGGACGGTTTGCTTGAGTCACAACGGACGCAGATTGACACACAAGGCGGATTCGGACACGCCCTCATCAGAAACCGAGGAACCTCCGGAACGATTCGGGGTCGCCGGACGTATTGATACGTAGCCCTGCTGCTGTGACAGTTGAGAGCAGCTTAGGCCAAGGCATTGACGCGTGTCCGGCGAATGAGAACGTAGGCTGCCCTCATGCCAAAGAAGAGCTCGGGCGGTGGCCTGACGGCGACCCAGCAGGCCGCCAAGTTCCTCGGTGTCAGCGTGCTCGCGGGAGCCGTACTGGCCGGCATCGCGCTGCCCGCGGTCGGGGCGCTGGGACTGGCCGCGAAGGGGTCGGTGGAGTCCTTCGACGAACTCCCCGCCAACCTCAAGACGCCGCCGCTGAGCCAGCGCACCACGATCCTCGACGCCGAGGGCGACCAGATCGCCACGGTGTACTCCCGGGACCGCACGGTCGTCGACCTCAAGAACATCTCGCCGTACATGCAGAAGGCGATCGTCGCGATCGAGGACTCCCGCTTCTACCAGCACGGCGCGGTGGACCTGAAGGGCGTCCTGCGCGCCCTCAACAAGAACGCGCAGAGCGGCGGTGTCTCCGAGGGCGCCTCGACGCTCACGCAGCAGTACGTGAAGAACGTCTTCGTCGAGGAGGCCGGTGACGACCCGACGAAGGTCGCGCAGGCCACCCAGCAGACCATCGGCCGGAAGATCCGCGAGCTGAAGTACGCGATCCAGGTCGAGGAGGAGCTGGGCAAGAAGAAGATCCTCGAGAACTACCTGAACATCACCTTCTTCGGCCAGCAGGCCTACGGCGTCGAGGCCGCGTCCCAGCGGTACTTCTCCAAGCGCGCCAAGGAGCTGACCCTCCCCGAGTCGGCCATGCTGGCCGGCATCGTCCAGTCGCCCAGCCGGTACGACCCCGTCAACGACGAGGCCGAGGCCGTCAAGCGCCGCAACGTCGTGCTGGAGCGCATGGCCGAGGTCGGGGACATCTCGCGGGCCGAGGCCGACGAGGCGAAGCAGGCACCGCTGGGCCTGAAGGTGACCCAGCCGAAGAACGGCTGCATCACGGCCGTGCAGGGCGCCAGCTTCTTCTGCAAGTACGTCGAGCGGGTCTTCCTCAGCGACCCGGTCTTCGGCAAGACGAAGGAGGAGCGCGCCAAGGTCTGGAACCAGGGCGGCCTCACCATCCGCACGACGCTCGAACCGCAGGCCCAGGCGTCCGTGCAGGACTCGCTGAAGGACCACGTCTACAAGTCGGACAAGGTCGCCGCGGCCGCCACGCTCGTCGAGCCCGGCACCGGCAAGATCCTCGCGATGGGCCAGTCGAAGCCGTACGGCTACGGCAAGAACGAGACCGAGTACAACTTCTCGGTCAACGCCGCGATGGGCGGGTCGAACTTCGGCTTCCCGACCGGCTCGACGTTCAAGCCGTTCGTGGCCGCGGCCGCCCTGGAGCAGGGCAAGCCGGTGACGCAGTCGTACCCGGCGCCGTACCAGATGCAGTACCCGGAGACGGTCCAGACGTGCAGCGGCAAGCCGTGGGTCAACGACGGCAGACCGAAATACAAACTGGAGAACGAGTCCGAGACCGAGGTCGGGCCCTTCGCGCTGAAGGAGGCCATGGAGCTGTCGGTCAACACCTACTTCGTGGAGATGCTCGGCGACATCGGCATGTGCCCCGTGGTGAAGATGACCGACGCCCTCGGCGTCGTCCAGGGCAACGGCGACAAGGTGCCCGAGGTGCCGTCCTCGATGACCCTCGGTTCGACCGGCCTCTCACCGCTGACGATGGCGAGCGCGTACGCCGCGTTCGCGAGCCGCGGGATGTACTGCACGCCGGTCGCCATCGAGTCGATCACCCAGACCGTGGGCGGTGCGAAGAAGTCGCTGGAGGTCCCGAAGTCGACCTGCTCGCGCGCGATGAGCGAGAAGACCGCCGACAGCATCAACACCCTGCTGAGCGGTGTGACCGACTCCGGTACGGGCAAGCAGGCCGGCCTGTCCGGCCGCGCGAACGCCGGCAAGACGGGTACGACGGACGAGCGCAAGAACGCCTGGTTCGTCGGCTACACGCCGAACCTCTCGGGTGCCGTCTGGGTCGGCAGCGCCTCCCAGAAGGTCAAGATGACCAACATCTCCATCGGCGGCACCTACCACGCCCAGGTCTACGGCGGTGACACTCCCGGCCCGATCTGGCGGGACGCCATGACCGGCGCGCTGGAGGGCAAGGAGGCTCCCTCCTTCAACCTCATCACCATCCCGAGCGGCGAGAAGGACCCCAAGGAGGACGGCCGCGGCGACAACGGCCGGGGCAACGGGAACGACGACGGGAACAACGGCGACGAGGGCTTCATCGGCGGCCTCGTCGACGGCGGCACGACGGGTGACACCTCCGGCGGCATCACCTTCCCGGACAACCTGTTCCAGGGACAGGGCAACGGGAACGGCGGGAACGGGGGCGGGGGACGGGGCTGAGACCCCGGCGCCTCTTCCACGGCTACGGCCCCTTCCCCCCTTCCGGGGGACAGGGGCCGTAGCCGTCGCTGTTGGGCGCAGGGTCCAGGTGTCCTGCGCCGGGCCAGGTCAGCCCGCGAGGGCCTTCTTGACCACGGCGGCGACGCGGCCGCCCTCCGCCAGACCGGCCACCTTCGGGTTCACGATCTTCATGACGGCGCCCATCGCCCGCGGCCCCTCGGCACCGGCCGCCCTGGCCTCCGCGACGGCCTGGGTGACGATGACCTCCAGCTCGTCGTCGCTGAGCTGCTTGGGCAGGTACGCGGCGAGGATCTCGCCCTCCGCCCGCTCCCGCTCGGCCGACTCCGCGCGACCACCCTGCGCGAAGGCGTCCGCGGCCTCGCGGCGCTTCTTCGCCTCGCGGCTGATCACCTTCTGCACCTCGTCGTCGGAGAGCTCGCGCTTGATGGTGCCCGCGACCTCTTCCTTCGTGATCGCGGTGAGGGTCAGCCGGAGCGTCGAGGAGCGGAGCTCGTCGCGCTCCTTGATCGCAGCGTTGAGGTCTTCCTTGAGCTTCGACTTGAGCGTGGTCATGAGGGTGATTGTCGCAGGTGCGGACGGAACGTCGCCCCTTCATTTACGCCCGCTCGCCGACGGCTCCTCACGGGCCGGCCCGCGGCGGGCGTCCCGGCGGACGTCCGCGGGGTGCGTGGGCGGCCCGCGCCGGCGGCCTGCACGGGCGGCGTTCCTTCCCGGGGTGGCGCGTCAGGGACAACTGAGGGGCGGCTCAGGGAGGTTCCGGGGACGGTGAGGTCCTGGCCGCCGAACGGGTCTGACACGATGGTCGTATGCGCGCGCGATACGGAGTACCTCTGTCCATCGCGGCGGCTGGCGCCGCCGGTCTGGTGTACGCGGCGGGTTTCGAGGCCCGCTCCTTCCGCCTCCGAAGGGTGACGGTCCCCGTCCTCCCCGCCGGGATGCGCCCCCTGCGCGTGTTGCAGGTCTCCGACATCCACATGGTGAGCGGCCAGCGCAAGAAGCAGCGCTGGCTGCGCTCACTGGCCGGCCTGCGCCCCGACTTCGTGATCAACACCGGCGACAACCTGTCCGACCCGGAGGGCGTCCCCGAGGTCCTCGACGCGCTCGGCCCCCTGATGGAGTTCCCGGGGGCGTACGTCTTCGGCTCCAACGACTACTACGGCCCCAAGCTGCGCAACCCCGCCCGCTACCTGTTCGAGAAGGCCCAGGGCCGGCACGGGCTGAACGGCAACGCGCCCGCGGTCAACGTCGTCCACAACCCGTGGGAGGACCTGCGCGACGGATTCGACGGCGCGGGCTGGCTCAACCTCACCAACACCCGCGGCACCCTGAAGGTCGAGGGCGTGTCGGTCGAGCTGACGGGACTGGACGACCCGCACATCAAGCGGGACCGGTACGCGCAGGTGGCCGGCGGCCCGTCGGAGACGGCGGACTTCTCGATGGGCGTCGTGCACGCGCCGTATCTCCGCGTCCTGGACTCGTACACGGCGGACGGCTACCCCCTGGTCCTCGCCGGCCACACGCACGGCGGCCAGCTCTGCATCCCCTTCTACGGCGCCCTCGTCACCAACTGCGACCTGGACACGGACCGGGTGAAGGGCCTGTCCACCCACACGGCGGAGAGCAGGACCGCGTACCTGCACGTGTCGGCCGGCTGCGGCACCAACCGCTACACACCCGTGCGGTTCGCGTGCCCGCCGGAGGTGACGCTGTTGACGTTGGTGGCGAGGGAGTAGGGGGAGGGGTTTGGGGGGGCTGGGCGCCAAGGGCTGACGGGTAGGCAGAGAGAAGCGCCTTCCCTCGAACAGACCACCCGTATCGCCCCTTTTGCCCCCTCTCCCTAGCGTGAAGGCATGACCGCCCCGATACCCAGGGACATGCCGGACCTGCCGGCGATCCCGCGGACCCACGCGCTCCTGCCCTCCTTCGTCCCCGCCTCCGCGGTGGTGGCCCCGGCGCGCCGCCCGCTGGCAGGCGTCCTCCGGCTGCTCGTCGCGGGGACGGCGGCCGGGTCCGTGACCCTCGCACTGCTGCTCGGCAGCCCGCTGCGGGTGCTGAGCCACTTCTCGGTCCAGAGCACGATCCTGCTGGCCCTGGTCACCCTGGCGTCGGCCCGCCGCGTCTGGACGGCCCGCCGCCCCCTCCCCTCCGCCCTGACGGGTGCGGCACTGCTCTACGCCGTGGTCAACGGGCTGGTGTACCACTTGCTGCTGGCGGACGCGGCGAGTCCGTACTCGGTGACGGGCACGACAGGCGCCCCGACGGGCTGGCACGCGGTCGCCCACCACCTCCTGCACACGGTGATCCCGGCGGCGGCCGTCCTGGACTGGCTGCTGCTGACGGCCCCGGCCCACCTGCACCTGCGCCAGGCGGCGACCTGGATGGTCTACCCGCTGGTCTACCTGGGCTTCTTCCTGGCCCGCGCCGCACTGATCACCGCCGGCGCGCCCGACCGCTACTTCTACCCCTTCCTCGACGCCGCGGCCCACGGCTACAAGCACACCCTGGCCAACGCGCTCCTCCTGGGCCTCTCCCTCTACGCCCTGGCCGTCCTCCTGGTCGCCCTCGACCACGCCCGCCCGAACCCCGTCCGCCACCGCATCAAAACCGGATTTCGTCTCTAGCCACCGGTGGGCTAAAGTAAACGACGTCGCCGCGACAAGCAGTAGAGCAGCGACATCGGGGTGTAGCGCAGCTTGGTAGCGCGCTTCGTTCGGGACGAAGAGGTCGTGGGTTCAAATCCCGCCACCCCGACAGAGAAACACCAGGTGAGGCACCTAGGAACGTTCCTAGGTGCCTCACCTGTTTCGTCTGCGTGTCTATCTGCGTGACTATCGATTCCCGCGTGTCTACGGCTGCTGCGGATCGGCGCCGAAGATCCCGTCCATGACCACGGCGCCGGTCTGGATCACGGGCCGGATCTGCTTCCGGTAGACCTCCTCTGTGACGGCCGTACCCGAGTGGCCGACGAGCCGGGAGATCACTTCCAGCGGGACGCCCCGGTCGGAGAGCAGGGACACGAAGCTGTGCCGGAGCTCCCGCGGCGTCCACTCGTCGGCGTTGATCCCGTCGACGTCCTTGAGCGCCTGACGGAAGGCGCGGCGGACATTCGCCGCGTCGAGCGGCTTGCCCACGGCCGAGGAGAAGACGAGCCCGTGTTCCTCCCACTTCTCGTCGGCGGCGAGCCGGTCCCAGCCCTGATCCTCGAACTGCTGCCAAAGCGCTTCGACACAGCGCGCCGGCAGGGCGAGGGTGCGCCGGGACTTCCGGGTCTTGGTGTCTCCGGTACGTCGGACCGAACGCCAGACGGCGATGTGGGGAGGCTGCGGCGGGTCCATCTCGGGGCGGCCCTTGAGGAAGACGTGATCCCAGGTGAGGGCCCGCAGTTCCTCGGTACGGGCACCGGTCAGCAGGGCGAGGACGATGTAGGCGTGCATCGAGGTCCCCTCGGCGCCCTTGAGCACGGCCTCAGCCTGGGCGAAGGTGAGCGCCTTGGAAGGGCGCCCGGCCTGCCCCTGGGGGACCGAGCACAGCTCGACGACGTTGCGCTTCACCTTGTCCCGCGCCATGGCCCGCTTGACCGCGCGGTTCAGGCACGAGTGGAGTGACTGGAGGGTGCGGGTGCTGAGGGTCTGCGCCTTCCTGGCGAGCCAGCGGTCCACGTCCTCGGCGCTGAGGTCGCGGAGCTTGCGAGCGCCGAGCGCCGGAATGACGTGCTTCTCACTGAGGAGCGTGGTGGTCGCAAGGGTGCTGGGATCGAGGCCGGCCAGGCCGTAGGCGAGCCAGTCCGTGACAGCGTCCTTCACGGTGTAGTTGGTCGGCGCGATGGCGAGGCCGTCCTCGTGGTCCCGCAGCACCTCCTTGAGCTTGTTCTTCGCCTCCGTCTTGGTCTTGCCACTCCCCCGCTTCACGATCCGCTTGCCGCTCGGGTCGAAGCCGAGGTTCGCCGTGGCGATCCACCGTTGTCTCTTCTCGTCCCAGTGCAGGCCGCCGTCACCGCGGCTACGGCGCTTGGTCATCAGGCGGCACGCCCCATCTCTTCCGCGATGAAGTCGCCCAGAGCGGAAGCCGGAATGCGTCGGCACCGGCCGATCGTGACCGAGGGCAGCCGCCGCGTGCGGATCAGGTCGTAGACGGTGGACCGGCCGAGCCGGAGGCGGCTCATCACCTCGGCGACGGTGAGCAGTTCGTCATGACGCATGGTCGGGTTCTCCTTCCGGGTCGAGAGCGAAGGGGCGTGAGGCGGCGAGCCAGGTCTCTGCGGCGGTCAGGCCGGTGCCGGCGAAGCGCCAGTGGGAGAGGACGAGGACGGTGTCCGGGTCCGGGAGGGGGTGGCCGGCTGCGGCGGCGCGTTCGCGGGTGAGGGCTTCGTTGTGGTCGGTGCGTTCCTGGCGGAGGGCGCCGAGGGTGACGGAGTAGGCGCGGGACTTGGTGGAGAAGTGGCCGCGGAAGCCGAGCATGTGGGCCCACTTGCGTAGGCGGAGGTCTTCGAGTTCGGGCAGGGCGCCGAGGTGCCAGCAGGTGAGGATCATCTGGCGGGCGTGGTCGGTGACGCCGGAGCCGATCAGGTCGGTGATCGGGTTGCGGATGGGGCGGTCGAGGGTGCCCGCGGATTCGGCGCCCTTGGTGGCGTACTTGGCGATGTAGGCGGCCACGGCACGGCTGGACAGGTCGGAGGTGCCCGCGAAGTCCGCCGAGCGGATGGGGCGGATGTCGAGCTGTTTGCCGAAGCGGAAGGTGTGGGCGCGGCCGTCGAGGACCGGGCCGGGTGTCTCGGCGAGGTGGGCGGCCGAGCGGATGGCGTCGGTGAGGAGTTCCGTGGTGGCCCAGTGCGGTGGGGTGTCCTCGGCGCCTTCGGGGCCGTCGAGGCGGATCACGGCATGGAAGTGGACGGCGCCGCGCCGCTGGTACTCGGCGACCTTGGCGTAGGACACCTTGAGGCAGTGGCGCAGCTCGGTGCGGCCGATGCCCGCGCGGGAGGCGAGCTGTTGGCGCAGGTAGGTGGTGAAGCGGGCCCACAGGGCACCGGCGTGCGCGTTCCACAGGACGGCCGCGCGGTAGTCGTAGCGCTCGGGGGCCAGGGGTGTGCCGAGGGCCGGGTCGTCGTCGGCGTGGAGGCGTCCGCAGCGGCAGCGGCCGCCGCCGGGGCGGTTGTGGACGGGGCCGAAGGAAGGAGCGGTGAAGGTGGCGAAGACGCGGGGGTGTTGGGCGACGGTCGGGCCGATGCCCTTGCCGCCGCTGAGGCCGGCCGTGACGAGGTGGAAGGTGTCTCTGCGGTAGACCTCGGCGCAGGCGGCGCACCGGGTGGCGCGGCGGTTGTTGCAGCGAATGAGGAGCTGTCCGGCGGGAAGGTCGCGGTCGACGACCTCACGGACGATCTCGCCGGTGGCGACGTGGACGTCGAGGCGGTGGCCCTCCATCCGGACGGGCCGTTCGCAGCCGCCGAGCCGTTGGATCTGCCGGGCGTAGCCGCCGAGGTCGCCGAACTGGGCGAGGTTCGCCACCTGACGGATGACTCCGGTGGGAGTCTCGGGGCGCATGTGCGGGTTCCTCCAGGAAGTGACGGAGCTTGGGGCAGGCGCCCCGGCTTGTCCAGGGGACTAGACAGTGTGGGCAAGCCGAGGCGCGGAAGGCGATGAGGTCAGCGGCGGTCGCTCTTGAGGATCGAGCGGACGGTGACCGCGCAGACGGCCACGGAGGCGGCGGTGATCGCGACGGCGAGGAGCATGGAGACCAGGACCGTGCCGACGACGAGGACCAGGGCGCCGCCGCCGGCCGCGAGGGCGAGCGTGCTGCCCGCGGTGAGCTGGACGGCCGGGCGGCTGGGCACCGGGGCCGGGGTGGGGGCGTAGGACGTCGGGCTGTAGACGTTCGGGGCCGAGGTGGTGGGGGCCGGGGCGGTGTCCTGCGGCGGGTACTTCGGGGTGAACACGTGGGTGATCCCTTCTGCGGGCGGTCAGTCGAGGAGGGTGGCGACGGCGGGGGCGAGGAAGCTGTTGGCGACGAGGTAGCCGCCGAGGAGGAGCAGGGCGACCAGCCACCACGGCGGGCGGGCGAGCTGGATGCCGAGGACGGCGACGACGAGGACGGCGAACCAGAGCGGGACGTCCATGGCGGTGATCTCCTTCTCAGGCCTTGCAGCGGTGGGTGCGGGCGGCGAGTTCGGCGGCGGCGCGGCTGTCGTACTCGGCGGCGAAGTCGCAGTTCGGCGCCGTGCAGGCGGCGAGGTGGCGGTTGCGGCCGCGGGCGAGGTACGAGGCGACCTGTACGGGGCCGATGCGGCGGACGTTGCGGAAGCGCGGGTTCATGGGCGGTCCCTTCTCAGAGGTGGGCGGCGACGGACGGCGTCATGGAGGGCGGGAGACCGAGCCGGGCGCGTACGGCGTCGGGGTCGGCCGCCTGTCCGGTGGTGGCGCGGTGTTCCTCGGCGAGGGCCTGGACGCGGTCGACGAGGGCGGGCGGCAGGACGATGGCGGGAGCGGGCGGCGGGTCAGTGCCGAGGCTGGCGGGAGGCTCGTCGGCGACCGGTTCCGTGGGCGGTGGCGGGAGCGCGTCACGGTCGGGTTCGTCGACCACGGGGGCCGTCTCCGCGGGCTTCGGGGCCGTGGGTTCCTTCGGGGTGCGGGGCGTGTGGGCCAGGAGGGTTCCGCCGAAGAAGGCGACGGCGGGCCAGCCGGCCACCACGACGCGCAGCGAGGCGGGGACGTCGTCCAGGTCGAGAAGTCCGGCGG
Organism: Streptomyces sp. NPDC088766; assembly: GCF_044750845.1. Classification (NCBI taxonomy): domain Bacteria; kingdom Bacillati; phylum Actinomycetota; class Actinomycetes; order Kitasatosporales; family Streptomycetaceae; genus Streptomyces; species Streptomyces sp. NPDC088766. Next base: position 113,079 of record NZ_JBIVKQ010000026.1, on the reverse strand, counting down.
TGGCGACGTTGGCGCCGAGGGATGCGGCCAGGGCGACCAGGAACCACAGCCTCGGCCCCCCGGCCGGGTGTCCGGCGCGCTGCTGTTCGCGCATCCGGCGCCAGGCGGCGACCAGGAGCAGATCGACGCTGACGGGGTAGGCCCACGCCTTCCAGCCGCCCTGTCCGGCCGCTTCTGCGAGGTCGTGCAGGTGGGAGAAGGACAGGGCGCCCGCGATGACGGCTTGGACAATCACGGCGTCCACGCGGGCGAGGTGGGCACGCATCGGCTCGCGATCCCTTCCGTGCGGTCAGTTGGCGGGCTTGAGCGAGTCGGCACGCTCACGGGCCAGGCGGGCCACCTCGGCGGCGTCGGCGTCGCCGGGCGTGTGAGCCGCGATGCGCTCCAGCAGATCCGCCTTACGACTCATGAGCGCCGCGTACTCGGCGGAGGTGCGGTACGGGTTCTGGCGGAGCGCGGCCAGGTCGGCGACGAGGGCGCTGACCTCGGCGATCGAGGGACGGGACACGGGGCTTCCTTCCGGTTCAAGGCATGGGAGGGGTAGGGACGTGGCGCGAAGCGGTCACGCCGACCGTGGAAAGGGGGTGCGGCTACTCGGCCACCGGGCGAGCGGTGGGCACGGGAGTGGCGGGAGCGGCCACCCCGGCGGGCTCGGCGGCGACGGCCAGCCGGAAGGAGTCGAGGCGGGGCAGTTCCGGCACGAGGGCGGCAGTTGCGCGGCAGACGGCCGCCGCTTCGTCGAGGGTGAGGTGCGGGGAGCGGGCGCGGGACCAGCCGCCGGAGGAGTCGCCGAGGATCGCGACGCCGGGTCGTTCGGCCGGGATGGAGGTGGCGGCCAGCGCCGCCTCAGGGGAGATGTCGGCGAGCGCCATGTTCGCCGAGGACTCGTCGTTCACACGGTGGCAGACACGGCCGGTGAGCTGGGCCCGGAGCATGGTGGCGCCCTTACCGAGTTCGGAGCCGAAGCGCTGCCCGCAGACCTCCAGGTAGATGCCGGCCGCGCGGCCGAGCTGGGCGATGCGGATGAGCTTGGTGACCATCGCGTCGCGCCGCTTCTCGTCGTCCCGGCTCGCGGCGAGGAAGAGTTCCGCCACCTCGTCGACGACGACCACGACCGGCACCGGCCGCACCTTGTCCGGCAGCCCCCATACGTCCGAGGTCAGAACGGTGTCCGGTCCGGCAGAGGCGAGACCGATGAGGCGGAACCGTGCCTCCATCTCTTCCAGCAGGGCGTCGAGGAGTTCGTTGGCCCGGTCCGGGGTGTCGGCGAGGGCCGACAACCGCGGTGCGAATGGGGCGAGTTCAACGCCCCACTTGCAGTCGATCCCGACGAGGACGACCGGTTGCCGGGCCAGACCGCACAGCAGGTTGCGCAGGTAGACGGACTTGCCGGACTGCGTGGCGCCGAGGATGAGTTCGTGCGGCACGGCGCGGAAGTCCCGTACGTGCCAGCGTCCGTCATCGCGCAGCGCCAGCGGCAGGGAGAGAAGACCGCCACTCTGCTGCCGGGGCCGCCGCACGTCCGCGAGGACGTCCCAGCCGATCAGCCGCAGTTCGAGCCGGCCCGGCTTGGTGGGACGGATGTGGACGGCATGAGCGGACCAGGCATGGCGCAACCGGTCGGCCGAGGCCATGAAGTCCTCCGGTGCCTGCCCGGTCGCCATCCGCAGCCGCATCACGAGGCCGGACCCGGTCGGCACCGGGAACGACCGACGAGGCGGTACGGGTGCCGCTTCCCGCCCGATCATCCGGGCCGTGGCCCGACGGACGGCCGAAGCCGGCACCGTCAGACCACAGGCGTCCATCGTGGCGCGATAGGTGGCGAGCACACGCAGCGCGACGAGCGGATACCCGACGAGCCACCAGAAGACGACCGGCATACGACGCCGCAGCACCAGCAGCGCAGCGAGTGCCACCAGGCAGAGCGACAGCGCCCACAGGGTGTCGGTCACGGCGCTCAGCCCTGGACCGAGGCGGGAGCGTTGACCATAACGGCGTCCGCCCGGTAGGCGATGCCGTGCCGCATCCGCCCGCCGAACTCGCTCTCCCAGGGCCGGGCGACGAGGCCCGACAGGATGACCGGGGCGCCCATCACCAGGCCCTCACCGATGCCCGCCTCCGGAACGGTCACCTTGATCATGTCCGAACCGCCCTGCGCGATGAACACCAGCTCCAGCACCATGAGCCGCTGGTTGGTCACCGGGTCCACAGCTACCTCACCGGTCTGACGGTCCTTCACCTTCACCTCCGGCAGCTTCGTGACGAGCAGCGTCGCGGCCGAGACGTCCACGGGGATGACACGCATTTTCTGAACCTCACTGGTTGGCGGCGCCGGTTGGCCGGCACCGTTCCGACTGGATACCCCCCTAGACAGCAGAGGAGTGATCCACCCCAACTGTCTAGGGGGGTTGACGGCAACAGTAGGCCGACACCCCGCCAATTGTCTAGGGGGGTATACGAGCTGAGGTTGTCCAGCCGTCCGATGTAGCGTCCGCCTATGAACCTCCACCTCTACAACGGCGTTCCCGACGGGCTGACTCGAAGGGCTCGATCCTTCGTGAGTGCGCACGGCATCAGGGTCGGTGTGAAGCCGGTCGAGGAGCACCGGGGGTGGTGGCTGGAGCGGGACATCCCAGCGGAAGTAATCGACCGGATGGCTGCCTACCAACAGCGATGGGGAGGTCTGGTCTTGCCGCCCGGGCCGCAGTACGACGGCGGCCCCAAGTACCTCAACCCCGACGCGCCGGAAGGCTCACCCTCTGAAGGGTGGTCGTTCGAAGCAGGAGATCAGCGGACCGCAGTCCCCTACTCGTTCATGATCGGACCGGCCGGTGAGTTCGGCATCCATTCCCACCAGTGGACTCCGCTCCATGCATCTGTCGAGGGATGGGTGGAGTCGCTTGCGCTGGCCCACCATGCCTCCATGTGGGCGAAGCAGATCACCAAGATCACCGGTGACGCTGTCGACGGCGTCGAGCTGGACGCCTACGAGCCGGTGCGAGAGGTAAGAGGGCTGGCGGACAACTGGTGGCGAGGTACCGATTGCCTGGTGGCGATGTATTCAGGAGAAGCCGAGTCTCTGTCATTCCCCGCGGCTCGTACTGCGTTGATCTACTCCGGCCTTGACGAGTGGGGGTTGCGAGGAGGCGTCGAGGACAGTGACGTCTAAGGACGCTGGAGCGCAATGCGCCCGGCCCATTCCCGCATGAGGGGGACCGACCTACCCCTCTGAAGCAGGCTGGCCTGTGTCAGCGTGAGACACAACAGACCTAAGGCAGCACCCAGTGCAGAACGGTGGCATCGTCATGCGTTTTGCCTCGCGGCCAGCGCCGCCCGTCGGGGTCGTCGGCTTCAGCTTCCCGCACGCGGCGGATCAGCTCGGAGGGCCCCGACGAGTCGAGAACGGCCACGGTCTCTTGCCAGGTGGTGAGTTCGAAGCGGTCGACGAGTCGCGTCGCTCCGTCGCTCAGCAGCGTCACGGAGGACAGAGAGTCCAGCTCTGCTGTCCCCGTGAGGGTGTGTTCGGCCGCGCGAGGATCAGGCCCGGCGATCCAGAAGCCGCCCGGCCGGTTACGCAGGCCGGTCAGCGCGTCGCGGTACTCCGCCAGGGCGGCGGCATGCTCAGGCGAGCCCGTCGGCAACGCGTCGACCGGTCCGCGTAGCCGCCGGCCGACGTCGTCCAGGCGCCGGTCGGTAACGACGGTGACCCCGGGCCCCTTGTCCGCGAGGAGGAGCGAGGAGTCACCGAGAACGAGGTACTCCAGGGCATCCACACCAGCCCGGACGGCAACGACCGTGCTGGTCGGACTGGCCCGGTGGACGAGGTCGCAGACACCTTCGTGCAGCGATCTGACGGAGTCGATCGCGTCGGCCAGGCATGCGGCCAGCGGCCGGGCGGGGTGCGCGGTGATGGTGCTCAGCAGCAGCCCGCCCAGCGTCGCGGAGAACCAGGCGACACCGTGCGTGCACCCGGTTTCCGCCTTGGCGACGCCGGCGCCGTCCAGGAGAACGGCCGCTCCGGGAGCGGCGGCGGCGAAGTCCTCGTTCTCCCGGCCCGGTTCGGCGGGCAGCGAGCCGAGGGTGACCCTCACGCCGTCGACTCCTCGTCGTGCCGGTAGAGGGGGGTGAGCAGTTCGACGGAGCGCGGTTCGCTGGTCTCGGGGTCGTACTCGACGCCGACCAGGGTGGAGAAGAGATGCTCACCCACCTGCCCCCAGACCGTGTTCAGGTCGGAGGCGAGCAGCTGGACGACGCCGAGGGAGCCTTGCGTGTGGATACCGGCGATGGCGAGCAGCGAGCCCTTGCCGTCGGGGCGTGGCAGCCGGCCGACGTATCCGACGTCGTACGGGCGCGCCGGATCGCTGTCCTGTCCGGACCGGTACACCGTGCCGGTCCGGCGGTCGACGAGCGTCCACGGTCCGTCTTCCGCGCGCTCCCAGCGCAGTACCGGATCCTGCGCGTAGGTGTCCCACATCTGCTGGGACATCCGCGGGCCGCAGACGACGACCAGGCCGTCACGGTTGAGGTCGATCTCACCGGACACCGGCACGTGCTCGGAGGTGACATCGAGACCGTACGACCGGGCGAGGTCCTCGAGACGCTTGCCCGAGCTGACATCGTCCACGGCAACAACCGTGCGCCCGCGCTCGTCGTCCCGCCGCAGGGGGGTGGCGACGACGACGGAACCGCGCCCGAGGAAGGCACCTTCCGGCGCCGGACCGGTATGGCGAATCTGATGGATCCGGCCCCGGCTCAGGCCGGCTTTCGTGGCGATCTGCGCATACGACAGCCCTTGGGCGTGCAGATCCTGGACCACTCGACGGCGAAGCCGGGCGAGTTCGGTCACCTCCTGCTGCGCGTCGGCCAGACGCGTCGTGACCTCCCGCAGCAGCAGGTACGGGTCATCGATCGCCATAATGCGCCGCAACTCGTCCGACATGGCTTCACCTCCTATGACTACCCAGGAGTCTAGGGCCCTAGACAGAAAGGGCGCGAGCCGCCGTCCAGAAGGAACGCCGATCACGTAGAACCCGGCTCTGCGACGGGGCACCCCGCGAGGGCTCACGCCCCACCGCCCGACAGACCGGGGCAGACCACCGAGGCGCAGGCCATCATCAGCCGCTCACCCGCGCCAGGTCGACCCAGATGCAGCGTGCACCGCCGGGCCGGTCCTTCACTCCCCAGTCCTTGGCGTACGCGTCGACGAGGAGGAGTCCGCGGCCGCCTTCGTCCACCAGAGTCTTCACGCCCCGCACCATCGGTTCTTCGTCGCCGCCCTGATCGGTCACCTGGATGCGCAGCAGGTCGTCAGTGAAGCCGATGACCACGAGGAACCATCCGCGATACCAGCCGCTTCGCGTGTGCTGGACGGCGTTGGTCGCCAGTTCGCTGACGACCAGGACGGCATCCTCGACGAGGGTCGAGTCCTCGCCCTCAAGGAGAGCGGCAACGAAGTGGCGCGCTTCGGCCACGTGTCCGACTTGGCCAGGGAACATGCGGGCCCACTTTTTGGACATGGGAAAGCTCCAGTTCGTCTAGGGGACTAGACAGCACAGCGGCAGAGTATTCCCACGCGACACCACAGAGCCAGGCATGTTGAGGAATTATTCCTCTAACGGGTGGCGGAAGTCTCCAGATCCCGGAACTCCGCCATCACCTGAAGCAGCAGTTCCCGCACCTCAGGCCCGAAGACCGCTGCCCCCGCGAAGCGGCTGAACGTCTCCTCGTACGCGGCCACTTCGGCGGAGTCGTCCACGACCTGTTCGCCGCGGAAGGTCTCGACGACCACGGCACGCGAGTCGCACAGGGTGAAGCCGTGCCGAGGCATCACCGGCACAGGCCGACGCCACGGGATGACGCCGAGACGGACGGTTCTCAGGCTCTCTACGGCCATCAACCGGTCGAGCTGGGCGAGCATCAGCGCGGGACTCCCCGGCCACGTCCTCAACACGCCTTCCGTCAGTACGAACACCGACTCGCGCCCAGGCTCGTACAAGAGGCTCTGCCGCTCGACACGGGCGGCCACAGCTCGGCCGACTACCTCAGGAGTCGTGTGAGGTGCGCTGTCGAAGACGTGCCGGGCGTACTCCGCACTCTGGAGCATGGCCGGCAGGACGACACATTGGAACGACCGGACCAGCCGAGCGGATCGCACCGCTTCATCAAGGGTCGCTCCGTCAAGAGCCTCACTGGAAGCCTTGGCGGTCTCCGATGCGGCCATCACCGCGACCAGGAGGTCACGCACCTCACGAGCGGTCGACCCGTCCAGGCCGAGAGCATCCGACAGACGATCCAGGACGTCCGCACTCGGGACCATCCGCCCGTTCTCCACCTTGGACACGGTCGGTTGACCCACACCGGCCCGCTCCGCCAAGGCGGCACCCGTCAGGCCGGCTTCTGCACGCAGCCCACGAAGACGTGCCCCAAGCGCCTTCATCAGCTCTCGCCGCTCACTCCCCATGCCAGGGTTCTACACCACGAGGGACGCGGTACCGGCCGACGGAAGCCAGATCAGCACCGGCAGAGCAGCCATGATTCAAACTTTCTCTACTGGTTCAAGGCGGCTCGCTCCGCTCCCCGCGCGCGGCCCGGCCCCCGGCCGGGCCTGCGCTCCTGCCTCCGTCCCGCTCCAGCCCGGCCGGCGCCCGTGCCGCACCCAGGGCAGCTGCAAAAGAAGTCTCTAGTCCAAGTGAATACGAGCTTGCGGCAGCCCGCTTTGGGCCGCAAGCAATAGCAGTTTCGCCGAGGCGGACTGCATCCGCCGGACAACTTCCCGGGTGAATTCAGCCTCTGGAGGTGAGATAATTCCAAACCTATGCAGCCCAAGCCACATCTCACCACCGTGAAGTCTGCCATCGTGAACGGTGCGCGACCTGTCATTGTAGACGCGGTGAAGGTAGGTCGCTTCCGAATCGCTAGCAACCCGCTTCAGGGTTTCTCGGAACTTATCCGCAATTCTGACATGACCTCTACAAGCGGAACACCTGTCCTCGCGGTAAATCATGAGAGAGATCGCCTCAATGCAAGACACGAAAGAGACCAGCGCTAGGCTCGGATGGTTATCCAGAATGCGAACCCCCTCCATGTGCATAGCGAGCGCTGAATCGAGCTTTCTACTTCCGTTGAGCTTCTTCCAGGCATCGCCCAGCCAGGCCGGAACTGAAACAGTCAGGAACTGACTTTCCGCAGGCAGTTCTACGGGAATTTCCCTGGACCAATGCGGGTAGCGCGGAGTTTCACGAGGCACTCTTGAAGTCGTCAACGAAGGGCGGTCCCGGACATCGATCGGGGTGTCCCAAGCAAGAGAGAGCAGTGCAGCCAGCCTGTTCACGTCCCTGGCGGCCTTCTTCTCGGCATCCTGCCACGTACGCGCCGTTGCCGTTCCTCGAACTTCAATTGGAAACGACACCATCATATGCCAGGAATTCAACGACGAGACAGTGTTAACCACCGGTTCCACGAGTGCTGTTTCTGACTGAGTCAGACTCATTTGACATGCCCGGGAATCCGCTCCGAGCTTGACGGTCGGGTATGAGACTTGTGACGGCTTTTGGCCAATGAGTGCCGTCCACTTGTGCGCAGAATCCGGAATACTCAGTGCCGAGGTGGCCTGCTGGGCGATATCCAGCCAGTGTGACTTTACGGCTTCGCCAGCTTTGGGAAGGGAGCCAGCTAGGGCTACAGTGACTCTTCCGTCGTCCCTCGGAATGATCAGAACTCTTGGGTTTCCAGGCCCACTTCCATCCGGCTGGAGCTCAACTAGTACCGGACCTCCAATTTGCCCTTCAGTCGTGTACCCGGCAGAACCAGAGTAGCCAGAAAGTTCGTGCATTTTATCCAGCCACTCGGCACCGCACTCCTGCCACGGCACCTCGAAATCACCGATCTCCTCAATCCACTCCACGTCCAAGCCCATAGCAACTCCTTCCGGACTGGTGCCAAGGATCCCAGAAGTCCTCCTTACGGCGCATCGAGTTTGTGAGCACTGATGGTGAGTGATTCCAGAAGGTCAACCTTGGCTGTACCCCGCAAAGCGGTGCCGCTGGCAGGAAGGGTCTCTGCAGGCTTCTTCGAGGCTCCCGCCGCATGCCGCCGCCCAGTACGGCGCTGGCCCAAGGCAAACAAGCGGCGTGGCTGAGGCCGGTGGGGGTGCAGCGAGGCACACGCGTGCGTGGTCGGTCGACGCGCCCGCCGCTCTGGCTGACTGTCGTCGGCTGAGGTTCAGACGGGGCGCATCGAAGGTGCCGGCCACCAGCTGAGCGCGCCGAGACTGGGCCGTCCCTGGGCCGTCCGAGGCCCCTCGACAGTGGCCAACGACGACCAACGACGACCACCAGGCGCACGAGCCCACCGCCCCTGACCAGCAAAGACCCAGCTCACCAAGATCCCCGGCAAGACCCAGGGCAAAAGGACATCTGTGAGTGAAGGGCCTTGACCACCTGTGGCCGCGCAGGTCGCGAGCGGCTGTCCAACAGCACAGCGTGTGCATCATGAGGCATGGGGATTGATCTGGAGCTGCACTCATCACGGCCGGCGCGCAAGAACTGGCGCGCGACGCTCTTGCAGAGTTCCTACGGGCATGGCGACGCTCTGGCCGATGCTCTCGGATCGCTTCAACTCCTCGGCATACCCGGGAGGCTCACTGCCGTCGATCTGTACGGGGACACGTTGATGAACGAGCAGGAGGCCGCAGCCGCCGTCCGTGAGATTGACGATCTGAAGCAACGATGCAGTGACGAGCGTCAGCTCGCCGCATTGGACGACCTCGCGAGGATGCTGGGTGAGTGCGCAGCCACTCCAGGCAGTTACCTGTGGTTCGTGGGCGACTGAAGCTCACGTAGCGCCTGCCGGGTGAGTGTCTAACTGAGTGACAACACCGACGGACAGTAGCGGACGGGGGCGGACGCCTGCGGACCATCGGAGCAGGTGAGAGCCACACCAGCCCAAGGCAGCGCCCCCACCCAAGTTGCTTCGGGACGAAGAGGTCGTGGGTTCAAATCCCGCCACCCCGACAGAGAAACACCAGGTCAGGCCCGGTGCTGAGAGATCAGCACCGGGCCTGATTTGTTGTGTGGCCCCGTTTTGGGAGCCGTTTGGGAGCCAACTGGGTGTGATCTTCGGGATCCGGCTCCCGGCGGCTCCCGGCGAGGGGCGTTCCGCCTTCGAGTGCGCTGTGCGCCGGGTGCACCCCGGGAGGGCCCTTCCCCACAGCTTGTGCCGGGGAACCCCCGGACGGTACGACGATCGCCATGCACCCATGGTCTCCATTAAATGACCGGCAGCTCGCGCTCCTCACTCGCATCGGTGGGGACGGAACCGACCCCGTCACGTCGGACAACCCCGAGCTCGCGACCACGGCCCGCGCGCTCAAGGACCGGGGCCTGATCACAATGCCCAAGAAGAAGGGGAAGTGGCAGGCGGAGATCACCGACGCGGGACGCTTCTACCTGGAACACGGGCATCATCCCGACCGCCCCGAGCCAGCTCCACGCAGACCTCGTTCGGCGGCATATGGAGCCAAGGCGCCGGCTGCACCTCGCCCTCGGCAGGACGCCGCTCCCCCACCCGAGACCAAGCCAGCCCTGCAGCGTGCCGTGAAACCCACACGCCCGTCACCAGCGGAAGTCGAGGCGGCACTGATCGTACAAGTGCAGGAAGCCGGACGATTCCTTCGGGTCCCGGACCCCAGCGACGCGGAACGGGCTCGGTATCGCAGAGCCTTCGACGCGGCACGGCAGCGCGCCCCGGAGGGATACCACCTGAAGTACAGCGGGCGGGCGAAGGGGGACTTCTTCCTCGGCCTGCTCCGGGTGACCGGTGAGGACGACACCGAGTGGAACCGGATCCGCCTGGCACGCAGCCGTGTGATCACCGACGTCAAGGACGTGCTCGCCGCAGTCACCGCGGACCACAGCGCCTTCGAGATCTCCGAGGAGGTCCTGCCGAGAGTGCTCGAGCTGCTCGGGCTCCTCGCCGAGCAGGCTCTCGCACGGTACGGCGAGATCGCGGTGTCCAAGAAGCGCAAGCAGCCCAGGCCGCTGCTTACCGTCCACGGCAGAACGTACGAGATCAGCTTCCGCGAGCGGCAGAAGCAGGTCCGGTACGTACCCAAGCAGCCCGGCCGCCGTACGTACGACTGGCAGCGGGTCGCCCCGGCGCACAAGTTCGAGCCGTCCGGCGAGCTGGAACTGGTGGTTGGCCAGCACTCGGGCTACGGCTACGGCCACAGCTACGGCTGGAAGAAGGAGTGGGCCGACACCGCCAAGAAGCCCTTGGAGGAGCAGATCGGCTCAGTCTTCCGGGCGTTGAAGGCGCGCGCGGAGGAGCAGGAGCGGGCTCGGCTGGAACATGAGGCGGAGCAGCAGCGTCTGCGAGAGGAACGAGAGCGGCAGGAGGCAGAGCGCCGGCGGCTGGAAGCGGAGCGGGAGGAACGCGAACGGCGGGAGTGGGAGGCCGCCGTCGGTGTCGCTTCGATCAAGGCCGCTCACGCGGCACGGGACAAGCACTTCGGCACGGCCCTTGAGCGGTGGCGGGCCGCAGGGGAGATCAGGGCTTTCTGCGCCGCTCTGGATGAAGCCGCCGTCGCGTCGCAGGATGCCCTCGAAGCCGAGAGACTGCGAGAGTGGTCGGCTTGGGGAAAGACGGAGGCCGACCTGCTCGACCCCACCATGAACGGCAGGGGCCTGGCCTCGCTCAATTTCCATGCGGAGCCGACAGGAGATCAGCTGCGACCGTTTCTCGACGGCTGGCACCCGCACCGGCCGGAGAAGGAGAAGCCGCCGGCGCAGCCCGCGCCGCCCAAGCCGGAGCCAGACCCGTGGCGAGGTGTCATCGACGCACGTCAGGATCAAGGCTGGAGATATGGACGCCCAGGTCGCGCTCAATGGTGGAGGCGATGACGCCGTGGCCGCGGTCGCGTAGGGCCTTGACCGCCTTCTCGACCGACCCCCCGAGCCGGATGACCTCGGCGCGCAGCGCAACCAACTCGTCGTAGCGGTCAGCCTTGTCCCGGCCGCACCACGCTCGGACGGTTCGAAGGACTGCTGCCTCCGCGTCCAACTTGCGCTCGTCACGCCGACTGCAGGAGTACCAGGAGGGCTGGGCACGCTCCTGCTCGATGTCCTGCTGCTTGCGGTCCACCTCCGGAAGAATCTCGTCGGCGAGGCGTACGGCCACGTGGCGGGCGATGCGCTCGGTGACCGGCCACCCGGCCAGGCACATTCCGCGGTGGTTCTCGAACACCATGGTGTCGCCGCGTAGTTCGACGACGTCCATGCCGATGAGCGGCGCGGTCTCGTCGAGGCGGCTCAGCTCCAGAACGCCTGCGTCCGCCACCGTTCGGCGTAGTCGCAACCTGTTCTTGGGGCGAACGAATCCGAGGATCATGCGGGAGGCCTCGAATTCCGTGCTGCCTCGGACATGGCGTGAGGACTCCGCCAGTGCCAACTCCGCCGCGTCGTCAGCGCGGAAGGCATCGACATCCGACCACGGTGCCACGAGAGAGCCGGAGCTGATCCACTCCTGCAGGCCAGCGGCATCGCCTTAGAGGAACCGCACGTGGATCCAGCCAGATCTGCCAGGGCCACCGACGCGGACGACCTCCACCTGGCGAACCGCGCCGCCCAGTTCCTTCGGCCTCGCGCGGTAGGCCCAGTGCTCGCCAATCTCCATGTGCCTATTGAGCCAGGACTGTTGGGCCCGTCACTGGGCGTTTGCCATAACTACCGGCGCCGCTCCTCATCACCAGGTTGACGCCACCCTGCGATGCATCGCGCGAGATGTCTTCGCCCCGCCAGCAACTGCAGGGAGACACAGCAGCACGTCCGGCCATCCGCGCTGTCCCTCGTAGCGTTTCTCACCGGACGACGCTCCCTTCTGGCTCGTCGGCCGGTTCGCCCGGGCGGGGACTTCGTCACGTGCCACCTGGAAGTCGTGTCCCTCCCCCGGAAAGATCCTCACGCATAGTCACAGGATGGTCACGAGGTGGAATATGCGGGTGATCAAGGGGCCTATCACCCGGAAAATGTCACTCTACGTTTGCCGGGAATATCCGGTGCCCTGTGTGCTGGGGAGCCTCAGGGGCGAGGGGGTGGGGAATGACTACTTACCGTTTCAATCCGCCACCGGGTTGGCCTGTGCCACCCGCGGGATGGATGCCGCCGCCGGACTGGCGGCCCGATCCCACGTGGCCCCCGATGCCGGCAGGATGGCAGCTGTGGGTTCCTGAGTCCGACTCCACCACCGACGCCCTCACTGTGGGCCCTGCCACGGGAGCCTCTGCGGTGCCGGTCACGGCCGCTGCCGGGAGCACGACCGCGGTGCCGACGCCTCGAAAGGGAGGGCTGTTCGGGCGTCGGCGTTCGGATGCCGTGTCCGAGGCCGAAGAACTGCGGGCGTGGGTCGAAAGAACACAGGGGCTGGATGCCGCGCAGGTCGCCGGCCTCGTACGGCAGGTCGAGGCGGAGGCCGCAGCACTGCGTGAGCGGACGTCCGCCGAAGCCGCCGAGGAGGCCGAGGGGATCCTCAAAGACGCGCGCGAGACGGCGAAGGAGATTCTCGCCGACGCGCGCCGTACGGCAAAGGAGACCGAACGGGTCCGCAAGGAGGCCGACCGGCACCGCAAGGACGTCTTCGACGCCGAGCGACGGCTTGCCGAACTGCAGGGCCGGATCGTCAACGCCGACGAGACCGCCATGCTGCAGGAGGCCGGGATCTACGCCTACCGGCATGCGCTGCACGACGCGATCGCCTACCGCAGCCGGCTCGACACGCTGCAGAACGAGATCAAGGCGCTCGCCCGTGCGGGCCGCGCCGTCCAGGCGGCCACGGACTGGACGGTCAACGGCTCCAAACGCGAAGGCCAGAAGATGGTCCGCGACTTCTCCAAGCTCATGCTGCGCGCCTACAACGCCGAAGCCGACTACGCCGTACGGTCCATGCGGCCGCACCGGCTGAGCTCCCTCGTCGACCGGCTCTACAAGAGCCGCGAGACGATCGCCCGGCTCGGTGCCACCATGCACATCCGGATCACCGACGAGTACCACAACGCGCGCGTGAGGGAGTTGGAGCTGACTGCTGACTTCCTGCAGAAGAAGGAAGAAGAGAAGGAAGCCCAGCGCGAGTTACGCGCCCGGGAGCGCGAGGAGGCAGCGGCCCAGCGGGAACTCGACCGGCAGCGCGAGAAGCTGAACAAGGAACTCGGTCACTATCAGTCAGCACTTGACCGCCTGCGCGAGCGCGGTGACGAGGCGGGCGTGGCGGAGATGGAGGCCAAACTGGCCGAGATCGAGAACGCTCTGCAGGACGTCGAGTCCCGCGCGGCGAACATCCGCGCCGGCTACGTGTACGTCATCTCGAACATCGGCGCCTTCGGTGATCGCATGGTGAAGATCGGCATGACCCGTCGGCTCGAACCACTGGAGCGCGTCTACGAGTTGAGCGGCGCGGCCGTACCCTTCCGCTTCGACGTGCACGCGCTGATCTTCAGCAAGGACGCGGTCGGCCTGGAGACGGAACTCCACCGGCAGTTCGCCTCGAAGCGGGTCAACCAGGTCAACAGTCGCAAGGAGTTCTTCTACGCCACCCCGGCGGAGGTACGCGATGCGCTGCAACGGTTCGCCGGACAGCACCTGATCGAGTTCACCGAGGAACCCCAGGCGCTGGAATGGCGGGCCGGCAGGCGCACGGGCGGCGAAGCCGTTGCGCCTGCCGCAGGCGCAGGAGGAGTTGCCACCCGGACAGCGTGATGTGCGGCGAAGCATCACTACGATCACGGTCATGGATTGGCTGGAGCGTGCCGCGAACCTGAGGCAGTGGAGTCGCGACGGAGCGCGGGCGCCGCACAAGCCGTTGCTGCTGCTGTACGCGCTGGGCCGGTTCCAGGCTGATGCCGAGGACGAGCTGCAATACACCGCGGTGGAGGCCGATCTGAAGCAACTCCTGGCGGAGTACGGCCCGACGCGTGGAACCACGCCCGCCTATCCCTTCCACCATCTGGTCAGCGACGAGGTGTGGGAGGTACGGACCGATCGCGGCGTCGGCAGCCCCGGCACGGGAGTACGGGAGCTGCGGGCCAGTGGGGCCACGGGGCGGCTGGCCCCGGACCTGCGGCTGGCGCTGCGGCGGGAACCGTCACTGCTGGGCCGTATGGCAAGGGTGCTGCTGGACCTGCACTTCCCGCCGTCGTTGCACCAGGACCTGTGCGAGACGGTGGGCCTGGAACTGGAGCTGGCGGAGACAGTCGCGCTGGCAACGCCCGAGAGGCGGCAGCGGGACCGGCGGATGCGGGAGATGGTGCTGACTGCGTACGAGTACCAGTGCGCCTTCTGCGGCTACGACGGCATGATCGGCGCGACGCCCGTCGGGCTGGAGGCCGCGCATGTGCGCTGGTGGGCGTTGGCCGGCCCGGACGAGGTCGACAACGGGCTGTGCCTGTGCTCTCTGCACCACAAGCTGTTCGACAAGGGCGTGCTCGGCATCGGCGACGGCCACCGCATCCTGGTCTCGCAGAGCTTCGTCGGCCGCAGCCCCGCCGCCCGCGAGCACGTCACAGGGCTCGCCGGCCGCCCGCTCATCGGACCTCAACCGGGCGCCCGCCCCGTCGCGGCGACCTACCGCTCCTGGCACACCAGCCAGGTCTTTCACGGCATCCCACGCCCCGCCCCGGCCGCCTGATCGCCGGGCGTCGATCACGTGACCCACTGGTAAGGAGTGCGATACCAAGAGTATGGTCTCTTGTATGGCGACAAAGAAGGTAACCGTGACGATTCCCGAGGATCTCCTGGACGAGATCCGCGCGGACGCCGCAGAGCGGGGCCTGTCGGCGTACGTCGCCGAGGCTCTGCGCTTCAAGCGTGACCGGGACCGGCTCCGAGAACTGGTCGACTGGCTGCAGGAAGAACACGGCCCCGTCACCGAGGACGAACATGCGGCAGCGCTCGACGAGCTGGACGAACTCGACGCGGAACACGAGCGGCGTCGAACCACCGGAAAGCACAACGCCGGAGAGGCTGCGTGAAGAAGCGAGCTGGTGAGCGCGGACAGCGGCCGCTCCGTGTCTTCGTACTGGACTGTGAAGCCCTGTCCCTTGCGGTGCGCGGCGATCGGAAGATGATCGCCTGGCTCGACCTCGCGGCACGAGAGGAAGCCGAGGTGGTGACGTCCCCGATGACACTGGTTGAGGCGTACGACGGCAGAACGACCGAACAGCGCTGGGACTGGGTCCTGTCCCGGCTCCAGGTCGTCGACATCGGGAAGGACGAGGCCCGCCAGGCACGCCGGCTCCTGGCCGACGCCAAGTTGCACGGCCACAAGTACGCGATCGACGCCGTGCTCGCCGTCATCGCGCGACAGCAGAAGGGGCAGGTCACCGTCTTCACCTCGGATGTCGACGACCTGGAGAAGCTGGTGCCGGACACGATCGTCGTCAAGAAGGTGTGACCCGACCCGCCCCCCTCCAGCGCCCGCATCCACGCTGGTGAGCACCCGCGACCCTTGGGAGTCATCTGGGAGCCGACCCGCTCCCGAAGCCCCCTCCACGCCACCCGAGACCAACCGGGACCACCCACCTGACCTGTACAAACACAATCCAGGCAGGAAAGGTCATCAACCGATCCTCATTCGGGACGAAGAGGTCGTGGGTTCAAATCCCGCCACCCCGACAGTGAAGTAGCAGGTCAGAGGGCCCTCACCGGATCGGTGTGGGCCCTCTGGCGTTGCCTTGGAATCGCAGGGCGGCCGCTGTCGATCAGCACACCTCCGGTGCGCCTCCTCGGTTGGGGCCGTCCGACGTGGCGGACGAGCTGGTGGACGTCCTCCGGTCCGGCACCCGGCGGAGAGCAGAGCGGCCCCTCGGTAAGGCCGAATCGCGCCCTACTGCAAACGGCTCAGACTCACTCACACTCGAACATATGGGGACGACTGGTGATCGTGACGGCCGCTTGTGCCAGCGCTGCGGGAGGCCCGGTCCGAATGTCCGCAGTCGGGGGCGGATCGATCTCATTGCGGAACTCTGCGAAGACTGCTGGAACCGGCTCGCGAATCGGATGGCGTTGGACGAGGGCGCCACGGCGCTGCCCCGACCGGAGCTCGGCCCGGACACCATGACGTTCGTGGAGCCATTGACCTGCGAGCGGTGTGGATCCGACATCCGTATCCGTCCGACGGTCTATGACCGATGGGTCAGCCTGGCCACTGCGGAACTGCCGGCCAAGGACGTGCCCCCGCACTTCCGCTGGCGCCTGGTTCACCTGCGCAGCCCTCGTTCGCCCGTGGTGATCGATGTCGTAGCGGTACGGGTGCGGGGTATCGATCCGCTGCCTGGCGAGGCAGTCACGCCGGCTCATCGGATGTTCTGTGCGGCGGAAGAGGCGGAGAGCTCGCCCGTCTCAGCACGGGGCTCCGGTCTGCCGCCCGCTGCTCGAGCGCTCCGTCGTTCGTCCGCCCCGGTCACCGCTCTGTCCCTCCCTCTCCGTGTGGACCACGGTAGGAAACGGAACGGCTTGTGAGGTCTGGGATTTCGGCCATCACCCGGCCGTGGCCACGGCAGTCGAATGCGCCACACGCCCAGGAGCAGGCCACGGCCGGACTCGCACTCGGGGAGTGCTGAGGAGGGGTGGTGTCAGCTACCGCGATCAGGGGGTGGCGACCGAGGTGTGGAAGTGGCCGACGGGTCAGGTGCGAGTGGGGGCCGGGCCCTCGTCCCGTGCCCGGGCGGCGGCGGTCGCCGGTACGTGGTGGAGTCGGCCGCCGGGGTGGGCCGTGGGGGGGATCATGGGTGGTGGGTGGATGGCATCGTGGGTGGTGTCAGACGCTGCTTCCTCGCGCTGTGGGAGGGAGGCGACGGACCGGGAAAGGACCGGCGACATGATCATCTTTGGGACCAAGGGGTATCTGTACCAGCTCGCGATACTGACGCTGGTGTGCGGGCGTTGTGGTAATCCGTCCGCGCACACGCTGAGGAAGCGCGTCACGAAGTTCACGCTGTTCTTCGTGCCGCTGTTCCCGATCTCGACGAAGTACGCCACGCAGTGCACGTTCTGCGGGGCGGAGCAGAAGCTGGTGAAGGAGCAGGCCGAGCACCTGCAGGCGCAGGCCGTCGGCGGTCAGGGCGGTCAGCCGTACGGGCAGCCGCAGCAGCAGCCGTACCAGTCCTGACGCCGCTGCCGTTTCAGGTGTTCCACGTCTCGTCGTAGGGATCCTTCGGCGCGGGCGTCGGCCTGGCCGCGGTGACCTCGATGAAGGGGATCGGGCCGTCGTTGACGGGGTCCTTGACGCGGTGCGGGGTGTAGGTGCCGGTGATCTCCAGCCAGGTGTCCGGCTGGAGTACCGGGGGGATCCGGCCGGTCAGGCCCACTTTGACCGGCTGGGCGTCCGCCGCGCAGCAGTTGAGGGCCATGCGGACCAGGTACGGGGTGCCGTCGCGGTCCAGTGCCAGGAAGCCGGTGAGCCGGATGCGGCGGCCGGTGAGGGTGCGGCCGTCGTCGTAGGCCGCGCGGCCCGCGTAGTCGGCCACGCTGAGGCGGAGGGGGTCCGAGGCGGGCAGCGGCGGGTAGGCCGGCGGCTCCTGGAGCGCCGTGCCGGCGCGGGTGGCGCTGTACGAGCCGAGGGCCGGCGGGGCCACCAGGATCAGGGCGAGGAGGGGGAGGACGAGCAGCCAGGAGACGCGGGGTTCGGGGTGAGGGGCCTGTGGGGCCTGCGGGGCCTGCGGGGCCTGCGGGGCCTGCGGGGCCTGCGGGGCCTGCGGGGCCTGCGGGGCCTGTGGGGCCTGTGGGGCTTGGAGGGCCTGTGGGGCTTGGAGGGTGGTGGGGTCCTCCTTCGGCCGTGTCGCGCGCCACTCGTACCAGGCCGTCGCCAGTGCCGTCGCGATCAGGACCGCGCCCGCCGCCAGGAGCAGGGGTTGCAGGCCCGCTTTCACGTAACGCAGGTAGAGGTCGGTGGTGCCCGCGTGCAGCAGGCTCGCGCCGAGGAGGAACAGGACGGCCGACTGGGCCTGGCGGTTCACAGCAGCACCGCCCCGGTCAGGACCGCTCCGCTGATCGCCAGCACGAAGGTGACGGGCGCGAAGCGGAGGGCGAAGCCGCGGCCGAACGTACCGGCCTGCATCGCGAACAGCTTCAGGTCGATCATCGGGCCGACGACGAGGAAGGCCAGCCGGGCCGTCAGCGAGAACTGCGTCAGCGACGCCGCCACGAACGCGTCCGCCTCCGAGCAGATCGACAGGACCACCGCCAGCACCGCGAGCGACAGCACCGCCACCGCCGGGTCGCCGGCCGCCGTACGCAGCCAGTGCTCCGGGGCCACCGCCTTCAGCGTCGCCGCCGCCATCGCGCCCACCACCAGGAAACCGCCCGCGTGCATCACGTCGTGGCGCGTCGAGTCCCAGAACGCCTCGCCCCGGCTCCGGCCCTCGTGCCGTGCGTGCGCCGGCGGCCGCATCCAGTCCGTGCGGCCCAGGCGGTGCCACAGCCAGCCCATGGCGCAGGCCACCAGCAGGCTCGCCACGAAGCGGGCCAGGACCATCTCCGGGTTGCGGGGGAACGCCACCGCCGTCGCCGTCAGCACGATCGGGTTGATCGCCGGGGCGGAGAGGAGGAAGGCGAGGGCCGCGGCGGGGGTCACCCCGCGGCGCACCAGCGCACCCGCCACCGGTACGGACGCGCACTCGCAGCCCGGCAGGACCGCGCCCGCCAGGCCGGCCACCGGGACCGCCAGCGCGGGCCGGTGGGGCAGGGCCCTGGCGAAGAAGGACGGCGGGACGTAGACCGCGATCGCCGCCGACAGCAGGACGCCCAGGACGAGGAACGGCAGCGCCTGGATCATCACCGCCACGAACACCGTCGTCCAGGTCTGCATCACCGGGGCGGAGAGGGTGCGGCGCAGGGGGGCCTGCAGCAGCACCATGAGGAGCAGGAGGAGGGTGAGGGCCAGGGGGGAGGTCAGGCGGCGGGGGGCGGGAGGCGTGTTCTCGTCCTCGCTCGGCGGGTTCGGCGGGCCGGGCTGCTTCGGGGCGCTCGGCGGGCTCGGGGTGTTCGCCGTGTGGTGGGTGCTCGGCGGGTCCGGGATGCCCGGCGGCCGCTTCGGGGCCTGTTCGGTCGTGGCCACGGGTGGGGCACCTCCGGGTCGCGTCGTTCTCCCTCCCCTCCCTTACGGGCTCACGGCTCCGCCCGTTCAGGGCGGATCTGGAACCACCCGTCGCGGTGAGGCAGTCTTTCCCCTCGTGGCTGGTCTACCGAATCAGGGTCCGGCGCCGGGCGAGTCCGGCGCACACATGGTGGTGTGCGGCGATGACGGGCTCGCGCACCGGCTGGCCGCGGAGTTGCGCGGGGTGTACGAGGAACAGGTCACGCTCGTCGTACCGCCCTCCGAGCGGGGGGTACGGCCGCCTGTCGTGGGGCGCGCCCGCGCGGTGTCCGCCGCGCTGCTCGACCGGGTGGTGAGCGCTGCCGTCAATCGGGCTGCCGGGAACGGCGGGGGGACGGGAGCGGGAACGGGAACTGCGGCGGGGACGGGAGCCGGGTCGGGCGCGGTCGCCGGTACGGCGGGAAGTGGCGAAGCCGGTTCCGTGGGGCGGGTGTTGGAGGCCGTCGAGCCGACCGAGGCCGTGCTCGCCGAGGCGGGAGTGGAACGAGCGGCCGCGCTCGCGCTCGTCTACGACGACGACGAGACGAACATCCGTGCCGCCCTCACCGCCCGTCGGCTCAACCCCCGGCTGCGGCTCGTCCTGCGGCTGTACAACCGGCGGTTGGGGCAGCACATCGAGGAACTCCTCGACCAGGCGGCCGCCCTGGCGACGGTCGGTGGGGGTGGCGGGTCCGCGGTGGGGGACGCCTCCACCACCGTCCTGTCCGACGCCGACACCGCCGCGCCCGCGCTGGCCGCGACCGCCGTCGCCGGCACCAGCAAGGTCGTCCAGACGGACGGGCTGTTGCTGCGGGCCGTCGAACGGCCCGCCCCGGGGGCCGGACGGGCCGCCGGTCCCGGACTGGCCACGCTCGCCCTGCTGTCCGCGACGAGCAACGACCCGGCCTTCGCGGACGGTTCCGAGACCAGCGGGGAGCAGGGGCCGCTGCTGTTGCCGGACGCGGCCACGGTCGCCGCCGCGAGCGGGCGGGGCAGCGTCGTGCTGGAACAGGTGTCGTACTCGGCCGGGCCCGCGTTGCCCTCCGGGCGGGGGGTCGGGGTCGTGGCGCCGTTCGCCTCCCTGTTCTCGCGGCGGCTGCGGTGGTCGCTGGCGGGGCTCGTGGGGTGTGTCGTCGCGCTCGCGGTGGCGTTGTGGCTGGTGACCGGCGTCCATCCGCTGGGGGCGGTGTACCTGACGCTGCTGGACCTGTTCTCGATCAACGATCCGGCGGTGGGGAAGTCGACCGAGCGGCAGGTTCTTCAACTCCTCTCCGGGCTGGTCGGGTTGCTGCTGCTGCCGGTGTTGCTGGCGGCCGTGCTGGAGGGGCTGGGGACGTTCCGGGCGGCCGGGTCGTTGCGGCGGCCGCCGCGGGGGCTGGGTGGGCATGTGGTGCTGCTGGGACTGGGGAAGATCGGGACGCGGGTACTGACACGGCTGCGGGAGCTGGACATTCCCGTGGTGTGCGTCGAGGCCTCCCCGGAGGCGCGGGGGGTCGCGGTGGCACGGCGGTTGCGGGTGCCGGTGGTACTGGGGGACGTCACGCAGGAGGGGGTGCTGGAGGCGGCGAAGATCCATCGGGCGCATGCGCTGCTGGCGGTGACCAGCTCCGACACGACGAATCTCGAGGCCGCCCTGTACGCGCGGTCCTTACACCACGACCTGCGGGTGGTGCTGCGGCTGTACGACGACGACTTCGCGACCGCGGTGTATCGCACGTTGCGGGCGGCGCATCCGCAGGCGTTGACGCGGAGCCGGAGCGTGACGCATCTGGCCGCGCCGTCGTTCGCGGGGGCGATGATGGGGCGGCAGATCCTGGGGGCGATTCCGGTGGAGCGGCGGGTGTTGTTGTTCGCTTCGCTGGAGGTCGGGGGGCACGGGCAGTTGGCGGGGAAGACGGTGGGGGAGGCGTTTCGGGCCGGGTACTGGCGGGTGTTGGCGTTGGAGGGGGCCGGACGGGAGTCGTCCGGGGTGGGCGGTGAGGGACGGGGAGCCGGGGTGGGGGCCGGGGTGGGGCTGGTGTGGGATCTGCCCGACTCGTATGTGCTGCGGGGGGAGGACCGGGTGGTGCTGGCCGCTACGCGGCGGGGGTTGGCGGAGCTGTTGGGGCGGCGGCGGAGGGGAGCGGCGGGGGTGTAGCCGCCTTCTTTTCCCGCCCCCGCCGCCCCTGCCCGTCCCGTCCCCAGGGGCTCCGCCCCCTCGACCCCACCCAGGGGCTCCGCCCCGGACCCCGGCGGGGACTCCGTCCCCTGCGCCCCTGGCTGGGGGAACCCGCTCCGAAGTGGTGCGGGAGTCTGGGCGCCGGCGGGGACTCCGTCCCCTGCACCCCTGGCTGGGGGGAACCCGCTCCGAAGTGGTGCGGGAGTCTGGGCGCCGGCGGGGACTCCGTCCCCTGCACCCCTGGCTGGGGGGAACCCGCTCCGGAGGGGACTCGGTCCCCGCACCCCGGCCGCGGAAAACCGCCGCGTAGGGGCCGGGAACCCTGAACACCGACCAGAAGCGCCCCCCGGCCCCAGAACTTCGCGGCCCCAGAGACCCGCTCCGGAGGGGCGGGGCCCCGGGACGGCGGCGAGGGGGCGCGCCGCTTGTTCTCCCGGCATGGTGACCCGCCCCGGGAGGACCGGCGGCCCCTGGCACCGGCGAGGTGTCGCAACGCCCGGGCCCGGTCACCGCAGCCCTGTGGCAGGGGCCCTGTGTCAGGGGCCCTGTGGCAGGGGGCCGGTGTCAGGGTTTTCTCAGTGGTCCAGGTATTTCTCCGCGAACTGCAGTTCCAGGCGGACCTGCTTGATGCGTTCGTCCACCACCAGGGAGCCGTGGCCGGCGTCGTAGCGGTAGACCTCGTGGAGGGCTCCTCTGTTCTCCAGGCGGGTCACGTAGTTGTCGATCTGGCGGATGGGGCAGCGGGGGTCGTTGACGCCGGCCGAGATGTAGACGGGGGCCTTGACCTGGTCCACGTAGGTCAGGGGGGAGGAGGCCCTGAAGCGGTCGGGGACCTCCTCGGGGGTGCCGCCCAGGAGCGTGCGGTCCATCGCCTTGAGGGCTTCCATCTCGTCGTGGTAGGCCGTGACGTAGTCGGCCACCGGGACCGCCGCGATGCCCAGCGCCCACGCCTCGGGCTGGGTGCCCAGGCCCAGGAGGGTCAGGTAGCCGCCCCAGGAGCCGCCGGTGAGGATCAGGCGGTCGGGGTCGGCCAGGCCCGAGGTCACCGCCCAGTCGCGGACCGCTGCGATGTCCTCCAGCTCGATCAGGCCGACCCGGTGCTTCAGGGCGTCCGTCCAGGCGCGGCCGTAGCCGGTGGAGCCGCGGTAGTTGACGCGGACGACCGCGTAGCCGTGGTCGACCCAGGCGGCGGGGCCGGCCGCGAAGGAGTCGCTGTCGTGCCAGGTGGGGCCGCCGTGGATGTCGAACACGGTGGGCAGGGGGCCGCTCGTGCCGGCCGGCTTCTGGACCAGGGCGTGGATGCGGCCGCCGGGGCCCTCCACCCACACGTCCTCCACCGGCACCGACCCCGGGGACTTCATGCCGGGCGGGTCCAGGACCGGCTCGCCCGTCGTCGAACGGACGGTGGGCGGCTCGGCCGCCGACGACCACAGGTACTCCACGCTGCCGTCGGGGCGGGCCGTCGCGCTCGAGACCGTGCCCGGCGGGGTCGGCACCCGCACGAGTTCCCGGCTCGTCAGGTCGTAGCGGAACAGCTCGCTGCGGGCCTCGAAGCTGTGCGAGACCAGGAGCCCGGAACCGTCCGGATACCATTCCGCGCCCACGTCACCCGGCAGATCGAGGGCCAGGTCGGTCTGCTCGCCGGTCGCCACGTCCCAGACGAGCGGCTCCCAGCGGCCCCGGCGCTGGTGGCCGATCAGCAGGCGGGTGTCGGCGTCGACGGGCGCGAAGCCCAGCACCTCGAGACCCAGTTCCCGGGTGCCGCCCTCGGTGTCGTCCAGCTCGGCGACCGTGGAGCCGTCGGGGCGCAGGACCCGCAGCGCGGAGTGCATCGCGTCGCCGTGTTCGGTGTGCTCGATCGCGATCAGGGTGCCGTCGTGGGACAGGTCTCCGACACCCGCCGACTCGCGGTGGCGGTACAGCTCGACCGGCGCCTCGTCGAGCCGCGCCACATGGATCGTCGTGCCGTCCTCGTCGGTGGAGCGGCCCACCACCGCCGTACGGCCGTCTCTGCTCAGGGCCAGGCCCGCCGGGTACGAGGGGTCGAGGCCCGGTGTCGCCAGTTCGTCCTCGCCGCCCTCGAAGGGCTGGCGGCGCCAGACCCCGAACTCGTCGCCGTCCTTGTCGTCGAACCACCAGATCCAGGCGCCGTCCGGGGAGAGCACGCCGTCCGTCGTGCCGTTGGCCCGGTTCGTCACCTGGCGCTGTTCGCCGGTGGACCGGTTCCAGGCGTACAGCTCGTACGTCCCTGTCGCGTTCGACACGAACAGGGAGCGGTCCGGTGCGTCCTCCGCCCAGTCGGGCAGTGACACCCGGGGCGCCCGGAAGCGCTTCTCCCAGTCCGGCATCTCCTCGTACCGCTGCGGCGCGGCGGACCCGTTGCTCTCAGTCATGGCCCCATACTGCCCGCCTCCGACGGCAAAGGAGCACCACGGCCCCCAGCCTGTGGACAAACACGGGGCCGCCCACGACCGCGCCTGTGGACAAATCAGGGCGCCCCCACCACTTCTGTGGACGGACCCGGGCCGCCGCAGCCGCGTGCCCACCCGCCGGCCCCTTTCTCCCCCTCCCCCTCGCCGCCCATCCCGCCTGCGCCTGCCGATCCACCCCGCGCACCCTCCCCGTGCCCTCCCCGCACTCCCCCCGTACCCACCGCGCACCCACCCCGCGGACCGCTCCCCCGCTGCCGCCCCGTACCGTTGTCGGTGTGTACCGGTTTCTGCTGACGCCCCGTTGGTGGGGGATAAACGTCTTCGTGCTGCTGGCCATCCCCTTCTGCGTGTTCATGGGGTCCTGGCAGCTGAGCCGGTTCGAGGCGCGCGTGGACGACCATCGCAGCGCCGAGGCGCAGGCCGACTCGGCCCGCACGCAGGCACCGCGTCCGCTGGCCGAGATGCTGCCCGTGGACAAGGCCACGTCCGGCAAGCGGGTCACCGCGAGCGGGCGGTACGGCGATCAGCTGCTGGTCCCCGACCGTGAGCTGGACGGCCGGGCGGGCTTCTACGTGCTGACGTTGCTGCGCACCGACGGCGGCAGGACCCTGCCCGTCGTGCGCGGCTGGCTGCCCGGTACGGCCGACGCCGCCAGGGCGCCGGCCCCGCCGGCCGGCGAGGTCAGCGTCACCGGCGCCCTCCAGGCGTCCGAGACGCCCGGCGACAACGGGGTGAGCGCGCGGGGCGGGCTGCCGCCCGGCCAGACCGGCGCGATCAGCACGGCCTCGCTGGTCAACCTCGTCTCCGACGACCTCTACGACGCCTGGGTCACCCTCGACACCGCCGACTCGGGGATGACGGCGGTGCCCGCGCGCGCGCCGAGCGGCGCGGGGCTGGACCTGAAGGCGTTCCAGAACCTCGGTTACACCGGTGAGTGGTTCGTGTTCGCCGGGTTCGTGGTGTTCATGTGGTTCCGGTTGCTGCGGCGCGAGATCGAGTTCGCGCGGGACGCGGAGCTGGGGATCACCGGGCCCGACGCCTCCGCTTCACCGGGGTCCCCCGGGCCCACCGGCCCTTCGGCCGCGCCCGAGTCCCCCGCGCCCACCGGATCCCCGGCCGCACCCGGCTCCCCCGCACCCACCGGGTCGCCCTCGGCGGCTCAGGACGCCGACGTCGACGCCAGCACGCCCGTCCGGTAGACCGTTCCCGCGCACGCGTCCGGCACCGTCGCGCTCACCGTCGGCGAGCCGCCCCCCGCCGTGTACGTCACCAGGACGCTGCCGTCGGCCGTGCCGTCCTCGGTGAACAGCTGGGGAGCCGTGCCGGACGTGCCGTCGGTCGTGCCGCCCGTGGTGCCGCTCTGCTCGCTCGGGGAGGGGTCCGGGGAGGGCGAGGGGCCGCCGGTGGTGCTGCCGCCGTTGGTGCCGCCGGTGGTGGGGCAGGTCTCGGAGGGCACCCAGGCGAACCGCACGTCGTACGCCGAGCCCGGGGCGAGGACCAGCTGGGAGACGTAGAGGGAGGGGTCGGGCAGGTTGGCCGCCGCGTCACCGGAGGTGTGTTCGGCGAGGGCGATCTTCGCGGGGTCGGCGGCGCCCTGCGCGGTGGGCGTCACGGACACGCTCCCGCCGACGGTGCAGCCGCGGTCGGAGACGTTGACGACGCGGAAGGTGCCGTAGACGACGCCGGCCGAGTCGGGGACCTCGACGACGGCGCTGGAGTCACCCAGCTGGGACGTGGTGCAGGCGGGGGCGTCGGCCGGGGAGGTGGTGGCGGAGCCGGTGCCGTCGGGTGAGCCGGTCGCGCTGCCGGAGGCCTTGGTTCCGGCGGTGTTCTCGGTGCTGTCCTGGCCGGGCCGGCCGGTGGTGCCGGCAGGGGCGCCGACCTTGCCGGAGGTGCCGCCGTCGGGGCCCTTGCCCTCACCGGCGCCGCCCTGGGTCTGGGAGGCCTGGCCGGCGATGGAGGGGTTGGCTTCGGAGCCGCCGGAGCGGGAGACGTGCAGCAGGGCGGGGACGGCGGTGCCGACGAAGAGGGCCGCGGCGGCCATTCCGACGGCGGCCTGGCGCTTGCGGGCCCGGCGGGCGGGGACGGCTCGCCGGAGGTGCTCCAGCGTCCCGTCGCCCGGCGCCATCTCCTGGACCGCCTGGTGCAGCATGCGGCGCAGTGCCAGCTCGTCCGAGTCGAGCCCGTCGGGACCCTGGTCGTCGAGGTGGTGGTTCACGGTTCCGTTCCCAGCGTGCGATTGCTTCGGCTCTTGCTTGTGCGGCGGCGGCGTCGTCGGCTCGTGCCACGCGTACGGCTCGTGCCGCTCGCGTGCGTCCCCGCCGTCGGGTTCCTCGCCCCGCGCGCTCACGCCGCCGCCCCCATGGCGACGCGCAGGGCGGCCATGCCGCGCGAGCCGTAGGCCTTGACCGAGCCGAGCGAGATGCCGAGGGTCTCGGCGACCTGGGCCTCGGTCATGTCGGCGAAGTAGCGCAGGACGAGGACCTCGCGCTGGCGGCGCTGGAGGCCCTTCATCGCCTTGATGAGGGAGTCGCGCTCCAGCTGGTCGTAGGCGCCCTCCTCCGCGCTGGCCATGTCCGGCATCGGCTTGGAGAGCAGCTTCAGGCCGAGGATGCGGCGGCGCAGGGCGGAGCGGGAGAGGTTGACGACCGTCTGGCGGAGGTAGGCGAGGGTCTTCTCCGGGTCGCGGACGCGTTTGCGCGCGGAGTGGACGCGGATGAAGGCCTCCTGGACGACGTCCTCGCAGGAGGCGGTGTCGTCGAGGAGGAGGGCGGCGAGACCGAGCAGCGAGCGGTAGTGGGCCCGGTAGGTCTCGGTGAGATGGTCGACGGTGGTGCCGGCGGCGACCACCTCGTCGGTGTCACGCTGGCTGGGTACGCGGGCAGGCCGCGCTGCGGGCATGGGCGCGATCACCGGCATGCCGCCGGGCGCGCCGGGCATGCGGGGTCGGAGGGCGCCGCGGGGCGGCCGTAGGGCCGTACCGCGGGTCGCCGGGAAGTCGAGAACCTCTGCCACGTCTGTTGGACACGCTTCCCCCCGCCGGGGTTGTACGGGTCGGCCGCGAGTTTTGTGCCGGCCGCCGGCCCACCCGCTCGCGCCCCTGCCCCGGATGCCCCGCTCGCACCCGCCGGCAGCCGCACGGGCGGCGCCTCCCATACCCTCATCTGACCCGTTCTTCCCCTGTATGTCATGTGTACGGGCGCCCCCACGCCCCGATCCCGGCGTCCCCATAGACCGGGATCACACCTCCGCGCACCCCGAAGGGTGACCGCAAAGACGCTCCCCGCGCTCCGCGTGGTTGCGGAGGGCGGGGAGGAAAATCTTCGAACGCCATAGGTGTCCGATACAAGTGGTGCCGGTCGTCGACCGGCTCACATCGCCGTGCGACAGATCCTACAAACGCCGAAGCCGCCGGCCAGGGAATTTCCGGTCGCCGGCTCCTGTCCCACCAAGCGTTGCGCCCGCCGCAAACGTCACCCGTGCTCCGCCGCCACCAGTTCGGCGATCTGCGCGGTGTTCAGGGCGGCCCCCTTGCGCAAGTTGTCCCCGCACACGAAGAGTTCGAGCGCCGTGGGGTCGTCGAGCGCCCGGCGCACCCGGCCGACCCAGGTGGGATCGGTGCCGACGACGTCGGCGGGCGTGGGGAACTCTCCGGCGGCCGGGTTGTCGAAGAGGACGACGCCGGGGGCGGTGGCGAGGATCTCGCGGGCGCCGCCGACGGTGACCTCGTCCTGGAAGCGGGCGTGGACGGTGAGGGAGTGCACGGTGATCACCGGCACCCGCACACAGGTCACGGCCACGGGCAGCTTCGGCAGTCCGAGGATCTTGCGGGACTCGTCCCGCACCTTCATCTCCTCCGACGACCAGCCGTCCTCGCGCGGCGACCCGGCCCACGGCACGACGTTCAGCGCGACCGGCTCCGGGAAGGGTCCCGTGAAGTCGCCGACGGCCCGTCGTACGTCACCGGGGCTGGTCCCCAGTTCCGTACCGGCGACCATGGACAGTTGCCGGCGCAGTGTCTCCACGCCGGCCCGGCCCGCCCCGCTGACCGCCTGGTACGACGACACCACCAGTTCGCGCAGGCCGTACTCGGCGTGCAGCGCGCCCAGCGCGACGATCATCGACAGGGTGGTGCAGTTCGGGTTGGCGACGATGCCGCGCGGCCGGTTGCGCACGGCGTGGGCGTTGACCTCGGGGACGACCAGCGGCACGTCCGGGTCCATCCGGAAGGCGCCCGAGTTGTCCACGACCACCACGCCCTTGGCGGCGGCGAGCGGCGCCCACCGCTCGGCGACCTCGTCCGGCACGTCGAACATCGCGACGTCGACGCCGTCGAAGGCCTCCTCGGTGAGCGCCACCACCTCGACCTCCTCGCCGCGCACGGCCAGCTTGCGGCCGGCCGAGCGCGGCGAGGCGATCAGTCGGATCTCGCCCCAGACGTCGGCGCGCTGGGACAGGATCTTCAGCATGACCGTGCCGACCGCTCCGGTCGCTCCCACGACCGCGAGCGTCGGTCGTCGGATCATCGCCCGGTGCCCCCGTAGACGACGGCCTCGTCGCTGTCGGAGTCGAGCCCGAAGGCGGTGTGCACGGCGCGCACGGCCTCCGGCACGTCGTCGGCGCGGGTGACCACCGAGATGCGGATCTCGGAGGTCGAGATCAGCTCGATGTTGACGCCCGCGTCGGACAGCGCCTTGAAGAAGTCGGCGGTGACGCCCGGGTTGGTCTTCATGCCGGCGCCGACGAGGGAGATCTTGCCGATCTGGTCGTCGTAGCGCAGGGAGTCGAAGCCGATGCCGCTCTTGTTCTTCTCCAGGGCGTCGATCGCCTTGCGGCCCTCGGACTTCGGCAGCGTGAAGGAGATGTCCGTGAGGCCGGTGGAGGCCGCGGACACGTTCTGCACGATCATGTCGAGGTTGATCTGCGCGTCGGCGACCGTGCGGAAGATCGTGGCCGCCTCGCCCGGCTTGTCCGGCACGCCGACGACCGTGATCTTGGCCTCGGAGGTGTCGTGCGCGACACCGGAGATGATGGCCTGCTCCACCTGCTTGTCCCCTTGCTCGATCGGCTCGCTGCTGACCCAGGTGCCCGGAAGTCCGCTGAAGGACGAACGGACGTGGATCGGGATGTTGTACCGGCGGGCGTACTCCACGCAGCGGTGGAGCAGCACCTTCGACCCGGACGAGGCCAGTTCGAGCATGTCCTCGAAGGAGATCCAGTCGATCTTCCGGGCCTTCTTCACCACGCGCGGGTCGGCGGTGAACACGCCGTCGACGTCGGTGTAGATCTCGCACACCTCGGCGTCGAGGGCGGCCGCGAGGGCCACAGCGGTGGTGTCGGACCCGCCGCGTCCCAGCGTGGTGATGTCCTTGGTGTCCTGGCTGACGCCCTGGAACCCGGCGACGATGGCGATGTTGCCCTCGTCGAGCGAGTCACGGATCCGGCCCGGCGTGACATCGATGATCCGGGCTTTGTTGTGGACCGAGTCGGTGATGACACCTGCCTGGCTGCCGGTGAAGCTCTGGGCGGAGTGGCCCAGGTTCTTGATCGCCATGGCCAGCAGGGCCATGGAGATCCGCTCTCCGGCGGTCAGCAGCATGTCGAGCTCGCGCCCGGCAGGGATCGGGGAAACCTGCTCCGCGAGATCGATCAGCTCGTCCGTCGTGTCGCCCATCGCGGAAACCACTGCCACCACCTGGTGGCCGTCCTTCTTGGCTTCCACGATCCGCTTGGCGACGCGCTTGATGCCCTCGGCATCGGCTACGGAGGAGCCTCCGTACTTCTGCACGACAAGGCCCACGTGCGCTCCTCGCTCAGTTTGTCTTTTTCCGCACATACGCCCTTGTACTGCGGGTCGGCTCAGTCTAACGAGCGCCCGAGAACCGCCCCCGGGATACCGCATGGTGAGACTCCCGGGGGCCGTCCGGGCGGGTCGTCCAGGACAGTCCCTGCCCACTGACACCGAAGTGAAAGCTGTGAGTTAAGTTTCAAGCACTGTCGGGACGTGGAGCGGCCGCAGGCTACCTGAGCGATCCCGGTCCCAGCCGGCCGCCGATCTCCTCGGCCATCACCCGGCCCGCCTCGAACTCCAGGGTGTCGTCGCCGTCGCCCTGGTCGGTGTCCAGGCCGTCCAGTTCCTGCAGGGGCTGGTCGAGGCGGACGTGGGCCAGGACCGAGTGGAGGGCGCGCAGGGTCGCCGAGGCCGTGGCGCCCCAGTTGGAGAAGTACGAGAACTGCCACCACCACAGGGCCTCCGAGGTGCGGCCGGCCCGGTAGTGGACCATGCCGTGCCGGAGGTCGGCGATGACGTCGGCGAGGTCGTCGGAGATCCGGGCGGGGACGGGCGCCTTGCGGGGCTCGTAGGGGTCGAAGACCTCGGAGTAGACGTCGACCGGCTCCAGGAGGCGGGCGAGGTTCTCGCGCAGTTCGTCCGCGTCGGGCTCGAATCCGGGGTCGGGCTCGTAGCGCTCGTCGGGGACGATGTCCTCGTGGGCGCCGAGGCGGCCGCCGGCCAGCAGGAGCTGGGAGACCTCCAGCAGGAGGAAGGGCACGGCCGAGTCCGGCTCGTCGCCCTTGGCGACCTCGGAGACCGCGACCAGGAAACTCTCGATCTGGTCGGCGATCTGGACGGCGAAGTCGTCCGGGTTCTGCTCGGTCGCGTGCAGCGTGGCGTCAGACATCTAGGAGTCGTCTCCCCTCGAAGGCGCGGCCGAGCGTGACCTCGTCCGCGTACTCCAGGTCGCCACCCACCGGGAGGCCGCTGGCCAGGCGGGTGACCTTCAGGCCCATGGGCTTGATCATGCGGGCGAGGTACGTGGCCGTCGCCTCGCCTTCGAGATTCGGGTCCGTGGCGAGGATCAGCTCGGTGACGGCGCCGTCGGCGAGGCGGGCCAGCAGCTCCCTGATGCGCAGGTCGTCGGGGCCGACGCCCTCGATCGGGCTGATCGCTCCGCCCAGGACGTGGTACTTGCCCCGGAACTCGCGGGTGCGCTCGATCGCGACCACGTCCTTCGGCTCCTCGACCACGCAGATGACGGAGAGGTCGCGGCGGGGGTCGCGGCAGATGTTGCACAGCTCCTCCTGCGCCACGTTGCCGCAGGTCGCGCAGAACCGGACCTTCGCCTTGACCTCCATCAGGCACTGCGCGAGACGCCGTACGTCCGTCGGTTCCGCCTGGAGGATGTGGAAGGCGATCCGCTGCGCGCTCTTGGGACCGACGCCGGGGAGCCGCCCCAGTTCGTCGATGAGGTCCTGGACCACGCCTTCGTACAACGGACTGCCGTCCTTCCTGGGGTTCCTTGCAGTACGTACGGTAGTTGGCCGCCGCCCGTCCTAGGAAGGCGGTGTGGGCGTCGCGTGGGCGACGAACGTCGAAACGGCCGGGCCCGGGGGCGGGGTCAGAACGGCAGGCCGGGGATGCCGCCGCCGCCGAGGCCCTGGGCGAGCGGGCCGAGCTTCTGCTGCTGGAGGTTCTGCGCGTTCTCGTTGGCCGCCTGGACGGCCGCGACGACGAGGTCGGCGAGGGTCTCGGTGTCCTCGGGGTCCACCGCCTTCGGGTCGATCTTCAGGGCGCGCAGCTCGCCGGCGCCCGTCACGGTGGCCCGCACCAGGCCGCCGCCGGCCTGGCCGTCGACCTCCGTGTTCGCCAGCTCCTCCTGGGCACGCGCCAGATCCTGCTGCATCTTCTGGGCCTGCTGGAGCAGCTGCTGCATGTTGGGCTGGCCACCACCGGGAATCACGATCAGCTCCTCTTCCGGGCCTTGGTCGGTACGGGGTTTTCCCGCTCGGCACGAGCCTACGTGGTCTGTGCGGGTGTCGCTCCAGCACTCTTTCGAGTGAGTCTCGAGTGTGGCCTATACCTGATCAAGGCCCATTTCCGGGCGGAAAAGAGGTGAAAGCTTCCTCTTCGCCACCCATTGGGCGGTAGGAAAGGGTCCGGCGCATCAGCACCGCGATTCACGGTGGCATCGGGTGGCATCGGGTGGCATCAGGCGTTGCGCAACGGGATCGGTCGGACAGTAGGGAGTGCCGGGTGGGTCAGCAGCCGGAGAGGCAGCCCGAGGGTCCGCGCCAGGACGGGCGGAGCGGGGGCGCGGCATGGCTGCGGCCGGGCGATCTGACCGGGCGGGCCTTTCCGCTCGGGGACTGGGGCGAGCCGGCCGAGCGGCTCGACGAGCTGTACCGATGGGTCGAGCGGGGCGCGCTGGACACGGCCGCCTGGTACCTCGCCGACCGGGTGTGGAAGCGGCGGGTGGCACGGGTCCTGCGGGGCGGGGCCGCGGCGGGGGCGGTGACGGGGGCGGCGCTGCCGCTGCTCGATGTCGCCGGGGCGACGGGCGGGGTGGCGCCCTGGGGATACCTGGCGCTGCTGGCGGCGGCGGCGTGCCTGGCCGTCGACCGGTTCTTCGGGATGACGGCCGGGTGGATGAGGGACATGGCCACGGCGCAGGCGGTGCAGCGGAGGCTGCAGGTGCTGCAGTTCGAGTGGGCGGCGGAGAGTGTGCGGGAGGTGCTGGGGCCGGCGGAGGGAACGGCCGGCGAGGCCGCCGAGCGGTGTCTCGGGGTGCTGCGGCGGTTCTCGGAGGACGTGACCGAGCTGGTGCGGGTGGAGACGGTGGACTGGATGGTGTCGTTCCGTACGGGGGCGGCGCCGATGGGGTTGCAGGGGGTGGGCGTCTCCGAGGGCGGGGGGCGGGGTGCCGGTGCGGCTCCCGGGCGGATTCCGTTGCCGCCCGGGGGTGCGGGGCGGCCCAACATGCCCCGGCAGCGGCCGCCCGAGCCGCGGTGACCCTGCGGTGACCGGGCCGGTGGTGACCGGGCCGGTGGTGGCCGGGCCGGTGGTTTTCTCGCCCCCGCCGCCCCTTCCCGACCTGGTCCTGCGGGGGCTGTGCCCCTCAGACCCCCGTATTCGGCATCCGGCCTGAACGGCCTCGTCCTCGAACGCCGGACGGGCCGACGTGCCCTGAGCGGTGCCTTCCGGCCGCGTCAGCTCCGGTCGTACGTCAGCTTTTCGCCGGTCGTGGGGTTGAGGCGTTCCAGTCGGCCGTTCGACAGGAGCGTCACCTCCGTGGCCGCGCCCGGGGAGCAGGAGGAGAGGGGCTCGCCCTCGGTGACCTTCGAGGGGCCCAGGGCCAGGGGCGACTGTGCGGTCGGGGCTTGGCTCAGGGTGGCCGTGAACTCGCAGTGGTAGGCCTCGCCGTCGGCCACCAGGCGCAGGACCGTGTCACCCACCTCGCCCTGGGTGAGGGTCAGGCGGCGGGTGTCGGCGCCGTTGATCGTGGTGGTCCAGGTGCCCAGGTAGGTCTTGGGGATCCGGCCCTCCTCCGGCGTGGGGGACGGGGAGGAGGGTGACGGGGACGGGGACCGGGTCCCGGGATCCGTCGGCGTCGCGGGGGCCGACGTCGTCGGGGCCGGGAGCGCGCCGGAGGTGCCGTCGTCGCCGTTCATGACCGCGTACACGGTGCCGCCGGCGGCGAGCGCGACCACCGCGGCGATCACGCCGAGCAGCACCGTGGAACGGCCGCCGCGGCGGGGCGGGTCCTGGAGGTCGTCGGTGTGACCGGTATGGCCGGGGTGGCCGGGGTGGTCACCGTAGGGGGTGCCGTACGCCGCCGCGTCGGCCGCGTAGGGGTTGTGCGGGACCGGCACCTGCATCGGCATCGGCGCCTGCGTGGGTAGCGGCATCGGTTGCCGGGGCGGGGCCGGGTACTGCTGGGGGTGGCCGTACGCCGGGTGGGGCGCGGCCAGGGTGGGGACGTGGTCGGGCGGGGCCGCGAGGGTGCCGCGGGGTCCGGAGTGCTGCGGGGCGGCCTCCGTGAAGGCTCCTTGGGGGTCCTCCGTCTCCAGGAGCCGTACGGCGTGCCGGCCCAGCTGGGCGACGAGGGCGCCCGGCAGCCACGGGTCGCGGGAGCGGCCGTCTGCGACGGTGTCCTCGGCGCCGGTGTGCTCCAGGATCCACTCCAGCGTGGGCCGGGTCGCCGGGTCCTTGCGCAGGCAGGCGCGGACCAGGTCGGCGATGCCCTCGGGCACGCGCGTGAGGTCGGGTTCCTCCTCGGCTATGCGGAACAGCAGCGCGTGGACGCCCTGCTGGTCGGCGGAGCCGAAGGGGAGGTCGCCGGTGGCGGCGTAGGTGAGGACGGAGCCCAGGCAGAAGACGTCGCACGCGGGCGTGATCCGGTCGCCGCGCACCTGCTCGGGGGCCATGAAGCCGGGCGAGCCGATCAGCGCGCCGGTCTGGGTGAGGCCACCGCCGCCGAGCTGGGTCAGGGCGCCGTCGCCGGTCACGGTCTCCAGGGCCCGCGCGACACCGAAGTCGATGACGCGGGGGCCCTCGATGGTGACCATCACGTTGGACGGCTTGAGGTCGCGGTGGACGATCCCGGCCGCGTGGATGTTGGTGAGGGCGTGCGCGAGGCCGGCGGCGAGGATGCGCACCGACCGCTCGGGCAGCGGGCCGTGGTCGTGGTCCACCACCTGCTGGAGGCTGGGTCCGGCGACATAGCCGGTGGCGACCCAGGGCACGGCGGCCTCGGTGTCGGCGTCGAGGACGGGCGCGGTCCAGAACCCGCCGACGCGCTGGGCGTTGCGCACCTCCTGGCGGAACCGTGCCCGGAACTCCTCGCGCTCGGCCAGTTCGGGCCGGACCAGCTTCACGGCGACGGTCCGTCCGCGGTCCGAACGGGCCAGGAAGACCTGCCCCATACCGCCCGACCCCAGCCGCCCGAGCAGCCGGTAGCCGCCGATCCGCTGTGGATCCCCCGGTCCCAGCTTCTCCATGGCAGCTCCGCCTTTCCCCCACAGATGTGATCCCGCCGAGAGAATAAACCGGCCGTTCGGGGAGTCGAGCGGTGTGGTGTCTACGGTTCCGTAACAGGCGCTTCGGGCAGGCGCTTCGGGCAGGCGCTTCGGGCCGGGGCTTCTCGGCCGGGGCTTCTCGGCCGGGGCCGTGGCCGGGCTCATGGCGGGCCCGTGGCCGGGCTCATGGCCCGGCTTCATGACGGGGCTTCGCCGCGGGCCCCCGACGGGGCTCGTGGCGGGCCTCCGGACGGGCCTTCGGACCGGGCGGCTCCAGTTCCTCCAGCACCCGGGACAGCCGTTCCGGCACCCGGACGGCCTCGGCCGGCTCCGCCTCGCCGTACGCCTCGGCCAGCCGGTCGGCGAAGGCCGCGTGACCGGGGTCGATACGGGCGATCGCGGCGCGCCCGCGCGCGGTGGGCGCCAGCAGTTTCGCGCGCCGGTGCGCCGGGTCGGGCCGGTACTCCGCGAGCCCCCCGCCGACCAGCAGGTCGGACACGCGCTGCACGCTCTGCCGCGTGATGCCCATGGCACGGGCGATGCCGGACACCGGGAGGGGCTCGGTGAGAACCGCGCCGAGCACCTGCCACCACGCTGCGGTGAGGGTCGCGGCCCGGTCCGGCCGTTCACGCCCGACAACCTGTCGCGGAATCCCCCCGCCCACGGAACAGGACGCCGATACCGCTTCCGCATCGCGGACATTTACGCTCGCCCGCATGACCCCTCAGACCGACCCCCAGGCCGGCGCCGCCGTGAAGGCCGCGGACCGCGCGCACGTCTTCCACTCCTGGTCCGCGCAGGAACTCATCGACCCGCTCGCCGTGGCCGGCGCCGAGGGGTCGTACTTCTGGGACTACGACGGCAAGCGTTACCTCGACCTCACCAGCGGGCTCGTCTACACGAACATCGGCTACCAGCACCCCAAGGTCGTCGCCGCGATCCAGGAGCAGGCCGCGCGCCTGACCACGTTCGCGCCCGCCTTCGCCGTCGAGGCCCGCTCGGAGGCGGCCCGGCTGATCGCCGAGCGCACCCCCGGCGACCTCGACAAGATCTTCTTCACCAACGGCGGCGCCGACGCCGTGGAGCACGCGGTGCGCATGGCGCGCCTGCACACCGGACGGGCCAAGGTGCTGTCGGCGTACCGCTCCTACCACGGCGGCACCCAGCAGGCCGTGAACATCACCGGCGACCCGCGCCGCTGGGCCTCCGACTCGGCCGCGGCCGGGGTCGTGCACTTCTGGGCGCCGTTCCTGTACCGCTCCCGCTTCTACGCGGAGACGGAGGAGCAGGAGTGCGCGCGGGCGCTGGAGCACCTGGAGACGACGATCGCCTTCGAGGGGCCCGCGACGATCGCCGCGATCGTCCTGGAGACCATCCCCGGCACCGCCGGGATCATGGTGCCGCCGCCCGGCTACCTGGCCGGCGTCCGTGAACTGTGCGACAAGTACGGGATCGTCTTCGTCCTGGATGAGGTCATGGCCGGGTTCGGGCGCACCGGTGAGTGGTTCGCGGCCGACCTGTCGGGGGTCGTGCCCGACCTGATGACCTTCGCCAAGGGCGTGAACAGCGGTTACGTGCCGCTGGGCGGGGTCGCCATCTCGGGCGCGATCGCGGAGACCTTCGGGAAGCGGCCGTACCCCGGTGGTCTCACCTACTCCGGGCACCCGCTGGCCTGCGCCGCCGCCGTCGCCACGATCGACGTGATGGCGGAGGAGGGCGTCGTGGAGAACGCGAAGAACCTCGGCGCCTCCGTCGTCGGGCCGGGGCTGCGGGAGCTGGCCGAACGCCACCCGAGCGTCGGCGAGGTGCGCGGCGTCGGCATGTTCTGGGCGCTGGAGCTGGTGAAGGACCGCGAGACGCGCGAGCCGCTGGTGCCGTACAACGCCGCCGGTGAGGCGAACGCGCCGATGGCCGCGTTCGGGGCCGCCGCGAAGAAGGCCGGGGTGTGGCCCTTCGTCAACATGAACCGCACCCACTTCGTGCCGCCGTGCAACGCGAGCGAGGCGGAGCTGAAGGAGGGGCTCGCGGCGCTGGACACGGCGCTGTCGGTGGCCGACGAGTACACCGTGTAGCCCTCGGACGGAGCGGACGGCCGTCTGACGGGGCGGACGGCCGTCGGGCACACCGGACGCCGGTCGAGCGCACGCACGGCTGCCGAGGGCGCCGGACGGCCGTCCGGCGCACCGGACGACCGCGGGTGTGCGGACAAGTCGCGGACGAGCTTCCTGAATTCGTCGAACGCGTAAGGTGGCGTGCTCGTACATACCGACGAGCACGCCATCGGCCGATGGCGCTCACGCCGTCGACCGGCGTACGCGACGAGGACGAGGGAGACGCCCCGACCATGTCCGGCAGCAGCGGCAAGGGCGCCGTGACCCGCAGCACCCTGCGGCAGCAGATCGCCGACGCCCTTCGCGACGAGGTGCTGGCGGGACGGCTCCAGCCGGGCCAGGAGTTCACGGTGAAGGAGATCGCCGACCAGTACGGCGTCTCCGCGACGCCCGTCCGCGAGGCACTGGTCGATCTGTCGGCGCAGGGGCTGCTGGACGCCGACCAGCACCGGGGCTTCCGGGTGCACGAGTACACCGTGGCCGACTTCCGGGGCATGGTCGAGGCGCGCACCCTGGTCGTCGAGAGCATGTTCCTCGCCCTGGACGAGGGCAGGCAGCCCTTCCAGAGCCTGGAAGACCCGCGGATCGCGGCGGCCGTCGCGGGGGTGCGCCGGCGCGGCGAGGAGGCGCAGCGGGCCGCGGCGGCCGGCGACCTCACCGTGCTCATCGGCTACGACCTGCGGTTCTGGCGTGAGCTGAGCGCCCTGTTCGGCAACCCCTACCTCGCCGACTTCCTGAACCGGCTGCGCCTGCAGACCTGGGTGTGCCTGGTGCAGCACCTGCGCCGGCTGGCCGAACTGCGCGGCCACCTGTGGTCCGGCCACACCGAACTGGTCGACGCCCTCCACCGCCGTGACACCGCCACGGCCCGCACGCTCCTCGACGCGTACAACACGCACTCCCTGGCGCTGATCGAGCGGCTGACGGCCGGATGAGCGGGACGGACACCGCCGAGGGGTCCCACGGCGCCCCCGGGTCCCGAGAAGTCCCCGAGTCCCGTGGCGTCCCCGCGTCCGGCAGCGTCCCCGAGCCCCACGGGGTCCCCGCGTCCCGCCGGCCGCCCGCCCTCTCCGTCGTGGTCCCCGCCTACAACGAGGAACACCGGCTGGGCCCCACCCTCGACGCGCTCACCCGGCAGCTCGCCGCCGCCGAGGACCGGTGGGGCAGCTGGGAGATCGTGGTCGCCGACGACGGCTCCACCGACGCCACCCGCGAGCTCGTCACCCGGCGCCGCGATCCCCGACTGCGGCTGGTCACCAGCCCCCGCAACCGCGGCAAGGGCCACGCACTGCGGCTCGGCGTGGGCGCCAGCCGGGGGCGCCGGGTGCTGATCACCGACGCCGATCTCGCCGTGCCCGTAGGCGAGTTGGAGCGGCTCGAGGAGGCGCTCGACGAGGGCGGCGCGGCGGCGGTCGGCTCCCGTGCCGTGCCCGGGGCGACGCTCGGCGAGCGCCGGCACCCGGTGCGCGAACTGCTCGGCAGCGCGGGCAACCTGATCGTCCGCGCGACGGCCGTGCGCGGGATACGCGACACCCAGTGCGGGTTCAAGCTGTTCGACGGCGAGAAGGTCCGCGCCGCGTTCGCCGCGTCCCGGCTGGACGGCTGGGCCATCGACGTGGAGGTGCTGCGCCACTTCCAGCGGGCGGGCTGGCCGGTGGCCGAGGTGCCCGTGCACTGGTCGCACCGGCCCGGCTCCAAGCTCCGCCCGCTGGACTACCCGCGCTTCCTGCGCGACCTGGTCCGCCTGCGCCTCCCGGCCGTGAGGGCCGCCGACGCCGTCGTCTGCGCCCTGTTCCTCGCCATGGCCGTCGCGCTCTACGCCGGCCGCTTCTTCGACCCGGCCCACCGCCACCTCACCGACTCCCTCCAGGACCAGAACCAGTGGGAGTGGTTCTTCGCGGTGACCGCCGACAACGTCGCGCACCTGCGGAACCCGCTGTTCAGCGACCTCCAGGGCGTCCCCGACGGCGTGAACCTGATGGCGAACACCGCCATGTTCGGCCTGTCGGTCCCGCTCACCCCGGTCACGCTCCTGTGGGGTCCGGCCGTCGCCCTCAGCCTGGCGACGACGCTGGGGCTCGCGGCCACCGCCGCGGCCTGGTACCGGCTGATGCTGCACCGGCTCGTGGCGCGGCGCGGGGCGGCCTTCACCGGGGCCGCCCTGGCCGCCTTCGCGCCGCCGATGGTCAGCCACGCCAACGCCCACCCCAACTTCGTCGTCCTGTTCATGATCCCGGCGATCGTCGAGCGGACCCTGCGGCTGTGCGCGGGCACCCGGGTCACCCGCGACGCGGTGATCCTCGGTCTGATGACGGCCTACCAGGTGTTCCTCGGCGAGGAGGCCCTGCTGCTGGCCGCGCTGGGCATGCTCCTGTTCGCCGCCGCCCACGCGGCCGCGCGCCCCCACGCGGCCCGCGCGGCCGCACGTCCCCTGCTGCGCGGCCTGGCGATCGCCGCGGCGGTCTGCCTGACCCTGGTCGTCTACCCGCTGGCCTGGCAGTTCTCCGGCCCGCAGAGCTACACCCACCTCGACCACGGGCCCGGCGCCGCCAACCCGGTGCGCGCCCTGTTCACCTTCGCCGAGCGGTCCCTCCTCGCCGGCGACGCCGGCCGGGCGGACGCCCTCTCCCTGAACCGGACCGAACAGAACGCCTTCTACGGCTGGCCCCTGCTCCTCCTCGCCCTCGCGGTCACCGTCGGCCTGTGGCGCCGGCCCGTCGTCCGGGCGCTGGCGTTCACCGCGGCCGCCGCGGCCCTCCTCTCCCTGGGTCCGCGCGTCCGCATCCCGCCGACGGGCGCCGAGGTCCCCGGCCCCTGGGCGCCGCTGGCGCACCTGCCGCTGCTGGAATCGGTCATCGTCGGCCGCGTCGCGCTGATCTGCGCGCCCGTCCTCGGGATGCTGCTCGCCCTCGCCGTCGACCGGTCGGCGAACACCCGCTCCCCGGCCCCGCGGCACGCCGTCCCGCTGGTCGTCTGCCTGGCCCTGCTCCCCCTGGTCCCGGCCCCGCTGCGGTCCGAGCCGCGCGCCGGGACGCCCGCCTTCTTCACCGACGGCGCCTGGAGGGGGTACGTCCGCCCCGGCGAGTCCCTCGTGCCGGTGCCGCTGCCCGACCCCACCGCCGCCGAGGCCCTGCACTGGCAGACCGCCGCCGGCCTCGGCTTCCGGATGCCGGGCGGCTACTTCAACCGGCCCTACGGCGACGGCGACCGCAGCGGTGTCTACGGCGTGCCGCTGAACTGGACGGCGAGCCTGCTGAAGGACGTGCGGGAGACGGGCGTCGCCCAGGTGATCGACGACCGGGCGCGGGAGCAGGCCCGGCGGGACCTCGCGTACTGGCGGGCGGGGGCGCTGGTGCTCGCGCCTCAGCCGCACGACGGGCCGCTGCGGGCCACCGTGGACGAGCTCGTGGGCCGGCCAGGTAGGTGGGTGGCCGGAGTGTGGGTATGGGACCTGCACGAAGGGAGCTGACGCAGGACGCACCGACTACCCTTCCCAGTCCGGGCAGCAATGACCGCGCGACACCCTGAGTGAGGAGCTCTCTTTGGCCTGTGACCTGTGGCTGGTGCCGCTCGTCGACGTGTTGTGCCACACCCCCGACAACCCCTTCGCCGAGGAACTCGCGCAGTACAACAAGGTGCTCGCCGAGGCGGGACTCCCCCCCGTGCCGGTGTACCAGTACATGCCGGGCCTGTCCGGCGACGTCGCCCCCGTGGCCGGCTTCGACTACGACGCCCTGCACTTCCTGCGCCGCGCCTACCTGCTCCAGGTGTGCGGGCTGCCGGTGACCCCGGTCGACGCCCTGGGCGGCGACTACGAGCAGCTCCTGGAGATGTTCGAGTCGACGGCCCGGCAGTCCCACCTGGTGTGGCACTACGACCACGCCGGCGCCTACGTCCCGGTGGACTTCCCGCAGCCCCTGTCCAACGACGAGCTGCTCGCCGGCGGCGGCCCGCTCGGTTCCGCCCAGTCCCTGCTGCGGGAACTGGAGTACGTCGCCCCCTCGATCGGCATCGACCCCGCCAACCCGCCGGCCGCGCCGCAGCCTCCGGCCGCCCCGACGGAGCTGGAGGAACCGGCCGTCGCGCCGCCGTACGACCCGAGTCCGTTCGCCCGCGAACGGCACGTGTGGCTCGGGCTGCACGCGGCGGCCACCAGGAGCCTGGCGCAGGGGTCGATGATCGTGTTCAGCTGAGCCGGACCCGGATCGTGTTCAGCCGGGCCGGCCGCGGTGCGCCGTCGGCGCCCGGCCGGGCGCGCACCGCGTCCACCCCCACCTCGCCGACGGGCTCCTCGTCGACGCGCGAGGGACTCCTTCCGGCGCACGCCCGTCCGCCCCGTCCGCCCCGTCTCCCACCGGCGGGATCGGCACTGCCGCCGGACGCGCCGACGGCCGCCCCCGCGCGAGCGGAAGGCGGCCGTCGGTGCGGTCCCCGGCGGCTTCCCGGGTGCCTCAGGCGGTTTCCCGGGTGCCTCAGATGAACGAGTTGATCTCGATCGTCTCGTCCCGGCCCGGGCCCACGCCGATCGCGGAGATCGGGGCGCCGGACATCTCCTCCAGCGCCTTGACGTAGTTCTGGGCGTTCTTCGGCAGGTCCTCGAAGGTCTTGGCCTTCGTGATGTCCTCGGACCAGCCCGGGAGGGTCTCGTAGATCGGCTTCGCGTGGTGGAAGTCGCTCTGCGAGTACGGGAGTTCCTCGACGCGCTTGCCGTCGATCTCGTACGCCACGCAGACCGGGATCTGCTCCCAGCCGGTCAGGACGTCGAGCTTGGTGAGGAAGAAGTCGGTCAGGCCGTTCACGCGGGTCGCGTAGCGGGCGATGACCGCGTCGAACCAGCCGCAGCGGCGGTCACGGCCGGTGGTGACGCCCCGCTCGCCGCCGATGCGGCGAAGCGCCGCGCCGTCCTCGTCGAACAGCTCCGTCGGGAACGGGCCGGCGCCGACCCGGGTCGTGTACGCCTTGAGGATGCCGATGACCCGGCTGATCTTCGTCGGGCCCACGCCGGCGCCGGTGCAGGCGCCGCCCGCGGTCGGGTTCGACGAGGTGACGAAGGGGTACGTGCCGTGGTCGATGTCCAGGAGCGTGCCCTGGCCGCCCTCGAACAGGACCACCTTGTCGTCCTCGAGGGCCTGGTTGAGCACCAGGACCGTGTCGGCGACGTACGGGCGCAGCTTCTCCGCGTAGCCCAGCAGCTCCTCGACGACCTGCTCGACCGCGATGGCGCGGCGGTTGTACAGCTTGGTCAGCAGCTGGTTCTTGACGTCGAGCGCCGCCTCGACCTTCTGCTCCAGGATCGACTCGTCGTACAGGTCCTGTACGCGGATGCCGACCCGGTTGATCTTGTCGGCGTAGGTCGGGCCGATGCCCCGTCCCGTGGTGCCGATCTTCCGCTTTCCGAGGAAGCGTTCCGTCACCTTGTCGACAGTCACGTTGTAGGGCGTGATGATGTGCGCGTTGCCGCTGATGAGCAGCTTCGACGTGTCGACGCCTCGCTCGTTCAGACCGCTCAGCTCGGAGAGCAGGACCGACGGATCGACGACGACTCCGTTTCCGATGACGGGCGTACATCCGGGCGACAGGATTCCGGAAGGGAGGAGGTGCAATGCGTACTTCTGGTCGCCCACGACGACCGTGTGGCCGGCGTTGTTGCCGCCCTGGTAACGCACTACATAGTCCACCGAGCCGCCGAGCAGGTCGGTGGCCTTTCCCTTGCCCTCGTCACCCCACTGAGCACCGAGCAGCACAAGTGCGGGCACGCGCGTACACCCCTTCCGGGTGGGGCATGTCCAGGGTCAGGGGCGTACGCGGAGGCTCTCACCACCGCGTGCACCACGACCGTCGTCGGTCGCGGCACCGCGACCGTCATCGGCCGCCACACGACCGTCTTCGGTCGTACACCGTCGGACCCGGATGCCCCGGAATAGACGAAGCCCCTGGCGCAATAGCGCAAGGGGCTCTTGCACAAAGATGCTACCCGAGGAAGCGAGGCAGGACCGAGGTGGCGACTTTCGCGACGCCGGAGCAGCTGCTGGTGATCATCGATCCGGTCGCCCGGAGGACGGACGGAGAGTCCGTGCGGATCGCGAAAGACGTGCTCAGCGCGGGTGCGGCGACGAAAGTGTGCCTCCCGCAGGACGCGGAGGAATTCGCCCGCGTCCTCGCACGCCGCGGCTCGCGGCGGCCGGTGGTGATCGGGGACGACCGCGCGCTGATGCGGGCGGTGACCCTGCTGCACCGGCGGCGGGAGCTGGCCGGATGCGCGCTGTCGATGGTGCCCGTGGGCGGCTCCCTGAGCGTCGCGCACGCCCTGGGGGTGCCCCTGGGCACGGTCGCGGCGGCGCGGGCCGTCCTGGACGGCGCCGAGCGGCGTCTGGACCTGCTCGTCGACGACAGCGACGGGGTCGTCCTGGGCGCGCTGCGGATACCGCCGCTGTCCGGCGGGGACGCGCAGGCGGACGCGGCCGGTGTACGGCCGTGGCTGCGGACGACCTGCCGGTCCCTGGTGCGCACGCTGGTGCCGTCCCGGCCGGACCCGGCCCCGCCGGTGCCCGGACCCGCCCGGCTGCGGGTCGAGGTCGACGGGGTGACGCTGGTCGACCTGGACCAGCCGGTCGAGGCGGTGTCGGTGACCCCGGACACCTCCGGCACGGCGGCGGTGGAGGTCCGGCCGGTGTCGGTGGGCGCGGAGGCGTCCCCGCTGGAGGCCCGCGGCCGCACCGTCACGGTGTCGGGGTCCGACTTCCGCTACCGGGCCGACGCGACGGTGGCGGGGCCCGTACGGCGGCGGACGTGGGTGGTCCGCGAGGGGGCGCTGGGACTGGTGCTGCCGGGGCGGTGAGCGGGACCGGGCGGGTGCCGGACGGGGGCCGGGCGGGGGATGCCGGACGAGGGATGCCGGACGGGGGCTTCGGCTAGCCCTTGCCGAAGACCTGCTCGCGGTGCGTCCGCCAGCGCTCCATCATGGCCGCTATCTCGCCCTCGACGAACTCGAAGAAGGCGAGCGTCTCGGCCATCCGGCGGCCGGCGGGGGTGTCGGCACCGAGGCCGGCGACGCCGTCGCGCAGGGCGCCCTCCCACCGCTTGAGGACGGTCTCGCGGTTGGTGAGGGCCTCGTACCACTGGTCGCTGTGCACCCGGTAGCGCTCCCGGCGCGAACCGGGCTCGCGCTCGCGCGCCACCATGTGCTGCTGCGACAGGTACCGGACGGCCCCGGACACCGCCGCGGGGCTGATCCGCAGCTGCTCGCCCAGTTCGGCCGAGGTGAGCGCGCCGGAGTCGGAGGCCAGGAGGGCGGCGAAGACCCGCGCGGCCATGCGCTGCATGCCCGCCTCGACGAGCTGCGCGGCGAAGGATTCGACGAACCTCGACACGGATTCCGCGTCCCGC
The DNA here is from genome assembly GCF_044750845.1 of Streptomyces sp. NPDC088766. Classification (NCBI taxonomy): domain Bacteria; kingdom Bacillati; phylum Actinomycetota; class Actinomycetes; order Kitasatosporales; family Streptomycetaceae; genus Streptomyces; species Streptomyces sp. NPDC088766. The sequence goes on along the minus strand of NZ_JBIVKQ010000026.1, from coordinate 69,079 downwards.
CCGCCCTCGGCGCCGGCCCCCGCACCTGCTGCTTCGCTCATGGCCACATCCTATCGGCCGTTTTCAAGCTTCCTTAACTTCACAAATTTCTGAAGCAAGCGTACGTTCTGAAGCATGACGAAGGCCATCACGGTGTCCGGACTGCACAAGTCCTTCGGCCGCACCCACGCGCTCGACGGTCTCGACCTGGAGGTCGAGACGGGCGAGGTGCACGGCTTCCTCGGCCCCAACGGTTCCGGCAAGTCCACCACCATCCGGGTCCTGCTCGGCCTGCTGCGCGCCGACTCCGGCGCCGTGCGGGTCCTCGGCCGCGACCCCTGGCGGGACGCGGTGGAGGTGCACCGCCGCATCGCGTACGTCCCCGGCGACGTGGCCCTGTGGCGGAACCTGTCCGGCGGCGAGGTCATCGACCTCCTCGGCCGGCTGCACGACGGGGGCCGCGCGAAGCGCGTCAGGCAGGGTGGCGGTGGGCGACGGGCGGGCGGCCCGGACGCACGGCGCCGCGCGGAACTGGTGGAACGCTTCGAGCTGGACCCCACCAAGAAGGGCCGCACCTACTCCAAGGGCAACCGGCAGAAGGTCGCCCTGGTCGCCGCGTTCGCCTCGGACGTCGACCTGATCGTCCTGGACGAGCCGACCTCGGGCCTCGACCCGCTGATGGAGGAGGTCTTCCGGCAGTGCGTGGCCGAGGAACGCGAGCGGGGCCGTACGGTCCTGCTGTCCTCGCACCTCCTCGGCGAGGTCGAGGAACTCTGCGACCGGGTCAGCATCATCCGCCAGGGCCGCACGGTCGAGACCGGCTCGCTGGCCGACCTGCGCCACCTCACCCGCACCAGCGTCACCGCCGAACTCGCCGGTGAGCCCGACGGGCTGGCACTGCTGCCCGGCGTCCACGACCTCGACGTCCAGGGCCGCCGGGTGCGGCTCCAGGTCGACGCCGACGGGCTGGACGCCGTACTGCGGTCGCTGACCGCGACGGGCGTGCGGTCGCTGACGTCGACGCCGCCGACGCTGGAGGAGCTGTTCCTGCGCCACTACCAGGCCGGCACCGTCGAGGCGGCGAGCCGATGAGCGCCCTCGCGCCCCAGTTCTCGGGCACCGGAACCCTGCTGCGGTTCGCGCTGCGCCGCGACCGGGTGATGATCCCCCTCTGGGTGGGCGTCAACGCCCTGATGGTCCTCTCCATGCCGAACACCCTGGAGAGCCTGTACGGCACCGCCGCCGAGCGCGCCTCCCTCAAGGACCAGATGGCGGCCAACGCCTCGCTGCGCGCCCTCGTCGGCCCGGTCCTCGACGACTCCCTGGGCGCCCTCACCGCCTGGCGGGTCGGCGTCTACGCCGGTGCCCTCGCGGCCGTGACCAGCATCCTGATCGTCGTACGGCACACCCGTGACGAGGAGGAGAGCGGCCGCCAGGAGCTGCTCGCCTCCGGCATGGTGGGGCGGCGTGCCTCGCTGACGTCGGCGCTGCTGGCGGCGGGGGTCGCCGACGCGGTCCTGGCCCTGCTGGTGACCGTCGGACTGGCGGGACACGGGGTGGCCGGGGCGTCGGCCCTCGGGCTGGGGCTCGCGGCCGTGGGGATGCTCTTCGCCACCATGGCGGCGATCGTCGCGCAGCTCACCGAGAGCGCACGGCTGGCCCGGGGGCTGGCCTCGGGGGTGCTGGGCGCCGCGTTCGTGCTGCGCGCGGCGGGCGACTCGGCGACGGACGACGGCTCCTCCGTGCTGACCTGGCTCTCCCCGCTCGGCTGGCTGGAGAACCTGCGGCCCTTCGCGGACGAACGCTGGTGGGTGATGGCGCTGTTCGCGGCGGCGATCGCCGTGCAGGGCGTGACGGCGTACGTGCTGGCGGGCCGCCGGGACCTCGGCATGAGCTTCCTGCCGACCCGGCCGGGACGGGCCGACGGCCGGCTGCACACGGCGGGGGCGCTGGCCCGGCGGCTGCAGCGCGGCAGCGTCCTCGGCTGGAGCATCGGCTTCCTCCTCGCCGGAGTCGTCTACGGCGGGCTGGCGGACGGCGCGGCCGACCTGGTCGGCGACAACGAGCGGGCCCGCGAGATCTTCGAGCGGATGGGCGGCGGGTCGGCGCTCACGGACGCCTTCCTCGCCGCGACGGCCGGCATGCTGGGCCTCGTCGCGGCCCTCTACGTCGTCGCCTCGGTCCTGCGGCTGCACGGCGAGGAGACCTCCGGCCGGGCGGAACCGGTGCTCGCGAACGCGGTCGGCCGGCTGCGCTGGGCCGCCGGCCACCTGGTGATCGCCTTCGGCGGAGCCGCCCTGATCATGCTGCTGGCGGGCCTCGGCCTCGCCGTGGGCCACGGCAGGGACGCGGGCCCGATCCTGGCCGGCTGCCTGGTCCAGATCCCGGCGGTGTGGACCGTCGGCGGCCTCGCCGTCCTCCTGTACGGCCTCGCCCCGCGGCTGGCCCCGGCCGCGTGGGGGGTGGCCGGCGCGGTCCTGATCATCGGCTGGATCGGCCCCGCGCTGGACTTCCCGCAGGCGGTGCTGGACCTCTCCCCCTTCGGTCACCTGCCCAAGCTGCCGGGAGGCGGCATGCAGTGGGGCCCGGTACTGACGCTCACCGCACTGGCGGCAGCCCTGGTCGCGGCCGGCGCCGCGGCACTGCGCCGACGGGACCTGACCATGTGACGGGGGCGGCGGGAGGGCGGTTCAGGCGATCTCCACGCCGAGTCCTTCCAGGCCCCTGATCACGAAGTTCGGTGTGCGGGCGGGCTCCGCCGCCAGGCGCAGCGTGGGGGCCCTCTCCAGGAGGGCCCGCATCGAGGCGGCCAGCTCCATGCGGGCGAGGGGAGCGCCGATGCAGTAGTGGATGCCCGCGCTGAAGGAGATGTGCGGGTTCTCCGCGCGGGTCAGGTCCAGGCGGCCCGGGTCGGTGAAGACCGCGGGGTCGTGGTTGGCGGAGCCGAACAGCATCGCGATCTCCGCGCCCCGCGGGATCACCGTGCCGTCGATCTCGATCTCGTCGAGGACCCAGCGCTCGAAGAGCTGGAGCGGGGTGTCGTAGCGCATCAGCTCCTCCACGGCGGAGGGGACCAGCGCGTGGTCGGCGCGCAGGGCCGCCAGCTGGCCGGGGTTGCGGAACAGCGCCCACCAGCCGTTGACCGTGGCGTTGACGGTCGCCTCGTGGCCGGCGTTCAGCAGGAGCACGGCCGTCGAGATCATCTCCTGCTCGGTGAGCCGTTCACCCTCGTCGTGGGCGGCGATCAGCCCGGAGATCAGGTCGTCGCCGGGCTCCTTGCGGCGGGCCGCGATCAGCTCCCGCAGATACGCGGAGAACTCCACCGACGCCCGCACCGCCCGGCGGGCCGTCTCCGGCGACGGGCTCAGCTCGTACATCCCGCAGATGTCCGCCGACCACGGCCTGAGCGGGGCCCGCTCCGACGCCGGGATCCCCAGCATCTCGGCGATCACCGCCACCGGCAGCGGTTCCGCGACGTCCGTCAGCAGGTCGCCGCCCCCGGCCGCCACCAGACCGTCGACCAGCTCACCGGCCAGCCGCTCGGCGTACGGCTTGAGCCGCTCGACCGTGCGCGGCGTGAACGCCTTGGACACCAGCCGCCGGATCCGGGTGTGGTCCGGCGGTTCCAGATCCAGCATCCCGTGGTCGTTGAGCGTGTGGAACGGCTCGTGCTCCGCCGGGGGCGCCGTCCGCCCGAAGTCCTCGTGCGTGAAACGGTGCCGGTAGGTCCGCCCGAGCCGCCGGTCCCGCAGCAGCGCCGAGACGTCCGCGTGGTGCGGCACCAGCCACTGGTCGGTGCGCTCGTAGCGGATCACCCGGCCCCGCTCCCGCAACTCGGCGTAGACCGGGTACGGGTCGGCCACGAACGCCGGGTCCCAGGGATCGAAGCGAAGGTCGTCGAGTGCTGCCATGACCGGACGCTAGCCCGTCGACCCCACTGCTGACCAGGGGCGTCTCACCCGGGCCTGACCAGCCGCGCCTCGTAGGCGAACACCGCCGCCTGGGTGCGGTCCCGCAGGCCCAGCTTCACCAGGATCCTGCTGACGTGCGTCTTGATCGTGGACTCCGCCACCACCAGCCGCCCGGCGATCTCCGCGTTGGACAGGCCCTGTGCGATGAGGACCAGGACCTCCGTCTCGCGCTCGGTCAGGTCGCCGTAGGACGCCTGGGCGGCGCGGGGCAGCCGGGGGCCGTCGGACAGTCGGGAGAACTCGGTGATCAGACGCCGGGTGACGGACGGGGCGAGGAGCGCCTCCCCGGCGGCCACGATCCGCACCCCGTCGGCGAGTTGACGGGCCGAGGCGTCCTTCAGCAGGAAGCCGGAGGCTCCGGCGCGCAACGCCTGGTAGACGTACTCGTCGAGGTCGAAGGTGGTGAGGACCAGCACCTTCGCCGTGCCGTCCGCGGCCACGATCTCCCGCGTCGCCTCGATGCCGTTCAGCTCGGGCATCCGGATGTCCATCAGGACGACGTCGGGCGCCAGTTCACGGACGCGGTCCACCGCCTCGCGGCCGTTCACCGCCTCGCCGACGACCTCGATGTCCGGCATCGCGTTCAGCAGGACGGAGAAGCCCTCGCGGACCATCATCTGGTCGTCCGCGACCAGTACCCGGATGGTCATGCCGCACCGTCGTCCGTCGTGGCCATCGGCACCGGGAGGAACACCGTCACCTCGTAACCGCCGTCCTGCGCCGGCTCCGCCGTCATCTCGCCGTTCAGCATGGTCACCCGCTCCCGCATGCCCGTGATGCCGTGCCCGGCTCCCGGTGAGGGCTTCACCAGGGCGGCGTCGGTGGGCGGGCCGTTGACGACGCGCAGCCCCAGCCCGCCGAGCACGTAGCCGATCTCCACGCGGGCGCTCGCACCGGGCGCGTGCCGCAGGGTGTTGCTCAGCGCCTCCTGCACGATCCGGTACGCCGACAGCTCCACGCCCTGCGGCAGTTCCCGCACCGCGCCGGTCACCGTCTTCTCGACCGGCAGGCCGGCCTCGCGCACGTTGGCCAGCAGCCCGTCCAGTTCGGCGAGCGTGGGCTGCGGGGCGTCCGGGGCCTCGTAGTCCTCGGCGCGGACCACGCCCAGGACCCGGCGCAGCTCGGTCAGGGCCGCGACGGCGTTCTCCCGGATCGTCGCGAACGCCTTCTCCAGCTCGGGCGGCGGGTTCTCCACCCGGTAGGGGGCGGCCTCCGCCTGGATGGCGACGACCGACATGTGGTGGGCGACCACGTCGTGCAGCTCGCGGGCGATGGTGGTGCGCTCCTCCAGCAGCGTGCGCCGCGAACGCTCGTGCGCGGTCACCGTCTGCTGGGCCGTGACCTCCTCCTCGGCCTGCCGGCGGATGTGCCAGACGGTGACGGCGAGCAGGACGAACGCCGAGACGACGAGCATCGGCCCGACGTTGGTGTAGTAGTGGTTCCCGCCGAACACCGTGTCGGCGACGAAGCCGTAGGCCATGGTCAGCAGCCACATCCAGACCGCCGTGCGCGGCCGGGTGCGTATCGCCACGACCGTCAGCACGACGAGGTGGGAGACGAAGGTGCCCGGCAGCCAGGGCCAGTCGCTCCACGCCGAGCCGAGGGCGGCGACGAGCGTGGTCGACACCAGCGACAGCCAGAACGCCCCCGCCGGGCGGACCAGGGTCAGCAGCACCGGCGCCAGCGCCAGCAGCCCGCACACCAGGCCCACCAGGCCGCCGTCCTCGGCCAGGGAGGCCAGGAAGGCGAACGCGCCGCCGGCCCCGACCAGCGCGTGCCGGGACCAGGTCGCGTACACCCGCTTGCGGCCGGTCAGCCGGCGGGTGAAGCGGCCGTCCGGCTCGCGGCGGGGCAGCGGACGGTAGGCGAAGGCATCCTCGAACAGGTCCTCCCGCAGCCCCCGCACTGCGCCCAGGGCCACCCGGATCTCCGGGCTGCGCGTCCGGTGGGCCGCGTACGGGTCGTCCGGCGGCATGGACTGTTTCTGGAACGTCTGGGTCGTCTCGGTCGTCCGGGTCGTCTCGGTCACAGTCAGAACCGTAGGCGGAGACGGGGCGGCGGTCGTCACCAGTGAGAGGGGTTCCGCCGGGTCCCCCTCAAGTACTACCAAGTACTACGGGCCGGGGTACGACGGCCCCCACCGCGGCCCCGCCGCCCCCTCACCACGCCGGAGCCCCGCCGCCCCCTCACCACGCCAGCTGCGCGATCTCCTCCGCCACCACCGCGCACGCGTCCGCCACCGGGTCGATCAGCGGGAAGTGGCCGACGTCCTCCAGCAGCGTCAGACCCACCACCTCGCCCGCCTTCGCCGCCGCGTCCGCGTACGACTCGGCGACGGCCTCCGGGACGATCAGGTCGGTGCGGCCCTGGACCAGGGTCGTCGCGATGCCGGTCGGCAGGAGCAGCGCGGGGTCGGCGTACGGGCGCCGTTCGCCGGCGTGCGCCTCGCCGCCGAGGAGTTGCCGCACCGCACCGCCGCACACGTCGAGCTTCTCCGCGACCTCGAAGTCGGCGATCGGCGCGAGGGCGACCACGCCGCGCAGCGGGGGCGGCCCGTCGACGCGCCAGGGCGCGCCGGGCGGCAGGACGTGCCGGGCCGCGGCCCACAGCGCGAGGTGGCCGCCGGCCGAGTGGCCGGTGAGCACCGTGCGGCGGGTGTCCGCCTGCGGCAGGGCCTCCCGGGCGAGGGCGGGCAGCGCGTCCAGCGCGGCGGCGACGTCGTCGAAGGTGTCGGGCCAGCGGCCCGCCGCCGTCACCGCCCCGCCCGGTCCTTCGGCGGCCGCGCCCCCGCAGGCCGCCGCGCCCCGCCGGTACTCCACGTTGGCCACGGCGAAGCCCCGCCGCGCCAGGAAGTCCGCGAACGGCGTGAGGTGCCGGCGGTCGTACGGCGCCCGCCAGGCCCCTCCGTGCAGGACCACCACCAGCGGTGCGGGGCCGGTCGCACCGCGCGGGGCGTAGAAGTCGATCAGCTGGTCGGGATGGTCGCCGTAGGCGGCGGTGGCGTCGGGCTCGACCGCCGGATGCGAGAAGGCCGACTCCTCCTCGGCGGCGGCCCGGGCTGCGACGGCGTCGTCCGGCATGCTCCAACCTCTCAGCGGCAAAACGGAATTGGACGGAACGGCTCTGGCGGCCCCGGTGGGGATCCGGCCGTTGGCGGGGACGGTATCAGGCCGGTGACGTGCGCGGACACGCGGATGTCACGCTCGGTGAGGGTCAAACGGTTCTGGCGTTTCGTTACGCCGGCGTCCTGCGCGGGGGACGTCGCCCGCACGTGCACCGAGCAGGCCGTCATGTCCGCCGATCCCGGCACCGTGCGTCCCGGAGGGCGCACCGCACGTGTGCGTGCCGCCGTGCTGCGGGCGGCCGGGGACCTCCTGGCCGAGGAGGGGTTCGACCGGCTCGGTCTCGCGGACGTCGCGCGGCGTGCGGAGGTCGGCAGGACGACCGTGTACCGGCGGTGGGGGTCCGTGACGGGGCCGGCCGCCGATCTCCTCGCCGGGACGGCGGAGACGCCGTCGCCCCGCGCGGAGACCGGACCGGTGCCGGCCGACCTGCCGGCCGACGCGCATCTCGTGCAGCGCACGTCGGCCGGCGTCCGGCAGGGGGCGCTGTTCCGGGCGGTGATCGCGGCGGCGGCCTTGACGCGCGTACGGCGCAGGCGTTGCGGCGGTTCCACGCGGTGCGGGTCGCCGAGTGGGCGTCGTGCGTGGAACAGTCTCTCGCACAGGGGGAGTTGCCCGCGGGGACCGACGCGGAGGCGGTGGTGCGGGCGGTCTCGGCACCGCTGTACCACGAGTGGCTGACCACGGGGGTGGTGCCGGACGCCCCTGCCGCGGCGCGGGCCGCGCACGCGGCCGCCGCGGCAGGGGTGTACGTCCGTACCGGGTGACCGGGCCGGCGTGAGAGGAGGAGCTAGCCCCTCGCCACCTCCTCCAGCACCTCCCCCAGCACCGCCGCCGCCCGCTCCACGTCCCCGAACCCGACGTACAGCGGGGTGAAGCCGAAGCGCAGCACGTCCGGCCGGCGGAAGTCGCCGACCACCCCGCGTGCGATCAGGCGGCGCATCACCTCGTCCGCGGCGTCGCAGCGCAGCGCGATCTGGCTGCCTCGCCGGTCGTGCGGGCTGGGGGTGAGGCACTCCACCGTGCCGTCGGGGACGTACGCCGCGACGCACTCCAGGAAGAAGTCCGTCAGGGCGAGGGACTTGGCGCGGACCGTGTCGACGGACACGCCCTCCCAGACCTCCAGCGCCGCCTCCAGGGCGAGCATCGACAGGATGTCCGGGGTGCCGACGCGCCCGCGCGGGGCACCCGGGGCGGGCTCGTAGCCGGGCCGCATGCCGAACGGTTCGGCGTGCGAGTTCCACCCCGGCAGCGGGGAGTCGAAGCGGTCCTGGTGCGCACGCCGCACGTACAGGTACGCCGGTGCGCCGGGGCCGCCGTTCAGGTACTTGTAGGTGCAGCCGACCGCGAGGTCCACGCCGTGCTCGTCGAGACCGACCGGCAGCGCGCCCGCGCTGTGGCACAGGTCCCAGACGGCGATCGCGCCCGCCGCGTGCGCGGCGGCGGTGAGGGCGGGCAGGTCGTGCAGCCGGCCGGTGCGGTAGTCGACGTGGTTGAGCAGCACCGCGGCCGTACGGTCCGACAGGGCCGCCGGCACCTGCGCCGGGGTCACCGGCCGCAGCGTACGGCCGGTCAGCCGGGCCGCCGATTCGGCGATGTAGCCGTCCGTGGGGAAGGTGGTCGCGTCGACGAGGATCTCGTCCCGCTCCTCCCCCGCCAGCCGCACCGCGCCGACCAGCGCCTTGAACACGTTGACGCTGGTGGAGTCGCCCACGACGATCTGCCCGGCGTCCGCGCCCACCAGCGGGGCGATCCGGTCGCCGATCCGCTCGGGCGCGGTCCACCAGCCGCTCTCGTCCCAGGAGCGGATGCGCAGCTCGCCCCACTGGCGGCGGACGACGTCGTCCAGCCGCCCGGGGACGGACACGGGCAGCGCGCCCAGCGAGTTGCCGTCGAGGTAGACGACCTCGTCGAGGACGAACTCCTTGCGCTTGTGGGCCAGTTCGTCGGCGGAGTCGAGCTCACGGGCTCTGCGGGAGAGGTCAGACATGGGAGCGCGCCGTCCACAGCTCGGGGAAGACGTTCTTCTGCGCGCGCTTCTCGAGCCAGGCCACGCCGGCCGAACCGCCCGTGCCCGTCTTGGCGCCCATCGCGCGCCGGGTGGCGACGAGGTGGTCGTTGCGCCAGCGCCACACCAGCTCGGCGACATCGGTCAACGCCTCGCCGAGACGCGCGAGTTCGTCGGACTCGTCGCCCGCGTAGAGGGCGGTCCACACCGCCTCCACCTCCGGCGACGGCTCGTAGCGCCGGGAGACGTCACGCGTCAGAGCGGCCTCCGGGACGGCGTGCCCGCGCCGGGCGAGGAGCCGCAGGACCTCGTCGTAGAGGCTCGGCTCGTGCAGCGCCTTCTCCAGCTCGGCGTGGACGCGCGGGGCACCGCGGTGCGGGACCAGCATCGACGCGGACTTGTCGCCGAGCAGGAACTCCATGCGCCGGTACATCGCGGACTGGAAGCCGGAGCCCTCGCCCAGCGCGCCGCGGTACGAGTTGAACTGGGCCGGCGTGAGCTGTCCGAGCGGCTTCCAGGAGGCGTTCAGCGCCTCCAGTTCGCGCACGGAGCGCTTCAGCGCGGCGACGGCCGTCGGCACGTCGTCCCGGCGCAGGGCGCCGGCCGCGGTCTCCCACTCGTGGACGATCACCGTGAACCACAGCTCCATCACCTGGGTCGTGACCAGGAAGACCATCTCTCCGGGGTCGTCGGAGAGGGTGTGCTGGAGGTGGGTGAGCACGTCCGCCTTGACGTAGTCCTCGTACGGCGTCGTGCCTGCGAAGTCGAGATGCGGGGTCTCGGGCTCGTGAGCCTCATGGGACATCGCTGTCTCCTGATATGTACTCCGGGTAGCGGTCCGCCCCTGCCGTTACCGACACGGGGGCCCCGGTCCCCAGGGGGCATCTTCCGCAATCGTCACCCGAAAGTGCAAGGCCCGCCCGATCACACCGGGCGGGCCCGTACCCCGAAAGGAGCGGCCGGGACCCCGAAAGGAGCGGCCGGGACCCCGAAAGGAGCGGCCGGGGCTAGCCCAGCGTCTGGGCCGCCGTCGGCGAGGAGTCCTTCAGGAACTGTGTGCAGCGCTCGTACTCCTCCTGCTCGCCGATCGATCCGGCGGCGCGGGCGAGGGCGTGCAGGGCGCGCAGGAAGCCACGGTTCGGCTCGTGCTCCCAGGGCACCGGTCCGTGGCCCTTCCAGCCGCTGCGGCGCAGGCTGTCCAGGCCGCGGTGGTAGCCGGTACGGGCGTAGGCGTACGACTCCACGACGCTGCCGCGCTCGAACGCGTCGTCGGCGAGGCGGGCCCAGGCCAGCGAGGACGTGGGGTACTTCGCGGCGACATCGGCGGGAGCCGTGCCGGCCGCGAGCAGCTCGCGGGGCTCGGGGTCGTCGGGCAGGTGGGTCGGGGGCGGTCCCCCGAGCAGGTTCTCGTGAATGGACATGGGTCCAGTCTGGAGGACCCGCCGGGGTTCACGCCGACGGGGTCGCGTTCCTCGCCCTCCGCCCCCTTCAGCTCTCCGGTTCCGCGGGCCCCGCCGGCAGCCGCGGCGCCGCCCGCTCCCCCTCCAGCGGGGGCGCCAGCACGGCCCCGTAGGTCCTGCACTCCGGGCGGCGGCAGTCCGGGGGCGGGCGGCGCACGGTCGTGAAGGCGATCAGCGAGGCGACGACCAGCGACCCCGCGCACCACAGCATGGCCCGCCCGAACGCGTCGTCGAAGGCGTCGGCCGAGCGGTACGCCTCCGCGCCCATCCCGGTCAGCAGGGGCAGCGCGGCCACCGCGACGAGGCCCGCCGCGCGGGCCGCCGCGTTGTTGATGCCGCTGGCCAGGCCCGCGCGGGAGACGTCGACCGAGGCCAGGACGGTCGCGGTCAGGGGCGCGACCAGGGTGACCAGGCCGAGGCCGAGCACCAGGACGGCGGGCAGCACGTCGGCAACATAGGAGGCGCCGGGGCCGACGCGGAGCATCAGCAGCATCCCGGCCGCGGCCGGCAGCGGGCCGACGGTGAGCGGGATGCGCGGGCCGATCCGTTCGGCCAGCTGACCGGAGCGGGCGGAGAGCAGCAGCATCAGGACGGTCGTCGGCAGCAGGGCCGTACCCGCGCCGAGGGCGGAGTAGCCGGCCACGACCTGGAGCTGGAGCGCGGCCAGGAAGAAGAAGCCGCCGAGGGCCGCGTACACGCACAGGGTGACCAGGTTGACGGCCGTGAACTGGCGGGAGGCGAAGATGCCGGGCGGCATCATCGGGTCGGGGCGGTGCCGCTCGACGTGCACGAAGGCCACCGCGGCGGCGAGACCGGCCACCGCCGCCACCGCCACGGCCACGGACCCCTCGCCCGCCTCGATCAGCGCGTACGTCACGAGCGCGAGGGCGACGGCGCCCAGGACCGCACCGAGGACGTCGAAGCGGCCGTGCGCCTTGCCGTCGCCCGACTCGGGGACGTGCCGCAGGGCGACCGGCACGCACAGCAGGGCGAGCGGCACGTTGAGCAGGAACACCCAGCGCCAGCCGGGGCCGTCCACCAGCCAGCCGCCGAGGAAGGGCCCCACGGCCGCGCCGATGCCCCCGAAGCCCGACCACAGGCCCACGGCCCGGCTGCGGTCGTCGCGGTGGAAGGAGGCCTGGATGAGGGCGAGGGAGCCGGGGGTGAGGAGGGCGCCGCCGACGCCCTGGAGGGCGCGGGCGGCGATCAGCACGCCGGCGTCGGGGGCGAGCCCGCACAGCAGGGAGGCCGTGGCGAACCAGACCGCGCCCACCACGAAGACCTTGCGGCGGCCGTAGCGGTCGCCGAGGGAGCCGCCCAGCAGGATCAGTCCGGCCAGCGTGACCAGGTAGGCGTTGGAGGTCCACTGGAGGGCGGCGAGGTCGGCGTCCAGGTCGCGGCCGATGCGGGGCAGGGCGATGTTGACGACGGTCGCGTCCAGCATGGCCATGCTGGAGCCGAGAACCGTGGCGAACAGGATCCACCTGCCCTGGGGCGAGGCCAGCCGGACGTCGGGCATGGTCCCAGGTATACCGCGAGCCCGGCGCCGAGGCACCGGGCTCGCTGCGAGCGGGGAACCGCCGGCCGGGGAGGTCCCGGCCGGCGTCCGCCGCTACTTGATCTTCGTACCCGCGGAGCGCAGGTTCTGCGTGGCCTCGACGACGCGCGCGGCCATGCCGGCCTCGGCCAGCTTGCCCCAGGTCCGCGGGTCGTAGGTCTTCTTGGAGCCGACCTCGCCGTCGACCTTGAGGACGCCGTCGTAGTTGCGGAACATGTGGTCGGCGACGGGACGCGTGAAGGCGTACTGCGTGTCCGTGTCGAGGTTCATCTTGACGACGCCGTTCTCCAGCGCGGTCGCGATCTCCTCCGCGGAGGAGCCGGAGCCGCCGTGGAAGACGAAGTCGAACGGCTTGCTGCCGGCCGGCCGGCCGTACTTGGCGGCGACGCCGTCGTTCAGCTCCTTCAGCAGGTCGGGGCGGAGCACGACGTTGCCCGGCTTGTACACGCCGTGCACGTTGCCGAAGGACGCGGCGAGCAGGTAGCGGCCCTTCTCGCCCAGGCCGAGGGCCTCGGCGGTGCGGAGCGCGTCGTCGACCGTCGTGTAGAGGGAGTCGTTGATCTCGTGCGAGACGCCGTCCTCCTCGCCGCCGGTCGGGGTGATCTCGACCTCGAGGATGATCCTCGCGGCGCGGGCCTTCGCCAGCAGCTCCTGCGCGATGGAGAGGTTGTCGGCGAGGGTCTCGGCGGAGCCGTCCCACATGTGGGACTGGAACAGCGGGCCGAGGCCGGCCTCGACGCGCTTGCGGGAGATCTCCAGCAGCGGACGCACGTACCCGTCGAGCTTGTCCTTCGGGCAGTGGTCGGTGTGCAGGGCGACCGTGACCGGGTACTTCTCGGCGACGATGTGCGCGAACTCCGCGAGGGCGACGGCGCCGGTCACCATGTCCTTGCTGTACTGGCCGCCCAGGAACTCGGCACCGCCGGTCGAGATCTGGATGATGCCGTCGCTCTCCGCCTCCGCGAAGCCGCGCAGAGCCGCGTGCAGGGTCTGGGTCGAGGTGACGTTGATGGCCGGGTAGGCGAACTTGCCTGCCTTCGCCCGGTCGAGCATCTCGTTGTAGACCTCGGGGGTTGCGATGGGCATTCGTCCGCTCCTTGGGTGTGCGGGTTGGTGTTTCTGAGTCCTACGGCCCTGACCTAGACCTTGGGGTTCGACGTCGTCGTCGTGCCCATCTTTCCAGACCTGCGCGGCCGGTCCGTGCGCCGGTCAAGTCCAGGTCATACCGGGCCTTCAGTCCAGACCCAGTTCATCCTTCGAGAAGGCGAACAGGTACGGCACGCCCGCGCCCGCCTCGATCTTCTCCGCGGCGCCGGTCGCCCGGTCCACGATGGTCGCCACGGCCACCACCTCGGCGCCCGCCTCCCGCACGGCCTCCACGGCGGTCAGCGGCGACCCGCCGGTGGTCGAGGTGTCCTCGACGACCAGGACCCGGCGGCCCTTGATCTCGGGGCCCTCGACGCGCCGCTGCATCCCGTGCGCCTTCGCCGCCTTGCGCACGACGAAGGCGTCCAGCCTGCGGCCCCGCGCGGCGGCGGCGTGCAGCATCGCGCCGGCGACGGGGTCGGCGCCCATGGTCAGCCCGCCCACCGCGTCGAAGTCCAGCTCGGCGGTCAGGTCGAGCAGCACCTGCCCGACCAGCGGGGCGGCCTCGCCGTCGAGGGTGACGCGGCGCAGGTCGACGTAGTAGTCGGCCTCCAGACCCGAGGAGAGGGTCACCTTGCCGTGCACCACGGCCTTGTCCTTGATCTGCTGCAGCAGCGCGCCGCGTACGTCGTCCGTCATGCCCCTCAGCTTACGAGCTGGTGCGTGCCGGCGGGCGACCTGTTCTCCCTGGTTCTCCCTGGTGGGTGGCATGATCAGGATGCGGCGGTCACGGTCGACCGGACGGTTCCTGCGCATCAGCCGTCCACAGGGGTCTCTCGACGGCATCCGGCTTGTCCGGAGGAGGAGTCGGCCGGCCGTGGCAGGCCGTTGCCGAGGTGCGTCGACCGCTCCGCCGTCACCCGCGCGATCGGCGGGACGCGCAGGCTTCTCTCCGAGCGCGGATCCGCGGTCCCCGGCCGGCCCGGCCTGCGGCGACCGCGGAAGTACGTGCCGTGCAGGATCCCGCACCCGGGCATCGGCGCCGTCGGCGGTTCAGGAGGTGAACGGGACCGCGTCGGCGGGGTCGGTGTGCCAGTTGGTCGTGAGGGGCTTGTCGACGACGACAGAACCGACGTTCAGGGAGACGGGGTTGGGGTCGTCCTCGCTGACGGAGACGATGACCGTGCTGTACTCCGTGCCGGTGTCGCCGTCGGTGGTCTTCGGGGTGACACCCGCGTAGGCCGTCTTGCCGCCGGTGAGGGTGATCTCCTCGCCCGCGACCTGCTCGGCGGGGCCGGCCTGGGTGCCGCCGGAGCCGAAGGCGAAGACGGGCAGACCGGCGGGCAGCACGCAGGTGATGCCGGACTTGGCCTTGACGCCGACCTGGTAGTAGCCGCCGGCCTGGGTCATGGGCTTGGCGGACCACTGGAGGTCGTTGGTGCCGCAGCCCTGGCCGTAGCCGCTCTTGTCGGCGGCGGCGGAGTCGCCCCCGGACGACGAGGACCGGTCCTCGGCCTTGCCGCCGCCGTCGGCCGTCGACGGGCCGGTCTTCGCGGCACCGCCGTCCTGTGCGGCGCCCGGCGTGGCCGTGGCGGCGGCCGCCGGGTCCGCGGGGGTGCCGGAGGAAGCCGTCCCGGTCTTGCCGGCGGCGTCTGCCGGGCCGCCTTCGCAGGCGGTCATGAGCAGTCCGGTGCTCAGGGCGGCGGAGACGACGAGGGCGGTGCGCAGGCGGCGGTTCATGACGGGTGTTCCTCTCGGTCGGTGAGCGGGCCGCAGCGTGTTCTGCGGTTCCGCGTTCTCAGTCGGCACGACGGCCCGCTTCGCCGACCGGTTCGGTCGGGGGACCCGATCAGGACACCCTCGTCGCAGCGCTGTGACAAACGGGGCCCGGACCCGTCGACGGAGCCCGGTCCCGTCGGACGAACGGCCGCCCACCGTGGAGAGCCTTTCCGGCGACACGGTGGGCGGCCGTTTCAGGCGGTCGCGGGCTCAGGTGCGGGAGAGCACGTTGAGCTGCCACTTCTGGTAGTTGCCGCCGTTGCAGACATGGGGGTACACCTCACCGGCCCAGTTGCTGTCCAGGCACAGCGTGGGGTCCACGGCGTTGCGCCGGGAGTCGCCGTCCTTGATCCACTCGGCGTAGTCGGAGGTGCCGCACAGGGTGTCCGCCGAGAACACGTAGTCACGGGTGCTGTACGGGAGGTACAGGCAGTGGCCCGTGGCCACCTGGCGGATGGTGTTCGCCTGCGGGCCGGAGTAGGTGAAGACCCACTGCTGGTACGGGTTCTTCCTGTTCGGGTCGCAGACCGACGTGTAGATCTCGCCCCAGGCGTTGCCGTCGAGACACCGGCCCGTCTGCTTGTTCTGGTAGGTGCCCGTGACGGTGATGTCCGCCGCGTGCGCCGGCGCCGGCACCAGGCCGAGGGCGAGCCCCGCCATGACCGCCGGCAGAGCCGACCGGCGGACGGCCTTCATCGGCCTGCCGAGGAGTCCGAGCATCTTCATTTCTGTGCCTTCCGTCGTCCGTCGTCGTCTCTCAGGTGCGGGAGAGGACGTTGAGCTGCCACTTCTGGTAGTTGCCGCCGTTGCAGGCATGGGGGTAGGCCTCGTAGGACCAGTTGCTGTCCAGGCACACCGTGGGGAACGCGGCGCTGCGGCGGGAGTCGCCGTCCTTGATCCACCGGGTGTTGTCCACGGCCCCGCAGGAGAAGCGTGTCGTGGCGATGGCCTCCCCGAACGCGGCCACGGTCAGGCAGTTCTTCGTGGCGACGTTCACGACGGTGTTCGCCCACGGGCCGGTGTAGGTGAAGACCCACTGCTGGTACGGGTTCTTCCTGTTCGGGTCGCAGATCGACGTGTAGACATTGCCGTGGGCGTCGCTGTCGAGGCAGAGTCCGGTCTGCTTGTTCTGATAAGTGCCGGTGACGGTGGTCTCCGCCGCCTGCGCCGGTCCGGGCGTCAGGCCGAGGGCGAGCCCCGCCATGGCAGCCGTGACCACTGATCGGCGGACGGCCTTCGCCGGCCTGGTGCCGGGTCCGAGGAGTTTCATTTCCTGCGCTCTCCAGTGTCGGCACCGGGCGGGTCCCGCCCGGTGCGGTGATAAAGGTGGGTCTGCTGCCGCGAGCAGCGGGATGTACGGGTTCACCCGCGGGAAGAGAGGCCGAGGAACCCGTGCCCCCGGCGGCCGGGTGAGCAGGCCCGTGCCAGGAGCAGGGCCACCGCCGGTGCCGCGTCCCCCGTGCCGCCCGGACCGCCGGGCTGGACCGCCGGGCCGGACAGCCGGGCCGGACCTAAGCGCCGACCGCGGCGAGGAGATCGGCCCGGGTGGGGCCGGGTTCGCCGTACGGTGGACGGAGACCGAACCGGGCGATCCGCTCGGCCGTCTCGGCGTCGGACGGCCGCGCCCCGGGGCCGTTGAGCAGCGCCGCTCCGGCCGCGTACGCCCGGAGCAGGTCGGGGTCCCGGAACTTGAGGGTGTCCAGCGCCCTCCTGACGTGCCAGTCCCGGTCATCGGTGCGGTACGGCACGGGAGCGGCCGCCCTCACCGCGTCGATCTCGGCCAACCTGTGCCGGTCCCAGCCGGCGACACCGCGGTGAACCGGGCCCAGCGTCGCCTCCGTCGCCTCCGCGAACGACAGCGCCAGCTTCTCCGGGTTGCCGGCGGCGGTGGAACGCAGCAGATCCCGCAGGGCCGTGGCGTGCAGCGCCCCCAGGGACAGGCCGAGGCCGAACAGCGGGTTGGTCGTGGCCCAGGCGTCCCCGATGCTCACCGTCCCGGTCGCGACCGGGGCGCCGTCGACGACGAAACGCCGGTACCTGCTCTCCATGCCGGACATGGCCATGATGCCCGTGACGGGTTCGCCGCACTCGGCCAGGTGCGCGACCTGCGGCAGCAGCGCCACCACCCGGTGCCACGGGTCCGGGCGAGCCAGCGCGCGCAGCTCCCGGTCACGACTGGAGACACCGACCGACAGCGACCAGACGCCCGCGTCCCCCAGGGTCGCGATGGTCGACACGCACGCGTAGTGGGTACTGTGCGCGGGCGGCAGCTCGGGCACGGAGCCGTCCGCCGAGCGGAAATACCGCGTGTACGCCAGGAAGCCGTCCTCCGCCCGTTCCTCGAGGGGGCCGGGCGCGCCGAGGTCCCGCAGCATCCTGCCCACGGGTGAGTTCCGGCCCCCGGCATCGACCACGAGGTCGGCGTGGACGGCTTCGCCGTCCCGGGTGAGCACTCCAGTGACATGAGGGCGGTGCGGCACGTGCTCGTTACCGGGCAGCAGCTTCGTGACCTTGGTCCCGCGGCGTATCCGGAGACGGTCACAGCTCTCGGCGACGGTGTCGAGCGCCGCTTCCAGAAGCGGGCGGCGGGCCGTCATCATGGCGAACCGTTCGTCGCCCGGGCGCCACGCACCGGCCTGGCCGAGCCGCCGCGGACCGTCGAGGAGATTGGTGAGGACCGCCCCCCGGGCCGTCAGTTCGGCCACGACCTCGGGCAGTTCGCCCGTCAGGGTCCTGAGCACCGCGGGCAGCAGCAGGTGCGGGTGGCGGAACTGACCGACGCCCGGCCGGTGCCACCCCCGCCACACCTCTTCACCGCTGCCCGCGGGCGGTGCGCCGTCGCGTTCCAGCACGGTGACCTGATGCCCGTCACGGGCCAGCATCATCGAAGCCATCAGGCCGACGGGCCCGGCGCCCAGTACGACTACGTCCATCAAACCTTCTCCTGGTCACGAGCCACGACAGCCAGACTCGGCGCGGTCGTTGCCCGTTTTCCAGACCGGTTCACTGCCCAAATACGGCCGGACAGTGCTCACTCAGGGGTGATCATGCGACCGGACGGTGCTCACTCCAGGGTGATCAGCGCCCTCGGCGCCGTACATCTCCTGACGCCACAGCGCGTCGCGGAGCCGGGTGATCCCCTCGCTCGGATGCCGGTGGCAGGTGCTGAACGGCGGCCCCGGTCGTGCGGCAACGGTCGTGCGGCGACGGATCTTCGCCGGTCGACCGCACCCGCCCGGGCGGCGAGTACCGCCTCGTCGCCGACCGCCACGGCGTCCCGCCCGCCACTGCCCCGGCCGGCGGGAACCGGCACGACATCAGCCGGCTCGCCCCGCTGCTGGACGCGGTCCTGCCCGTCCCTGGGCCGGTCGGCAGACCCCGCAACCGCCCCCGACGCGTGTTCGCCGACCGCGGCCGCGGCCTCGACAGGTACCGCCGCGTCCTCCGGACCCGCGGCATCGCGCCGGAGATCGCCCGACGCGGCGCCCCGCACGGCTCCGGCCCGGCAGGACCCACCGGATCGTCGAGCGCACCTCCGCCCGGCTCCGTCGGCCCAAGCGCCTCCGCCTCCGCACCCGCACCCGCACCCGCACCCGCACCCGCACCCGCCACGAGACACGTGCCGACCCGCACCTCGGCCTGCTCCGACCCGCGTGCAGCATCATCTGCCGGGGACGGCTCCGACCTCGTTCCGGAACGAGCGGTCAGAGGCGGGTCCAGGACCAGGTGGTCGTGGCCTCCAGCGGCTCCAGGGGCGTGACCAGGCGCGGGAGGGTGTTCAGGCCGTCGGGCGGGCCGGTCTGCGGTTCCACGCACACGGCGGCCTCCTGCTCGTCGTAGACGACGACCCACTTCTCCCGGCTCGTCACCTCCAGCCGGAGCCGGCCCGGCCAGGTGAGGGACACGGAGACGCCGTCGGGCATGCCGAAGCAGTCGTCCCAGGGGCCGGGCTTCGGCTCGATCCGGTTGCCGGTCGGCAGGTGGTCCTCGCCGCGCTCCTCCTGCCAGGCGGGGTCGAAGGCGACCTGGACACCCTCGCCGGTCTCGCCGCTCTCGCCGCCGAGGTTCCGGTTGAACCAGGGGTGCCAGCCGATCTGCGCCGGGAACGACGAGCCGTACGTCTCCACCGCCATGGACAGCGTCAGCGCGTCCTCGGTCAGCGCGACGATCTGCGTGACCCGGCCGGGGTAGGGCCAGGGGTCGACCAGGTCGTACGTCAGGACCGCCTCGTCCGCCGACCTGCGGGCCACCTTCCAGGCGCCGTCGCGGACGGTGCCGTGGATGGCGTGCGGCGGGGCGTTGAGCGGCATCCGGTGCACGGCCGCGCCGTCGCGGAAGCGGCCGTCCCTGATCCGCCCGCACCAGGGCACCATCGGGAAGCACCCGAAGCGTTCGCCCTGCCGCAGCAGCTCCGCCCCGCCGACGCGCAGCCCTCCGACCCGCCCGCCGTTGCCGGGCCGGACGGTCACCTCCGCGTCTCCCGCGGTCAGCGTGAAGTCTTCGTCACTCACGGGACGACCCTATCGAGGTGATCAAGGGGGCGTCGGGTGTCACCGCAGCGTTCAGGTCACCGGCGTTCAGGTCACCGGCGCTCAGGTCATCGGCGTCGCCGCAGCGCCCGGCCGACCACGATCGCCGAGGCCACCGCCAGCGCGGCCGCGGGGGCGGCCCAGCGCAGGGCGTTGTCCCGGGCGACGGTCTGCGGGGCCGGGACCGGGGCGTACCGGCCGCGCGGCGGGGCGTGGTCCACCTCCTCCGCGCTGCGCCCGATCATCGTGCGGCGCGCGTGCGCGGCCTCGGCCGGGGGCACGCCGAGGTCCGGGAACTCGGCGACGGTGTCCACCGCATCCGTGGGGCCCACGTCGAGCACGTCCTCCACGTCGTCGGCGTCCTCCACGTCGTCGGCGTCGTCATCGATGTCGTCGGCGTCCTCGACGTCGTCGGCGTCGACCGATCCGTTCACGGAGTCCAGAGGGGCGGGGCCCGGCGGGGGGACCTCGGCCTCGGTGACGGTGGCCTCGGCGGGAGGCTCCCCGGCCGCCGCCTCGGCCCCGGCCTCCGCCCCGGCCTCCGCTCCCGCTCCGAGGTTCTCCGCCCACCGGTCCAGCAGGCGTACGGCCGCCGAGTCCACGGCGTCGGCCGGGAGTTCCGCGATCCGGCCGTCCGCCGTCGCCGTACCCGCGAAGCGGAGCGTGGTGGCCCCGTCGGTCTCCCGCAGGTCCAGGGTGAGCGCGAATGCGACCGTTCCGGAGCCGCGGGCCTCGGTGGCGTCGCCGTCGACGGCGTATCCGCGGTCCTCGCGGGCGGTGACGCGCAGGGCGCCGCGGTAGGTGATGGTGTGGCCGCCGACGCGCAGCTTCAGCCGTCCGGCGACGGGCTCGGTGCCCGCGTCCTGCTGGAAGCCGGGCAGGGCCCGGGCCACCTGCGCGGGGTCGGCGAGGGCCGCCCGCAGTCGCTCTGCCGGAACCGGAACGAACACCTCATGCTCCATAAGGGCGGAGCCTACCCAGCGCGTCCGGGATTGCACCCGCCGAAACCTGGATCGGCACCACCCGCGCACCGGCCGGGCGTACCCTGGGCGCGCTCAGTGGCGCGGGTGGACCAGGGTGGAGGCCGGCAGACCGGCCGGGCCCGTCCGCAGCGCCCGTTCGCCGGGGCCGAGCCGCAGGCCGGGGCGGGTTCCGGCCGCGGCCAGGACGAAGCCCCAGTCGCCCTCGGCCCGGTAGGGGGCGGTGCCCAGGCCCGCCGCGCGCATCGTCGTCTCGACTGTCCAGAAGGTGTACGGCCGGACGTCCACCGGGCCGGCGTGGACCGCGAGCCGGCCGCCCGGGCGCAGGGCGCGGCGGGCGAGGCCGTAGAACTCCTGGGAGTACAGCTTCGTGCTGGCGGTCATGCCGGGGTCGGGCAGGTCGGCGATCACCACGTCGTAGGTGCCCGGCGGGGTATCGCGCAGCCGGCGGAAGGCGTCGCCGACGGTGACGCGGACGCGCGGGTCGTCGATGGCGTGGCCGTTGAGGCGGGAGAGGCCGGGGTCGGCGCGGGCCAGCCGGATCAGGGCGGGGTCGAGGTCGACGACGTCGACGCGGCGGGTGCCGGGGCGGGCGAGGACCTCGCGGACGGCCAGTCCGTCGCCGCCGCCGAGGACGAGCACGCGCGCGTGGGGACCGGCCGTCGCGGGACGGACCAGGGCCCGGTGGTAGCGGACCTGGTCGTGGCCGCCGCCGCGGAGCCGGCCGTCGAGGTAGAGGGCGAGGGGGCGGCCGCGGGTGCCGCCGGTGAGGACGACCTCCTGGACGCCGGTGTGCAGGGCGACCCGGACGTCGTCACCGTAGACCGCGTGGCGGGCCGCCTGTTCGAAGTCGTCGACCAGCACGGCGGCGCAGGCCAGGACGGCGAGGACGGTGAGGTTGGCGACGAGGAGGAGCCGGCAGGTGCGGCGGGTGAGGTCGCGGCGGAACAGGCCGAGGACGAGGGCGCCCCCGGCGATCACGTTGACCGCGCCGGTCAGCAGGGAGCTGGTCAGCTGCCCCAGGAAGGGCAGCAGCAGGAACGGGAAGGCCAGGCCGCCGACCAGCGCGCCCACGTAGTCCGCGGCGAACAGGTCGGCGACCGCGCCGCCCGCGTCCTGGCGTCGGACGCGCTGGATCAGCTCCATCAGCAGCGGCACCTCGGCGCCGATGAGCAGTCCGATGGTGAGGCAGAAGCCGACGAGCAGCACGCGCGGGCCGCTCCCCCACAGGCCGCCCCAGCCGCCCGTCCAGGCGAACACGGCGTACAGGGCCATGGCGCTGCAGCCGCCGACCAGGGCGAGGACCACCTCGACGGCGGCGAAACCGGCGGCGGCGAGGCGACGCAGCCGTTTGGCCGCGAGGGAGCCGATGCCCATCGCGAACACCACGACGGACAGCACGACGGAGGCCTGGGTGACCGAGTCGCCCATCAAGTACGAAGCGAGGGCTACCAGTTCGAGCTCGTACACCAGACCGCAGGCCGCGCAGACGAACACGCACGCGAGCACCAGGAACCGTCCGGTGTCCGGCCGGACGGGCAGCCGCGCGGGCCCGCGCCGGGACGGGGCGCGGGGTGGGGCACCGGGCGGAGCCGGAGCGTCATGAGGGGCGCCGTGCGGAACCGGAGCGCCGGGCGGAGCCGGAGCGCCATGAGGGGCACCGGGCGGAGCCGGAGCGCCATGAGGGGCACCGGGCGGAGCCGAGGCGCCGGGCGTCGCGCCGGGCGGAGCCGGAGCGCCGGGCGGGGCACCGGGCGCCGCTCCGCCGGGCGTCGCGCCGGGCGGGGGCGGTGCGTGCGGTTCGATCACGACTGCGACGTTACGTGACGATTACGACACCCTTCGTCACCCACACGTGTGGAGTTCGCGGTCGATCAGGTGCCACGTGTTTGAGGCTTCGAGGCGTGGTTCAGTGCGCCGGCACTCTCGCGCTCACTCGCGTCCTGGTCGCCACCAGTTGCCCGTCCTGCGGGTAGGCGTGCCAGGTCCGCCAGTGCACATGGCCCTCGTGGCGCTGCGCGAGCAGGGCCGTGAAGGCGTGCGGGCTGCCCGGGAAGACGCCCGCGATGCCGTGCGGGTGGTCGGAGACCAGGGCCAGCAGTTCCTGGGCCCGGCTCGCGAACTGGTCCGGCGTCAGCGTCTCGACGCGGGCGGCGAACTCGTACTCCCAGTCGCCCAACCGTTTGGCCACGCCGAGCGGGAGGGGGGTGCTGCTGCCGGGGATGCACGCGACCGTCTCGGAACACAAGCCCCGCTCCTCCTCCAGCAGCACCTGGTGCGAGGCACCGAGCAGTCTCAACTGGATTATGGCTCCCGACAGTTCGAGGTCGAGTGTGGCCAGGGCGGGCAGTGGCTCACGCCCCAGGGCCCAGGCCAGGTCGGCCGCGCACGTGTCGGTGTAGGAGGTGTTGAGGGTCGTGAGCATGACTCGGCTCCGCTAGAACGCACAGAAGAGGAAAGGTCCGGCGCACCCCGGTGAATCCGGGGGAAGTCGGCCCCGGCCGGCCCGGCGTGGGGAAGGACGTCCGCGCGGGACGTCCGAGGGGTCCGAGGGGCTGCGTTGGTGTTTTAGAGGGAATCATGAACTGTGGCGGCACCACAGCGTTTTTACCCAACTTCGTGGGGTTTCCATCCCTCAGAGGGCCCCTCAGCTCAACTGTTCAACCCCGGCGTGCGCGGTGCGGCCCGGAATCGCCCCCGTGCGCCCCGCCGGGCATGGTGCGACCGCGGGGCGCCCTTCGGTCAGGGGGCGGCCCCGCGGCCCGGATGCGGCTCCCCCGGGGGAGCTCAGCTGCCCCGTGTCAGCTGCCTCCGCCGCATCCGCCGCC
The DNA here is from genome assembly GCF_044750845.1 of Streptomyces sp. NPDC088766. Lineage (NCBI taxonomy): Bacteria > Bacillati > Actinomycetota > Actinomycetes > Kitasatosporales > Streptomycetaceae > Streptomyces > Streptomyces sp. NPDC088766. Next base: position 45,779 of record NZ_JBIVKQ010000026.1, on the reverse strand, counting down.
TCCTCCCCCGCAGGACGAGCCGCCACCGCAGGACGACGAGGATCCGCCGCCGCAGGAGTGACCGCCGCCCGAGTGGGAGCCGCCGGAGTCGCTGCCCGAGGAGGAGCTGCACGCCACGGCGGCCCCGCCGTCGGCGGCCCACCAGCTGCTGCCGCTGTCCCCGCCGCCGCTGTCGCCGCCTCCCCCTCGTGAACGGGAGCCGGGCCGGGACGGTCCCCGGTGTCCGGCGATGCTCCTGTTGATGGCCTTGACGATGACGACCGCCAGCAGGACGACGACTGCGAGTACCGCCAGGATGATGCCGACTGCCATGGCTCCACCCTCCTTCCGAATCCCCCGAAGCGGCCCCCCGTGGGCGCCTCGCGCAACCGGTGCGACCGGTGCGTGCACGGGGGATGCCCGGCCGCCCCGGCCGCCAAAGCACACTTGAGGAAATCCAGAGCTTCGGCGCAGGATGACCGGCATGACCGCCACCGCACGCCCCTTCCTCAACCGCCGTCTCGCCGAGTTCGGGACGACGGTCTTCGCCGAGATGTCCGCGCTGGCCCTGCGGACCGGCTCCCTCAATCTCGGCCAGGGCTTCCCGGACACGGACGGGCCCGAGGAGATCCGCGAGGCGGCCGTACGGGCGCTGCGGGACGGACGCGGCAACCAGTACCCGCCGGGCCCCGGCGTCCCCGAGCTGCGCACGGCGATCGCCGAGCACCAGCGCCGCCGCTACGGCCTGACGTTCGACCCCGACACCGAGGTCCTGGTCACCGCGGGCGCCACCGAGGCGATCGCGGCCACCCTCCTGGCCCTGCTGGAGCCGGGGGACGAGGTCGTCGCCCTGGAGCCGTACTACGACTCCTACGCGGCCTGCATCGCCATGGCGGGCGCCACGCGGGTGCCGGTCACGCTGCGGCCCGACCCCGGGCAGGCCCGGTTCCGCCTCGACCTCGACGAACTGCGCGACGCGGTGACGGACCGCACGCGTCTCCTCCTCATCAACACCCCGCACAACCCGACCGGCACGGTCCTCACCCGCGAGGAGCTGACCGCGATCGCCGGACTGGCTGTGGAGCGGGACCTGCTGGTGGTCACGGACGAGGTGTACGAGCACCTGGTCTTCGACGAGGCCGAGCACGTGCCCGTGGCGACGCTGCCGGGAATGCGGGACCGGACGGTGACGATCGGCAGCGCCGGCAAGACATTCTCGTTCACGGGCTGGAAGGTCGGCTGGGTGACGGGTTCCCCGGAGCTGGTCACGGCGGTGCGCTCGGCGAAGCAGTACCTGACGTACGTCGCGTCCGGCCCCTTCCAGTACGCCGTCGCCGAGGCCCTGGCCCTCCCCGACGCCTACTTCGACGCCTTCCGCGCGGACATGCTGGCCAAGCGGGACCTGCTGGCGGCGGGCCTCACCGAAGCGGGCTTCGCGGTCTACCGCCCGGCGGGCACGTACTTCGTCACCGCCGACATCCGCCCCCTCGGCGAGAGCGACGGCATCACCTTCTGCCGAGCCCTCCCGGAACGGGCGGGCGTCGTCGCCATCCCCAACGCGGTCTTCTACGACCGCCGGGAGGCGGGCGCGCCGTTCGTGCGGTTCGCTTTCTGCAAACGCACCGAGGTACTGGCGGACGCGGCGGAACGGCTCCGCGGGGCATTCGCGCGCTGACCGTCTTCCTGCGCTCTCTTCGCCTGCCGTCCCGCCGGCGAACTCTCGTGCGCGAAGCCGCCCGGTGACGGCCGTCCTCCCGCCGCTTGCCCCACCACAGGTATCGACGTACAGTTTCTTGTACGTCAAGGAGGGTTGACCGTGAAGACCATGACCTATTCCGAGTCGCGCGCGCGGTATGCCGAGGTGCTCAACTCCGTCACCGACGACCGCGAAGAGGTCGTCATCACCCGGGCCGGACACGAGCCGGTCGTCATAGTCTCCCTTGAGGACTACGAGTCCCTGAAGGAGACGGCGTACCTGCTGCGGAGCCCGGCCAACGCGCGGCGCCTGCTCGCATCCATCGACGAGCTGGAAAGCGGCGGCGGCACCGTACGCGAGCTGGCGACCGACGAATAAGGGCCGCAAGTTGAAGATCATCTTCTCCTCCCGTGCCTGGGAGGACTATCTCTGGTGGCAGCTTCAGGACCGGAAGACCCTGAAGCGCATCAACACGCTCATCGCGGACATCGCCCGGAACGGCAACGAGGGGATCGGCAAACCGGAACCGCTCAAGCACGGATTCCAGGGCTACTGGTTGCGCCGTGTCAACGACGAGCATCGGCTGATCTACAAGGCCACCGAGGACGGCGTCCTGATCGCACAGTGCCGCTACCACTACGAAAGCTGACAGGATTCAAGGATCGAGCACAGACCCTGCCGGTCCCGGCATCGCACAGTGCTCCTCACGAATGAGTGTGTGAACACGGCGTGGCCCGGGTGACGTCCTCACCCCTACTGGTCTCGGCCGTGCGCTCGGCGAAGCAGTACCTGACGTACGTCGCCTCCGGGCCCTTCCCGTACGCCGTGGCCGAGGCCCTGCGCCTGCCCGATTCGTACTTCGCGGACTTCCGCGCGGACATGCCGGCCAAACGGGACCTGCTCGCGGCCCGCAGCCCGTCCTCGCCCCATCCCTCAACCACGACCCCGACGGTAACGCGCCACCGAGGACGTACGACGCGGGGACCCACGTTTCCCTCCGCCCGGCTCTGTGCCAGTGCCGACGCACCCGGCACCTGGGGGGGGCAGGCGGTGTTGCCCGGTCAGCGGCGCCGCTTGCGACCGCTCTTGCCTGAGGAGCGCCGAGCCTTCCGGGCGCGTCCGACGCGGGCGCCGTGAGTACCCAGTGCCCGGGCCGCCAGCTGCCTGAGCTCGTCCAGTCCGGCCCGGTCCGGGTGCGCGGAGTTCAACGCGGCGGCAACCGCTTCCCTGGCCTGGGGACCCTGGGCGCGCAGCGTCTCCTCGGCGCCGTCCCCGCCGCCCGCCAACTCCACGAGCTGAAGCAGGCTCTCGGCGAGCACCAGCAGCTGCTCGGCATCGGTCATGTCCTCGGGGGACAGCAGCTCACGGTGCGCCAGCGCGTTCAGCGCCAGCGGTGCCAGCTGTGTGTCTCGCCGCAGCGTGCGCAGCAGCCGCTCGCCCTCACCGTCCGGCAACGCCGCCGGCAACACGTCGAGCATCGCCTGCGCCCGCGTGCGGAAGGTCATGGTCCTTACGGCGTCGGTCAGCTGCCGCAGTGCGGCCTCTCGCTCGCCACGGGCCGTGATCCAGCCGGCCAGCTCGGCGCGGGCGGCGTCCGGGGGGTAGTCCTCGGCCAGCACACCCAGCAGGCCGGCCGCCGGCGCCTGGGCCAGTTCACCGACCAACGGTGCGTCCCTGCCGGCCGCCAGCAACCGCTGTCGTACGGCCCGGGTACCGAGCTCGGTGAGACGGATGAGCTCGACCGGCCCGGCGGTCAGCTCCTCACGCCTGGCGTCAGCACGCTCCCGCGCCACCGGGTCCGTTGCCGCCCCCGCGACGCCCAGCAGCTCCGCGAGCTCCGGCGGCATGTCCGCAAGCAGCTCGGGACCGGCATCGGAGAGGTCTACGTCGAGGAACACCGGATCGGCCATCCCACGGTCACGCTCGATCGCGCCCAGGTCGTCCAGCAGGTCGAGCACCGCGCGCAGGTCCCGGTCGGCGTGCTCGAACCACATCCGGTGCTGAAGGTCCGACCCGGCGTCGAGCTGCAAGGAGGTCCGATAGGCCAGGTGTACCGTGTCGCGCAGCCGCGGCCAGGGCATCGGGTACGGCAGGCTGTAGAGCGTGTTCAGCACGTCGTCCAGGACGTCCTCGTAGACGTCGAAGAGCATCGACTCGACATGCCAGCCGCTGCGCGCCCCGATCAGAGCCTGCCGCAGTTCGAAGCCGGCGTCGAAGGCGCGCAGCCACAGCTGGAGCGGGTCGGCCAGCACCGGCCGGGCTTTGGCCACCGCGTACAACCGCCCCTTGACCACCCGGACCAGCCGTGCCTTCTTCGCCCACTCCATCAGCAGTCCCAGCCGCGGCAGGTCGGCCGAAGAGCGCACCCCCGCGATCTTGTCGCCGGTGCCGAGTACGTCCACCAGCTCGCGGGCCTCCGCCATCCGCAGCCGTCCCGTAGCCGTCACCGGGCGGCCGCCCTGCCCCGCCCACTCGGCGAGTCCGCGCAACTGCGCCACGGTCGTCGACGCCTCGGCCCGTCGGCGCAGTTCGTCGTCCGGGGGAAGCATCACGGGCAGTTGCGGCTCGGCCCGGGCCACGCCGGACAGCACGCGGCCGGTCAGCCGCCGTTCCATGATCGTGGCGAGAGCCTGCCGGTCGTAGGCGACCTCCCCGCGCTGCGCCCGGTCCGCGAAGCGCTGCAACGCCGCCCCGTCCTGGACGTTCACGCCCTGCTCCGCGGCCGTCGTCGCCCAGAACTTCGCCGGTCCCCAGCGAGTGCGGTCCGTCATCGCCGCCAGATGCTGTTCCGCGACCCTGTCGACCGCGGCAAGGGAATCCTGGAGTGAGGGGCCGCGCGGGTCCGCCAACTGCGCGGCGTGCAGATAGCGCAGTAGCGTGCGCAGGGTGCCCGGGGCGTCGGCGCGTTCCTCCCCGGGAAGCTCGGTGACCTGCTGGGGAAGCCAGGAGAGCAGCAGCTCCTCCACATGGCGCGACTCCCACAGCCCCAGCCGGCCGTCGGCAGTCGCCAGGTGCCGGTAGTCCAGGGCCACCTCGGCAGTGAATCCGTCCACTGGCAGCCCCTGCTCTCCGGCCCACCGGACCAGGCGGTCGACCAGCAGCCCGCACGCCGCCTCGAACTCCTCCTCGGCCTCGGGTTCGAACCGCATCCGCATGAAATCTCGTCCACCTGTCTGCAGCAGTCGTTGCCGTGCCACGCTATCGCCGAACGGGGGCCGGCAACTCGGCCGAGGAGGAGCGGGCCCGCTGGCTCAGGGCAGTACGTGGTGGTTGTCGCCCGCAGCAGACGCGGCTTCGAACCTCCTTGCGGCACACCGGATTTCGTCGCACGGACTCACGGCACAGAACGGCACGCCCCCTGCCGGTCCCGATCGACGAAAGGCCAGGCAAGCCCAGCCGACTGCCGCGACCAGGAACGACCACGTCCGACGACAGCGGTGCCGACGGTACGGGCCTGGCCGCACCGCAAGTCCTTCGTCAGCGGGCGTCCGCCTCGGGCTCCGGGCGCGGGAGTTCGTCGAGGTCGAGGGTGAAGGTGCGGCCGTCGGCCAGGGGAATGGGGAGCTTGCCCGTGCCGTACTTGTGGGTGTGTGCGGCGATGTAGCCGGTCGAGGTCGGCTGGGTGTGAAGGACGACTTCCTGGGCGTAGGGGTCCACGACCAGGTAGACCGGGATTCCGTAGCGGCCGTACTTCGCGGTGCAGTCGTCGTAGTCCTTGCGCGCCGAGGAGGTCGAGACGACCTCGGAGATCAGCAGGACGTCCTCGAAGCTGTAGCGCTTGCCTTCCTTGCGTGCGTCCTCGCGCAGGATCGCGAGGTCGGGGGCGGAGTTCTCGTCGGCGGGGAAGTCGATATAGACATCAGAAGTGACCTTCGCGTGACGGCCGAGGGCAAGAGCGGAGTCGATCTGCATCGACCTGATGGTGCTGGAGTGCTCTTCGCTCTGCGGGGTCATGATCACCTTTCCGTCGGCCCCGAACAGGACCGTGTACCCCTTGGGAAACTCGGTGTGCACGATCGCGTCGACGCTCATGGACGGCTCCTTCCCGTGTGTGGTCAGGATACGACGGACCGTGCCGCGTCACCGAGCCCGTCGGTGCGGCCGGCAGAGCGCGTCCACCTGCTCAGGCGCCATGTCGTAGTCGTACTCGATGTCCTCGACGGTTTCGCCGGCCTCCCACAGGTCGGTGATGGCCTGCACGGTGACGCGGTTGGCGGCCACCACGGGGAGGCCGTGGCCGAACCTCGGATCGATCACGACGGGAACGGAGTCCGGGTACTGCCTCAGACGCAGGCTGGAGGGAAAGTCGTCGCCCGGCTCCCAGGTGAGGTGGCGGAGACAATCCGAGACCACTTCCTGGATGGGGACCTGGCCGTCGCGGGCTCTGCGGAGATCCCCCCAGCGGTGCTCGATGAAGATGTCCACGCCGTCCGTGGCGATCCGCTTCGACACGAGGCCGTAGGGGTGTCGAAGGCGTCCCGTACGGCGGCAGCCGCCTCCCTGATCTCGCTCATGCGGAGCCCCAGGGAACGCAGAGAACGAAGAACGTGCGCCTCGGCGACCGCGATGAACGGCACCGAAGGCTGCCCTTTCCGCACCTGCTCGACCTGATGGACCAGTGGCGCTCCGGCGGCCCTGCCCTTCAGCCACGTGGCGAGCGTCGACTGTGGAATCTCAAGGTAGGAGGCGGTCTCTGCGGGGGTCAGAAATCCGTCCCTGAACCTGTCGACCATGCCCCGCCTCCTCCTGGCGCCGGATTTGGCATCGTGCCACAACAGATCTGCCACCTGCGGGTGGACCGCACACCCGGTCATCGGCTCAGCCCGCCGCGCGGAGTTCGTCCCCGGTGCGGCAGTCCCGGCAGCGGTCGTGTTCCGCCGTGCGCATTCCCCGGTCGCAGCCGTCGCAGTTCACCATGGGCGCGACCACCGGACGTACGGAGGGCTCCGTGCTCCTGGCCGGTAGCGGCAGGGGCGTCTCCTTGAGCCGGTAGGCGAGGATGCCGGCCGGGCGGGCCGGCAAGGGGACCGGGAGCCGGGCGGTGAGGTGGTCCGTGATGTGCGTGGGGAGCAGGCCTGCCGCGAGCCACCGCGCGACGGCCGGGGCGAGGCGGGCGACCTCCCGCTCGGACAGGATGAGGCGGGGGTCGACCCGGCGCAGGGAGGCGAGGAGGGCGACGGCTCGGGGGTCGGCGTCGGTGACGGTGAGCGGGGCCGGCGCCTCGGCCTCGGCCGGTACGGGCGGCTGCCCGGTCTCCCGTACGGCTTCGTGCACGACCGCCGCGGCGGGCCGCTTCCGGGGCCGGGACGGCTTCGGCGGCTCGGGAGGCCCGTCCGGATTCGGGATGCCGCCGGGGACGTCGTAGGAGTACGTCCGGGTGCGGACCTGTCCGGAGGGTGTTCGTTCGCGGCGGCGTTCCAGGTATCCGGCGGCTTCCAGTTCCCGGAGCGCCCGCGAGATGAGGATCTCGCCCTCGCTGAAGTGCTCGCACAGGGCGGCGATGCTCACGGGGGAGCCGTCGGGCAGGGAGGCGATGTACGCCGCGACGCCGACCGTGACCGCGCTGCCGCGCCGCTGGGCGAGGGCGTTGGAGATCACCGTGAAGTCGGCCGTGAGGCGGGTGCGGACGTGGATCACGCCGGAGGTCGGTGTTCCGGCGTCGGCGCGCAGGCGCGCGTTAGACTGCGAGTCAGCCATTGGGAAGGTTGAGGCTTCCTGATCGGTCAGGCCCTCGTTCGGGATTGCCGTCCCGGCCGGGGGCCGTATCTGTTTGCGGTTGTCGCGGCGAACGTAACCGCCCGCGTCCCGCCCCTGCAAGCCGGTCACCCGGACGGGTGACGCGGGCTTCGCGGCCGGGGAGGGTGGGTGGGTGGGTGGTTCTTTCCCCCGGTTCTTTCAGGAGGTCAGCGGCCGACCGGACCCTCGCGGACAAGGGCCCGGTGAGCCCGGAACACGGACGGCGGCCGGGGCCTGGTCGGCTCAGAGGCGGTGCGGCCCGGCCTTCAACTCGCCTATGAAGGCGCCCCATGCGGCGGCCTCGAAACACAGCGCGGGACCGTGCGGGACCTTGCTGTCACGGACCGGGACGACGGCCCCCGGGAACCCGTCGGCCACCTCCACGCAGTTGCCGCCCTCCTGATTGCTGTAGCTGCTCCTGCGCCAGACGACGCCGTTCAGATCGGGACGGGAGATTCGAGCCACGGTGGTTGCCCTCTCATCAGGGACGGCGCTGCCCGGCCTTCAACTCGCCTATGAAGGCGCCCCAGGCGGCGGCCTCGAAACACAGCGTGGGACCGTGCGGGACCTTGCTGTCACGGACCGGGACGACGGCTTCCCGGAACCCGTCGGCCACCTCCACGCAGTCGCCCCCCGCCTGATTGCTGTAGCTGCTCCTGCGCCAGACGACGCCGTTCAGATCGGGACGGGAGATTCGAGCCACGGTAGTTGCCCTCCATCGTGGACCGGATCATGTCGAGTGACATGAGCGGGGGCAGGGCTGCCGCCCGCAGCCGATCGTAAATCACCTTGTAGCGACTGACGTTGATCGGTTCTTCGATGAGCTGGCCATAGTCGGACCCTTCCGTGTAAGCCACTTCGGAACCGTCAGGAAGGACGAGGACCGTCAGCGAGCCACCCATCGCCTCATGTTCGCCTTGCTCGAATGGCAGCACCTGCACGGCGATGTGACGTTCCGCGGCAACGTCGAGCAACCGCGCCAACTGCTTTCGCATCACGGCGTGGCCACCGATCGGACGCCTCAGTACCGCCTCATCGAGGATCATGCACAGCTCTGGCCGGTTGGGCGAACTCAGCCGCCCCTGCCGTCCCATTCGGGCTGTCACGCGCTCCTCCAGCTGCTCCTCGCCGTCCAACAGCGCGTCCAGACTGAGAACCGCCCGCGCATAGTCTTCCGTCTGCAACAGACCCGGCACCACGTGTGCCGCGTACTGCCGGACGGCCACCGCCCGTGCCGAGTACTCCATGAACTTCCTCGACCAGTCCGGGAACGCCTCCCGGTAGACGTACGGCCACAGCTCCACCAACAGGTCGTCCGCGCCGAGGGCCGTGTCCAGCGCGCGTGCCAGTTCCAGGGTCGGCTTCGCTCCGGACGCCCGCTCGATCTGGGTGATGCGCGTGCTCACCACGTGCGTCCTGTCGCCCAGTTCGGCCTGGGTCAGTCCGGCCGCCGTGCGGAGCCTGCGGACCCGCGCGCCGAAGAGGGCCGCCATGGACGTGCTGGGGTCAATTCCGTTGGCCAAGGCGTCACTTCCGTTCCTTACGGGAGGAAAAGTAAGGCTGTGTCACCTGTTGAGCGTAGGGCGACCTGCCGATCCTTGGGTACGGAACGTGACGAAGCGTGTACGTCACGGGAGTTCTCCCCCTTCACAGCGGACAAGGACGGACAAGCCGTGCTGACAGCAACGACCACCCCGGGGCAGGAACTGCCCTCCTTCGCGGCGCGGTTCGCCTCCACACCTCGCGGTGCGCGGCTCGCCCGGCGTCTGACCGTCCGGCGGCTGGAGGAGTGGGGCCACGCACCGATGTCGGACACCTCGTGCGCGGTCGCGCTCGTCGTCGGCGAGCTGGCCGCGAACGCCGTGCGGCACGGCCGCGTCGCCGGGCACGACTTCGGGCTGCGGCTCGTCCTGGACGCGGCCGCGGGTCTGGTGCGGGTCGAGGTCGCGGACGCCGCCGCCGCGAAGCGGCCGCCCACGGCCGCGCCGTCGTCGTACCCCGAGGGCGAGTCAGGTCGAGGACTGCTCCTGGTGGACGTCCTGGCCGTGCGCTGGGGGACGGAGCCCCGTCACCCCGTGGGCAAGACGGTGTGGGCGGAGGTGTCCACCGGGGCCGCGGCTCAGTCGTGAACGGCGGCTCGGTCGTGACCGCGAGGGGGATCTCCCGGAGCCCCCGGTCCGGGTGTCCACAAGCTGTGGACGCCCGGACCGCGGCCCCGCACGGCGAGAGCCCGGCCCTGGCCCGCCACCCCTGAGGGGTCGCGGCCCTGGCCGGGCTCTCGTTCGCCTGGGGCGTGCAGCTGACGCCTACGCGTCGCCGGACTTGTCGTCGTCCTCGGGCTTGTCCGCCTCGTCGACCGAGGACTCCAGGCCGAGCTGCTCCACGAGCCACTTGTCGAACTCGATGGAGGCGCGCACCCAGCTCACCGTCGAGGAGACGAAGAACTCGATGTTGACGCCGGCGCCGATCAGCATCTGCGTCTCGCCGATGAGGCGGACGGTGCCGTCGTCGTGGGTGTGCGTGTAGACCTTGGGCCACAGGGTGCGGCGGTTCCAGTCGTCGATGGCCTCCAGGATCTGGGGCTTCTCGTCGATCTGGTGCGGACGGTCGAAGAACGTGCGCACCGAGTAGACCGCCTGGTCGCCCTCGCCGCGGAACATGAAGTACGTGCGGAATTCCTCCCACGGCGCCGCGAGGTCGCCCTCGTCGTCGACGACGTACTTCAGCTCCATCTGGTCGAGGAGCTGCTTCACGAGATCCTGATCCGGGACGACGGGGCCCGCCGGTTGCTGGGGCTGCGGCTCGGGCTGGCCCCCGAAGTTCGGAATCGAGGACGGGTCGATGGTCACCGTGATTTTCCCTTCGTACGGATCTGGCCATCCTCCCCCATGCGGGGCGGGGGGTGGCAACCCCCGCCCCGCAGGGTTCACCTCCGGTTGGCGTAATTCCGCTCAGGGCGTGCGGCCGGGCGGCCGCGGGCGCCGGTCAGAGGGTCTTCCCGGTCGGCGCGGGGCCCACGATCAGGCCGTCCCCGAAGGCGTCGACCCGGACCGTGTCGCCGTCCTTGACCTCGCCCGCGAGGATCTCCTTGGCGAGGCGGTCGCCGATGGCGGTCTGGACGAGGCGGCGCAGCGGCCGGGCGCCGTACGCCGGGTCGTTGCCCTCGTCGGCGAGCCAGGTGAGGGCCGCCTCGGTGACGTCCAGGGTGAGCCGGCGCTCGGCCAGCCGCTTGGCGAGCCGGTCGATCTGGAGCCGCGCGATCCGGGCCAGCTCCTCCTTGCTCAGCGCCGAGAAGACGACCAGGTCGTCGAGCCGGTTGAGGAACTCCGGCTTGAAGGACGCCCGGACCACCTCCAGGACCTGCTCCTTCTTCTCGGCCTCGGTGGAGAGCGGGTCGACCAGGTACTGGCTGCCCAGGTTGGACGTCAGCACCAGGATAGTGTTGCGGAAGTCGACCGTGCGGCCCTGTCCGTCGGTGAGGCGCCCGTCGTCGAGGACCTGGAGCAGGATGTCGAAGACCTCCGGGTGCGCCTTCTCCACCTCGTCCAGCAGCACCACGCTGTACGGCCTGCGCCGCACGGCCTCGGTGAGCTGGCCGCCCTCCTCGTAGCCGATGTAGCCGGGCGGGGCGCCGACGAGCCGGGCCACGCTGTGCTTCTCGCCGTACTCCGACATGTCGATGCGGATCATGGCCCGCTCGTCGTCGAAGAGGAAGTCGGCGAGGGCCTTGGCCAGCTCGGTCTTGCCGACGCCGGTCGGCCCGAGGAAGAGGAAGGAGCCGGTCGGGCGGTCGGGGTCGGCGATGCCGGCCCGCGAGCGGCGTACGGCGTCGGACACGGCCCGGACGGCCTCGCCCTGGCCGATGAGCCGCTTGCCCAGCTCGTCCTCCATGCGCAGCAGCTTCTGCGTCTCGCCCTCCAGGAGGCGGCCGGCCGGGATGCCGGTCCAGGAGGCGACGACGTCGGCGATGTCGTCGGAGCCGACCTCCTCCTTGACCATGGTGTCCCTGGCGGCCTCCTCCTCGGCCTCGGACGCGGCCTCCAGGTCGCGCTCCAGGGACGGGATCTCGCCGTACAGCAGCTTGCTGGCGGTGTCGAAGTCGCCGTCGCGCTGCGCCCGTTCGGCCTGGCCGCGCAGGTCGTCGAGCCGCTCCTTCAGCTCACCGACCCGGTTGAGGGACTGCTTCTCCTTCTCCCAGCGGGCGGTGAGGCCGCGCAGCTCCTCCTCCTTGTCGGCGAGATCGCGGCGCAGCTTCTCCAGGCGCTCGCGGGAGGCGGGGTCGGTCTCCTTGTCGAGGGCCAGTTCCTCCATCTTCAGCCGGTCGACGGCACGCTGGAGCTCGTCGATCTCGACGGGCGACGAGTCGATCTCCATGCGCAGCCGGGAGGCCGCCTCGTCGACGAGGTCGATGGCCTTGTCGGGCAGGAAGCGGGAGGTGATGTACCGGTCGGACAGGGTGGCCGCGGCGACCAGCGCGCTGTCGGCGATCTGGACCTTGTGGTGGGCCTCGTAGCGCCCCTTGAGGCCGCGCAGGATGGCGATGGTGTCCTCGACGGACGGTTCGGCGACGAGCACCTGCTGGAAGCGCCGTTCCAGCGCCGCGTCCTTCTCGATCCGCTCGCGGTACTCGTCCAGGGTCGTCGCGCCGACCATGCGCAGCTCACCGCGGGCGAGCATCGGCTTCAGCATGTTGCCCGCGTCCATCGCGGAGTCGCCGCCCGCGCCGGCGCCCACGACGGTGTGCAGCTCGTCGATGAAGGTGATGATCTGCCCGTCGGAGTCCTTGATCTCGGCGAGGACGGTCTTCAGCCGCTCCTCGAACTCGCCGCGGTACTTGGCCCCGGCGACCATGGCCCCGAGGTCGAGCGAGACGAGCCGCTTGTTCCTGAGGGACTCGGGCACGTCCCCCTTCACGATCCGCTGGGCGAGCCCTTCGACGACGGCGGTCTTGCCGACGCCGGGCTCGCCGATGAGGACCGGGTTGTTCTTCGTGCGGCGGGACAGGACCTGGACGACCCGCCGGATCTCGGTGTCCCGGCCGATGACCGGGTCGAGCCGGCCCTCGCGGGCGGCGGCGGTGAAGTCGGTGCCGAACTTCTCCAGCGCCTTGTACTGGCCCTCGGGGTCGGCGTTGGTCACCCGGCGTCCGCCGCGGGCCTTGCGGAAGGCCTCCAGCAGCTTCTTCGCGGTGGCCCCCTGCCGGTCGAGCACCTCGCCGGCCCGGCCGCCCTTCGCGGCGATCCCGATGAGCAGGTGCTCGGTGGAGAGGTACTCGTCGCCGAGTTCCCGCGCGCGCTCCTGGGCGTCCGCGATCACGGCGAGCAGTTCGCGGTTGGGCTGCGGGGGCGCGACGGTGGACCCGGCCACGCTGGGCAGCGAGCCGAGCACCTGCTCGGCGCCCGTGCGCACGGCGGCCTGGTCGGCGCCGGCGGCGGCGAGCAGATCGACGATGTTCTCGTTCTCCTGCCCCTGGAGCAGCGCGAGGAGCAGGTGTGCCGGGGTGAGGTCGGGGTGCCCTGCGGACAGGGCCCGATTGCCGGCGGTCTGGATGGCTTCTCGGCTCCGGTTGGTCAGCTCTGCGTCCACGGTCGCTGTCTCCTCCTTGCGTCAGCCCTCATCACTGACTCTGTCAGCGTACACAAACTTGAGTCTATTCCACTCAAGGTTGCGTCCGGGAGTCCCCCGGGAGCTAGGTTCAAGCCATGGCCGCATACCCCCAGGACCCGGGCGCTCCCGACGCGCCGTACCTCGACTTCTGGCGCGAAAGACACCTGTGCACTCTGACCACACCACGCCCGGACGGCTCTCCGCACGTCGTTCCGGTGGGAGTGACGTACGACCCCGAGGGCCGGCTCGCCCGGGTCATCGCGGACCGGGCGAGCACGAAGGTGCGCAACGTCCTGGCGGCCGGCGCGGAGGGCGCCCGGGTCGCGGTGTGCCAGGTGGACGGCAGGCGCTGGGCCACGCTGGAGGGCCGGGCCTTCGTCAGCGACGCGCCGGACCGGGTCGCGGAGGCGGAACGCCGTTACGCCGAGCGCTACGGCCGGGCCCCGCGCCCCAATCCCACGCGCGCGGTGATCGAGATCGAGCTGACGCGGGCGATGGGCCGGGGCTGAGGGGGCGACGGGCGCGACGCGCCGGGGACGCCCCGGGACACCCGGGGAGACCCGGGGGGATGACGGGCCGACCGGCGGGTGACCTGATCCGCATCAGCGGTTTCCGGCCACCTCGCCGGGGTCCGACAGCCGGAAATGTCCCCACGAACGACAGCGGCGTCACCGTGTTCAGGTCACGGTGACGCCGCTGCGGGGGGAAGTACCTGCGCGATCTGTTACGACGGGGGAATCGCGTCAGGCACTGCGGGGGGTGGCTGAGATGGTCCTGGGGGCGGCCGGACTCGCCGACTCCGCCAGTTGGTGGTCCCGCTGGTCCAGGTTGACGAAGATCATTCCGTATCGGATGGCACACCGTACGGGCTGGGGGGCTCCTCGGGGCCGCCGCAGACACCGGTACGCACGTACGTCGTCGTCCTCGTCCCGGGTCACGACGACCGGCTCCCCGAACACCGTCACCATCAACGAGTCACCACTGTGGGGGATGGCGGTGACCAGGTCGATGAAGTGCCAGCCGGAGCGGTAGGCCGTGGCCATCTCGCGTCGGAAGGAGCGGTCGTCAGGAGGAGTCGTCATCTGCCCGTCAGCCCCAACTGCTGTCGTCCGCGCCCGTCGGCGCCACGATGCCCCAGCTGCTGTCGCCGGCGACAGCGGTGCCCGGCTGCTTCGAACCCCAGCTACTGTCCACCGGGGCGCCGTTCTCCGTACCCGCGAGGCCACTCAGCACTCCGAAGGCCACAGCGGCAGAGAAGGCGGCGACAAGAACCGAGCGAAGCTTTCTCTTGCCCATAGTCGGCTTCGTCCTCACTTGATGGTCACCTCTTCCCCCGTCGAGTAAGACGATGGCTCATTCGGGCACGTCGTGGCCACACGATCGGTGCATCATGTTCCTGCATGTTCAGGACCCTGGGGGGTGGAAATTTGGTAACCATCGGGACTAAAGGGACACATCCCCATGCGGTGACCGAATTGTGTGAGGCCGGCGCCCGGCTGTACGCGCAGGCCCTGCGCGCCGGACGCATCGCACGCGTGGACGCGGAACCCGCTCCGTGCCTGATGGAGTCCGCCCTCCTGCACCCGGACCCCGACGACGCCGACTGGCTGCGTCCCGTGCCGCCGGCGGTCGCCCTGGCCCAGCGCCTGAACCCCATCGAACGCGAGATCAGCGAACACCGGCGGATGTCGATCCAGATCGCCGACGCCTTCGAACCCTTCATGGCACTGAGCGCGCAGTCCACCGCGTCCACGCACTCCATCACGGTCCTGGAGGGCTTCGACCGGATCAACTCCGCCCTCGACCTCGCCACCGCACAGTGCCGGTCCGAGATGCTCACCGTCCAGCCCGGCCAACGACGGCTGGAACACACCCTCGAACAGGCTCTCGACCGCGACAAGCCGCTGACCGACCGCGGGGTGCGCATCCGGACCCTGTACCAGCACACGGCCCGGCACAGCCCCGAGACGCTGGCCTACGTGGCCCAGTTCACCGACGGCAAGGTGGAGTACCGCACCATCGACGAACTCGTCGAACGCCTCATCATCTGCGACGAGACCGTGGCCTTCATCCCCACCCGCGACGACCGGCAGGTCGCGCTCGAACTGCGCCACCCCGGCCTCGTCCGCTACCTGATCAAGGTCTTCGAGTTCATGTGGAGCCGCGCCGTACCCCTGAGCGCGGGCGCCCCCTACGAACCCGCGCCGGACGGCATCACCGACATCCAGCACTCCATCGCCAAACTCCTGGTCGAGGGCCACGTCGACGAGGCGATCGCCCGCCGGCTCGGCATGAACGTCCGCACCTGCCGCGCGCACATCGCCAAACTCGCCTCGACGCTGGGCAGCGGCAGCCGCGCCCAACTCGGCTATCTCCTCGCGCAGTCCGGGATCCTCAAGCAGGGGGACACCGCGCCGTGAACCCGGTGAACACGCCGCCGCACCCGGAGCACGGTGTGGAGGAACTGTGCGCCGCGGGCCTGGAGCTGTACGCACGGGCCCTGCGGGACGGACACGTCACCGGGAAGGACACCGAGGAGGAGGCCCCCTGCCTGCTCGGCTTCGGTCTGCTGCACCCGGATCCCGGCGAACCCCGGGTGCTGAAACCGGTCGCCCCGGCCACCGCGCTGCACCGGTTCCTGCGCACCTCGGCGGCACGCGTCGCCGACGAACGACGGCGCGAGACCCTGCTGTTGGAGGAGTTCGAGCCGCTGATGCGGATCGACGGGCGGTGCGCCGCGGACGCGGAGGCGTCGGCCCTGCGCATCCTGAGCGGCACGGAGCAGATCAACCAGGCCATCACCGACGCCATGGACGAGGCGTCCCTCGAGGTCCTCTGCATCCAGCCCAGCAGCCACTACACGGGCGCCCGCGGCGAGGCCGCCCAGGCCGTCGCCATGCGCCGCGACCAGGCGCTCCTCGACCGCGGCGGCCGTATCCGCACCCTGTACCAGCACACGCAGCGGCACCGGCCCCTCGTGCTGTCCCGCTACGAACAGCTGCGGGGCGACGCGCAGGCCCGCACCCTGGACGAGATAACCGACCGCCTCCTCCTCGTCGACCGGACGGTGGCGTTCATCCCCGCCAACGCCGACCGCAGCCTCGCGCTCGAGATCCGCCACCCCGCGCTGATCTCCTTCCTGGTCACGGTCTTCGACCGGCTCTGGCGCCTGGCCACCCCCATGTATCCCGAGACGGTCACCCAGCCCACCCGCAACGGCGTCACCCCGCGCCAGCGCGCCATCGCCGCCCTCCTCGTCGAGGGCCACACCGACGCCGTCATCGCCGACCGCCTCGGCATGAACGTCCGTACGGCCCGCGTGCACATCGCCAAACTCGCCGCCACCCTCGGCAGCGAGAGCCGCGCCCAGCTCGGCTACCTCATCGGGCGCTCGGGGATCCTCGACCCGGAGGGCTGAGCGGGGTCCGCGGTGCGCGGCACGTCGAGGCCGACCTGGGCGATGCGCACGCCCAGCTGGGTACGGCTGGCCGCCCCGAGCGTCTCCGAGAGGCGGGCGATGTGCGCGCGGCAGGTGCGCACGCTGATGCCGAGGCGTTCGGCGATGACCGCGTCCTGGTGCCCCTCCGCCAGCAGCGCGGCGATGGACTGCTCGCGGTGCGAGACGCCCTCGACGCGGGTGTCGGGCAGCGCGGCGGACAGCGGGACCGCCAGCCGCCACAACCGGTCGAAGACCGTGCCCAGATAGGCGACCAGGGCCGGGTGGCGCAGCTCCAGCGCCATCGTGCGGTCGGCGTTGGCGGGGATGAAGGCGACCGTGCGGTCGAACAGGATCAGCCGGTCGACGACCTCGTCGAGGGTGCGGGCCTCGACCGCGTCGCCCATCAGCTCCAGGTAGTTGAGCAGGCCCTGGCCGTGCCGGGCGACATGGTTGTAGAGGTCGCGCATCCGCACGCCCCGCCCGCGCAGGGCGAGCGCCCGGTGCAGCCCCTCCGACAGTTCGTGCTCGCGCCGGATGCCGCCGGGCTGCACCGTCAGCACCTCGGTGGTGCACGCCTCCGTCGCCTCGTCGAGAGCCGCCTGGATGCGGGAGGAACCGTCCAGGACGCGGATCGCCGCGCCCTCCCCGGCCGGGCCGCCCGGCGCGGGCCCGCCGAGCCCGGCGTACCACTCGAAGGCGGCGACCGCCGAGCCCATCCGCAGCCGGCTGGCGCTCACCTCGTCGTAGAGTCCGCGCAGCAGCCGGGTCATGACCTCCTGCGGAGAGGTCGGAACCAGCCATTCCATGTCGTCGGGGTCGGGGTGCAGCAGGGCGAGGTCCAGCAGACAGGGCACCGGCTCGGCGTCCCGGCGCGGCACCCGGCCCCGCCGTACGGCCCGGGAGTACACGCGGTCCCCGGCCTCGCACAGTCGGTCAGCACCGTGAGGATGCTCCTCCGCCCCGTGCCCGGCCATCGCCCATCCCACCCCCGCTGTCCGCGTGTCGCGCGTCGTCCGCGTTTTCCGCAGCGCAACTATGCGCGGCCCCGGACCGGCTCCGCAATACGGCTCCTCCCCACGACCCCTTTGAATCCCGCCCATTTGCGTGGGTTCCTCCCGGCCTCCGCACCTCACACTGCAACAAGCTGATGCTCCCCGCGGACGCCCCGCGGGAACCTGTCCGTGTCCTCGCACGCCCGTGTGCCCCGCAACCCGCCGGACGATCACCACGTCTCGTCCCGCCCCCGGCACCCCCTCACCCCTTGCGGCGGCAGGCGGGACACGATGTCCTTACCTCCGGGGCCGACGCCGGCGCGGCCGGGCGGCCGCCGTACCGCTCCGGCCGGGTGAACGGGGCGACGGCGTCACCGGGACACCCCGATGGCCCTCGCGGCCACCGGCCGGGGCGTGACGGACGCCGTCACGGACACGCGGAACGCCGTCGCGGACGCGCGGAACGGCGCCCCGTGCGGGCATCCAGGTGCTCACGCCGAGGACCGAGGG
This sequence comes from Streptomyces sp. NPDC088766, assembly GCF_044750845.1. Classification (NCBI taxonomy): domain Bacteria; kingdom Bacillati; phylum Actinomycetota; class Actinomycetes; order Kitasatosporales; family Streptomycetaceae; genus Streptomyces; species Streptomyces sp. NPDC088766. Next base: position 27,820 of record NZ_JBIVKQ010000026.1, on the reverse strand, counting down.
GCCTCGACACCCTTGAGCGGGGGCGTACGCCGAGGGGCAGCCCCCGGCGGGTGCGGGCGCTGGAAGCGCGCCTGGCCGGCGTCCAGGGGCCCGGAGGGCGCTCCTGCCGCGCGGTGCGCCGACAGCACCTCGGGGAGCGGGCCGGACGGCACGGGCCGAGCCGTGCGCGGGCTGCGTGTGGGCTGGGTGCGGGCAGCGCCGGGCCGGGCCGGTCGATGCCGAGCCGGACAACGCCGGAATCCTGGGCGACCGCCCGACCGCCCGACCGCCAGAAGGCCCGGTACGGGGCGTGCGCGGGCAGGCGCCCGCTCCGGCGGCCCCGGGAGGCTGTACCGGCTCCGGCTACCGGCTACCGGCTACCGGCTGCGGAGGGGGCGGCGGCCCGTCCGGGCCGGCACCGGCGGCCGAGCGGGCCCGGCCCGGCTCCGCGCCGCCGGGCAACGTCCGCTCCGGCTGTGCGCGACGACGTCCGCCCTCTGCCCCGCCCCGCCCCGGGGGCGGCTTCGCCCGCGCGACCGGGACCGGGCGGCTCGACGTGACGGCTGCCGCCGGTCACCGTCACCCGCCGAGCGCACCGCGAGAGCGGCGCCGTGCGGCGTACGCCGGGCCGGCGGTGCTCGGGGAGTCCGCTCGCCGCCGTCCCGGGCGGCTCGCGCCGCTCAGTTCAGCCTGAGAGCCTGGCAGGCGGCCGCGTACTTGGCCGTGCAGATGTCGGACGGCTTGTAGATGCCGTCCGCGATGACGGTCTCCTTGATGTTCTTCTTCGTCAGCGCCACCACGGTGACCAGCTGGGCCGGGATGTCCTTGTCGGTGGGGCTGTCGACCTTGTCGCGGGTCAGGGCGTCGAACTCGATGTCGCGGCCCTGGACCTTGGCGACGGCCATCTCCGCGGCCGCCTCCGCCATCTGCGGGTAGGGCTTGTACACGCTCATGTACTGCTCACCGCTGAGGATCCGCTGCACCGCGGGCAGCTCCGCGTCCTGGCCGGTGATCGGGGGCAGTTCCTCGACGCCCGCGGCGCGCAGGGCCTTGATGATGCCGCCGGCCATGGCGTCGTTGGCGGAATAGACGGCCGCGATGTTGCCCTTGCCGATCTTCTCGATCGCCTCGGCCATGTTGGACTCGGCGAGCTCCGGGCTCCAGTCCTTGGTGTCGAAGGACTCGGAGATCGTCACCCGGCCGCTCAGCTCCGACATCGCGCCGTCCTTGAACTGCTTGGCGTTCGGGTCGGTCGGCGAGCCGTTCATCATGACGATCTTGTCGGCGGTGCTGGGCGTGTCGATCGCCTCGACCAGGGTGCGGCCCTGCACCTCGCCGACCAGCTCGTTGTCGAAGGAGACGTACGCGTCGATCGGGCCCTCGGCCAGCCGGTCGTAGGCGATGACCGGGATGCCGGCGTCCTTGGCCTTCTGCACGGTGTCGGCGATGGCGTGCGAGTCGACGGCGTCGAGCAGGATGATGTCGACCTTCTCGTCGATCATCCGCTCCATCTGGGTCACCTGCGTCTCGTTCTTCGCGGCCGCGTTGGCGTACTCCGTCTTGCCCTTGTTGCGGGTGAGGTCGGCGATCTTCGCCTTGATGATGGGGTAGTCGAACTCCTCGTAACGGGTGTTCGTCTCCTCCGGCATCAGCACGCCGACGGTGATGTCGTTGCTCTTCGTCGGCGTCGCTTCGCCGCTGTCCTCCGCCGCGCTCAGCATCCCGCATCCAGCGAGCGAGAGGGACATCGTGGAGGCAGCCACGGCTATGGCGATACGACGCATTCGAGGGCTCACTTCAGGTGCGTTCCGGACATGGGTGCGACATGTTGACCCAGGTGGCTCAAAAGCCAACGCGGCGGCGACCGCCGGCGTCAAGCCGTACTACTTAACGAAGTGACAACATCACACTCCGCTCAGCACGTGAAGACGCATGGAGACGGGACGGAAACCCTCCAAAACCCCTTTACGGACCCTTCACTCGACACGAGTTCACAAATCCGCGAACGACCGCACAGCCCCCCTCCGGCCCTCACGGACCGTCATCACGGCGGACCGCCCGGCCGTCCCGTCCGAACAGAGGGCCGCACGAAGTCGGCCGGCCCCGGCCGGCACCGGCTCCGGGTCCTCGCGCGTACGACACCCGGACCCGCGCGCAACGGCCGCCGGCGCCCGCCGGGACAGCGCGCGAAGGGCCCGTCCGGAGGACACGAAGGGGACCGGAGGACACGAAAAGGGCCCGGGGGACACGAAGGGGCCCGGAGGCATCGGCCTCCGGGCCCCTCGGGCGTGCTGTCGCGTCGTCAGTCCGCGGACTGCTGCCGCTTGGGCCGCCACACGACCAGGGCGCTGGTCTGCTGGACCTCCTGGTAGGGGACCAGGTCGCGCCGGTAGGAGGCGTGCACCGCGGCCTCGCGCTGGCGCATGGTGGCCGCCGCGCCGTCGAGAGCGTCCTCCAGCTCCGCGATGCGGGACTGGAGGGCCACGACCTGGTTCTCCAGCTCGATGATCCGCTTGATGCCCGCCAGGTTGATGCCCTCGTCCTGGGACAACTGCTGGACCGTGCGCAGCAGTTCGATGTCACGGGCCGAGTAGCGGCGGCCCCGGCCGGCGGTGCGGTCGGGAGACACCAGTCCCAGGCGGTCGTACTGGCGCAGGGTCTGCGGGTGCAGGCCGGAGAGCTGAGCCGCCACCGAGATGACGTAGACCGGGGTCTCCTGGGTCAGTTCATACGGATTGCGCCGACGGCCGTCCATCACTCTCAAGCTCCCTTCGCTGCCTCGAACAGCTCCGCCCGCGGATCCTCACCCGCGGTCGCCTCGCGATACGCCTCCAGTGCGTCCCGAGCCTTCCCCGAGAGGTCCTTCGGAACACTTACCTCCACGGTGACCAGCAGATCGCCGCGGGTGCCGTCCTTGCGGACCGCGCCCTTGCCGCGCGCCCGCATGGTGCGCCCGTTGGGCGTGCCGGGGGGCAGCTTCAGCGTGAGCGAAGGGCCGCCCAGCGTGGGCACCCTGATCTCGCCGCCGAGGGCGGCCTCCGTGAACGTCACCGGCACGGTCACCGTGAGGTTGTCGTCCTTGCGGCCGAAGACCGGGTGCGCGTCGACGTGGACGAGCACGTACAGGTCGCCGGCCGGGCCGCCGCGCTCACCGGGCGCTCCCTTGCCGCGCAGCCGGATGCGCTGCCCGTCGGTGACGCCCGCCGGGATGCGGACCTGCATGGTGCGGGAGGACTTGGCGCGGCCGCTGCCCTTGCACTCCATGCAGGGGTGCTCGGCGATCAGGCCGCGGCCCTTGCAGTCCGGGCAGGGGTCGGTCAGCGAGAACCCGCCGCCCGAGCCCCGCGCCACCTGACCGGTGCCGACGCAGGTCGGGCACACGCGCGGCGTGCCGTTCTTGTCGCCGGTGCCGGAGCAGGCCTTGCAGGGGGACTGCGAGGACATGCGCAGCGGGACCGTCGCGCCCTCGATGGCTTCCGTGAAGGTCAGGGTGACCTCGGTGTCGATGTCCTGGCCGCGCCGGGGCTGGGTACGGGTGCCCGTACCCGCGCCGCCGCGGTTGAACAGGCCCCCGAAGACGTCACCGAGTCCGCCGCCGAAGCCGCCGGCCGGGCCGCCACCGCCGCCCTGGGCGCCCCCGAAGAGGTCGCCCAGGTCGAAGTTGAAGGAGCCGCCCGCGCCCGGCCCCGGGCGGAAGCCGCCGTTGCCGAAGAGGGCGCGTGCCTCGTCGTACTCCTTGCGCTTCTTGGGGTCGCCGAGGATGTCGTTCGCCTCGGAGATCTCCTTGAAGCGCTCCTCGGCCTTGGCGTTGCCCTTGTTGGCGTCCGGGTGGAACTCGCGGGCGAGCTTCCGGTACGCCTTCTTGATCTCGGCCTCGGTGGCGTCCTTGGGGACGCCGAGAACCTTGTAGTAGTCCTTCTCGATGAAGTCCTTGGTGCTCATCCTCGACGTCCCTCCTTCCTCGTCCGCTCGTCAAGCTCAGCCCTCGTCCGGGCCACCGCTCTCCTTGTCGTCGCCGGCCTCCGCCTCGTCGCCCTTGACGGCCTGCGCGCCCGGCTGGGGCTCGGCGACCGCCACCCGCGCGGGGCGGATGGTGCGTTCGCCGATCCGGTACCCGGGCTGGAGAATCGCCACGCACGTCGTCTCGGTGACGTCCGGGGCGTAACTGTGCATCAGGGCCTCGTGGATCGTCGGGTCGAAGGGCTCGCCCTCCTTGCCGAACTGCTGGAGGCCCATCTTCGCCGCCACGGTCTCCAGCGACTCGGCGACGGACTTGAACCCGCCGACGAGTTCGCCGTGTTCCCGCGCGCGGCCGATGTCGTCGAGCACGGGCAGGAGTTCGGTCAGGAGGTTCGCGACGGCGATCTCCTTGACCGCGATCCGGTCCCGCTCGACCCGGCGGCGGTAGTTCTGGAACTCGGCCTGGAGGCGCTGGAGGTCCGCCGTGCGCTCGTCGAGCGCCTTGCGGGCCTGGTCCAGCTGGGCCACCAGTGCCACTGTCTGGTTCGCGTCCCCGGCCGGGGCCGACTCCTCCGCCGCGGCGGAGGAGTCGGCCTGCGGCTCGGCGTCTTCAGGGGTGGCGCCGGAGGGGACGTCGGGCTTCTCCTCGAAGCCCGGGGTCTCCTCCGTCACGCGGCACCGTCCTTGCGCTCGTCGTCCACGATCTCGGCGTCCACCACGTCGTCGTCGGCGGCCTTGGCGCCGGCGCCCGGCGCCTCGCCACCGGCGGCCTGAGCGGCCTGGGCGTCGGCGTACATGGCCTGGCCCAGCTTCTGGGAGACGGCCGCGACCTTCTCGGTGGCGGTGCGGATCTCGGCGGTGTCCTCGCCCTTGAGGGCTTCCTTCAGCTCGCCGAGCGCGCCCTCGACCTCGGTCTTGACCTCGCCCGGGACCTTGTCCTCGTTGTCCTTGAGGAACTTCTCGGTCTGGTAGACGAGCTGCTCGCCCTGGTTGCGGGCCTCGGCGGCCTCGCGGCGGCGGTGGTCCTCGTCCGCGTACTGCTCGGCCTCCTGGCGCATGCGGTCGACCTCGTCCTTCGGCAGCGAGGAGCCGCCGGTGACGGTCATCTTCTGCTCCTTGCCGGTGCCGAGGTCCTTCGCCGTCACGTGCATGATGCCGTTGGCGTCGATGTCGAAGGAGACCTCGATCTGCGGGACGCCACGCGGGGCCGGCGGCAGACCGGTCAGCTCGAACATCCCGAGCTTCTTGTTGTACGCCGCGATCTCGCGCTCGCCCTGGTAGACCTGGATCTGCACGGAGGGCTGGTTGTCCTCGGCGGTGGTGAAGATCTCGGACCGCTTGGTCGGGATCGTCGTGTTCCGCTCGATGAGCTTGGTCATGATGCCGCCCTTGGTCTCGATGCCGAGGGACAGCGGGGTGACGTCGAGGAGCAGGACGTCCTTGACCTCGCCCTTGAGGACACCGGCCTGGAGCGAGGCGCCGATGGCGACGACCTCGTCCGGGTTCACACCCTTGTTGGCGTCCTTGCCGCCGGTCAGTTCCTTGACCAGCTCGGCGACGGCGGGCATACGCGTGGAGCCACCGACGAGAACGACGTGGTCGATCTCGGAGAGGGCGATGCCGGCGTCCTTGATGACGTTGTGGAACGGCGTCTTGCAGCGCTCCAGCAGGTCGGCGGTCAGCTGCTGGAACTGGGCGCGCGTGAGCTTCTCGTCCAGGTGCAGCGGGCCCTCGGCGGACGCCGTGATGTACGGCAGGTTGATCGAGGTCTCGGTGGACGAGGACAGCTCGATCTTGGCCTTCTCGGCGGCCTCGCGGAGGCGCTGGAGGGCCATCTTGTCCTTGGCGAGGTCCACGCCGTGACCGGACTTGAACTGCTGCACCAGGTAGTCGACGACACGCTGGTCCCAGTCGTCACCACCGAGGTGGTTGTCGCCGTTGGTGGCCTTCACCTCGACGACGCCGTCACCGATCTCCAGGAGGGACACGTCGAAGGTGCCGCCGCCGAGGTCGAAGACGAGGATCGTCTGGTCGTCCTTGTCGAGGCCGTACGCGAGCGCGGCCGCGGTGGGCTCGTTGACGATGCGGAGGACGTTGAGACCGGCGATCTCGCCGGCTTCCTTCGTCGCCTGGCGCTCGGAGTCGTTGAAGTACGCCGGGACGGTGATGACCGCGTCGGTCACCTTCTCGCCCAGGTACGCCTCGGCGTCCCGCTTCAGCTTCTGCAGGATGAACGCGCTCATCTGCTGCGGGTTGAACTGCTTCCCGTCGAGCTCGATCTTCCAGTCGGTGCCCATGTGGCGCTTCACCGAGCGGATGGTCCGGTCCACGTTCGTGACCGCCTGGCGCTTGGCCACCTCGCCGACCAGCACCTCGCCGTTCTTGGCGAAGGCGACGACGGACGGCGTGGTCCTGGCACCCTCGGCGTTGGTGATGACGGTGGGCTCGCCGCCCTCCAGAACGCTGACGACGGAGTTGGTTGTGCCCAGGTCGATGCCGACCGCACGTGCCATGGTGATCTTCCTCCAGCTGACTTGAGTGGAACAGGCTCAAGTGTGCACGACACTCACCCCTGGGTCAACAGACATGAGTCGGCCGGACTCAACTCTTATCCGTTCCTTACACGCAAGGAGCCGCTGACCTGCGGCGATACGCTACGACGAGATGCCCGCAGAGGTGATTCCGCCGACTCCCGAGGGGGCTGGACCAGGGACACGGGTTGACGCCGGGGGCGGTGCCGGTGATGCGGAGACAGATCCTGACGCGCGCGGGCGCCCCGACCCGCACGCGTCTCCGGGCCGCCGCGCCCCTGCCCCGGCACGCGCGCGCGTACGCGCCACAGCGCGAGGACGACGACCAGCACGCCGCCTGCGATCCAGAGCACGGCCGGGGCGCCCAGCACCCCGGTGTGCACCAGCGTCCCCACGAGCACCCCCGGGAAGGCGGCCGCACCCACGGCCACCGTCGCCCCCGCCGGGGTCAGGCCGAGCCGGCGCAGCCGGTGGGCGAGGTGGTCGGGGCCGCGGCGCAGCAGCGGGCGCCCGGCCGTGCGCCGGGCCAGCACGACGAGGACGACGTCGGCCGCGGCGACCGCGGTGAGCGCGAACAGCACCCCCGTCCCGGTGGCCGCGTCCTGCCCCGCGCGCGCGGTGACGGCCGCCGCGGCGAGCAGGAAACCGGTGAACATGGCGCCGCAGCCGCCGAGGGCCACGCGCGCGGGGGGCCAGTTGTGCACGAGGAAGCCGGTCAGCGCGGCGGCGAGCACGCTCAGCAGCACCGCCAGACCTTCCATCACCTCGGCCGCGGCACAGGCCGCCACCCCGAAGGCGGTGACGACCCCGACGGTGCCGGCCACCCCTTCGGCGTGGTCGAGCGCACGGAAGGCGAGGGCGACGCAGGCGATCCAGCCGACGGCGGCGACTCCGGCGGGCACACCGGTGTCGGCGTACGGGACGACGAACGCCGCCGCCACGGCCGTACCGACGAGGAGGAACCGGGTCTTCAGCCGCCAGGCGTCCGCCACCAGCCCGAGGGCGGCGACGCCCGTCCCGGCGGCGAGCAGCGCGCCCGTCCCCTCGCCGAACGGGGCGAGTCCGGTGCGGTCGCCGGTGACGGCGACCGCGCAGGTGGCGAGCACGACGGCCGTGCCCCCGGACAGCGGCACGCGTCGCTGCCGCTGCCGCCGGTCGAGCAGTCCGAGTCGCAGGGCGGGGGCGCGCAGCAGCGCGGCGAGGACGGCGGCGAGGAACAGGGCGGTGATGGCGGCGACGATCCCGTAGAGCACGGCTATAAATTAGTCATAAATGTATCGATTTGGTACGAATAACACGATCGGATTTCCCCACCCCGAGCCGTCTCCGAGTCGCCCCAGAGCCGTCCCCGATTCGCCCCCGAGCCACCCCTGAGGCACCCCTGAGCCACCCCCGAGTCACCCTCGGACCGGCCCCCCGCACCGCTCCCGCCCCGGACCTGAGGTGACCCTCAGCGATCCAGATCACCCCGTGCCCGACTACAGTGCGGCGGAGGATAGGGGTACTCTCAGACGGACTGCATAAGTTACCGCTTAGTAATGTCGGCGCCGCCGACGAAACCCCGCAAACCTCGCAGGCCCGAGGAGCCCCCATGCAACTCGCCGCGATCATCGTGTCGCTGGCCCTGACCGTGGTCGGCGTCGCCCTGCTCGCCCGCGCCATCGGCCAGTTCGTCCGGTACTTCAAGCTGGGCCAGCCGGTCCCGGCCGGCACCCGGACCGACAACCCCTACCAGCGCAGCGTGACACTCGTGCGCGAGTTCCTCGGCCACACGCGCATGAACCGCTGGGGCATCGTCGGCATCGCCCACTGGTTCGTGGCCGTCGGCTTCCTGACGCTGCCGCCCACCCTGGCGCAGGCGTTCGGCCAGCTCTTCCAGGCCGACTGGACACTGCCGCTGATCGGCACGTTCCTGCCGTTCGAGATGTACATCGAGTTCATCGGCGTGATGACGATCCTCGGCATCGCCGTGCTCATCGTGATCCGCCTGCTGAGCCTGCCCTCGCGCCCCGGCCGCAAGTCCCGCTTCGCGGGCTCCAAGTCCGGTCAGGCGTACTTCGTCGAGTACGTCATCCTCACCATCGGCCTCGCGATCTACGTGCTGCGCGGCCTGGAGGGCGCGCTCCACCACGTGGACCACTACGAAGCGTCGTACTTCGCCTCGTACCCCCTGGTCCTCGCCTTCAAGGGCCTGTCGGTCGCCACGCTGCAGAACCTCGTCTACCTCACCGCGATGATCAAGATCGGGACGTCCTTCGTCTGGATGATCGTGGTCTCGCTGAACACCAACATGGGTGTGGCCTGGCACCGCTTCCTCGCCTTCCCGAACATCTGGTTCAAGCGCGAGGCCACCGGCGGCACGGCCCTGGGCGCCCTCCAGCCGATGACCTCCGGCGGCAGGCCGATCGACTTCGCCGACCCCGGCGACGACGACGTCTTCGGCGTCTCCCAGGTGGAGCAGTTCTCCTGGAAGGGCCTGCTGGACTTCTCCACCTGCACCGAGTGCGGGCGTTGCCAGTCGCAGTGCCCCGCCTGGAACACCGGCAAGCCGCTCTCCCCGAAGCTCCTGATCATGTCGCTCAGGGACCACGCGCACGCCAAGGCGCCGTACCTGCTCGCAGGTGGCGGCAAGACCATGGAGGGCGAGGAGAAGGCGTCCGAGGAGCAGCTCAAGGACGTCCCCGCGGCGGCCCTCGCCGAGGCCGAACGCCCCCTCATCGGCACCGCCGAGGAGAACGGCGTCATCGACCCGGACGTCCTGTGGTCCTGCACCACCTGCGGCGCCTGCGTCGAGCAGTGCCCGGTCGACATCGAGCACGTCGACCACATCGTCGACATGCGCCGCTACCAGGTCATGATCGAGTCGTCGTTCCCGTCCGAGGCGGGCACGATGCTCAAGAACCTGGAGAAGAAGGGCAACCCCTGGGGCCTGGCCAAGAAGCAGCGCCTGGAGTGGACGAAGGAAGTCGACTTCGAGGTGCTGGTCGTCGGCCGTGACATCGAGGACCTCTCCGAGGTCGAGTACCTGTACTGGGTCGGCTGCGCCGGCGCCCTCGAGGACCGCGCCAAGAAGACCACCAAGGCCTTCGCCGAACTCCTCCACATCGCGGGCGTCAAGTTCGCGATCATGGGCGGCGACGAGAAGTGCACCGGTGACTCCGCCCGCCGCCTCGGCAACGAGCCCCTGTTCCAGGAGCTCGGCATGGAGAACGTCATGGCGCTGAACGCGGCGTTCGGCGAGGAGACGGACGACGAGGGCAAGGTCACCGAGGCCTCCCGCAAGCCGGCGTCGGCGAAGAAGATCGTCGCCACCTGCCCGCACTGCCTCAACACCCTCGGCAACGAGTACCCGCAGCTCGGCGGCGACTACGAGGTCATCCACCACACCCAGCTGCTCCAGCACCTCGTCGACGAGGGCAAGCTGATCCCAGTGACCCCGGTCGACGGCCTCATCACCTACCACGACCCGTGCTACCTGGGCCGCCACAACAAGATCTACTCGCCGCCGCGGGAGATCATGACCGCGGTACCCGGACTGCGCCAGCAGGAGATGCACCGCCACAAGGAACGCGGCTTCTGCTGCGGCGCCGGCGGCGCGCGGATGTGGATGGAGGAGCGGATCGGCAAGCGCATCAACAACGAGCGCGTCGACGAGGCCCTGTCCCTCAACCCCGACATCGTCTCCACCGCCTGCCCGTTCTGCCTCGTCATGCTCACGGACTCCGTGAACGGCAAGAAGAACGAGGGCAAGGCCAAGGAGTCCGTCCAGGTCGTGGACGTCGCCCAGCTCCTCCTCGACTCCGTGAAGACCCCGGTCGACGACGAACCCCCCGCGGGCTCGGCCGAGTCGGAGACCGAGCCGGAGCCCCAGCCGGTGAAGTGACCGCCGGCGACGGTACGTTGCGACGCCCCCCGTCCCGGTGGACGGGGGGCGTCGTCGTCCCGGCGGCCGTACCGCGGATCCCGGGCCGCCGGTGCCGACGCCCGTCCCGCGGGTCCCCCGGACGGTCGTACGGGACTCCCCTTAAGGGATGTCACAGGTCGGCCGCAATGCCGCTTCCGGAGGGCCGGGCCCCGCACGCCACTCTCCGGGACCAGGTACGTTCGATGACGTGGCTGGATTCAGGATCGGACGTGGCGGCCGGGACGGCCGCGCCCCGCAAGCGCGACCCCATGACCCTCCCCGCGGGCGGCAGACGCCCCCGGGGCCGTCGCCGCACGGCTACTCGCCGGCGCAGCAGCCGTACCCGCCGCAGCAGCGGCCGCAGTACGGCGGCGGAGGCGGAGGCCAGCAGTGGCCCCCGTCGAACGGCGGTGGCCAGGGCGGCGGCGAGCCGGAGTACTTCGGCGGCAACGACCCCTACGGCGCGCCCCCGCACGACCCGTACGCCGCGAACAACCCGGGTCACACCCAGGCGTTCTCGATCGACGACCACCAGCAGTACAACCAGGGCGAGACGTACCACGCGGGCGCCGCGGCCCCGGCCGGCCCGACCGGCCCGCGCCTGCACTGGAAGCAGCTCCTGCGGGGCGTCGTCCTGTCCCCCGCTCAGACCTTCCTGCGGATGCGGGACTACACGCTGTGGGGCCCCGCCCTCGTCGTCACCTTCCTCTACGGCCTGCTCGCGGTGTTCGGCTTCGACGACACCCGTTCGGACACGATCAACGCGACGCTGTCCAACGCGATCCCGATCGTCCTGACGACGGCCGTGGCGATGGTGATCAGCTCCTTCATCCTGGGCGTCGTCACCCACACCCTGGCCCGCCAGCTCGGCGGCGACGGCGCCTGGCAGCCCACGGTCGGCCTCTCCATGCTGATCATGTCCCTCACGGACGCCCCGCGCCTGGTCTTCGCCATGTTCCTGGGCGGCGACGCGTCGTTCGTGCAGCTGCTGGGCTGGGCCACCTGGGTCGCCGCCGGCGCCCTCCTCACCCTCATGGTGAGCCGCTCCCACGACCTGCCCTGGCCGAAGGCCCTGGGCGCGTCGGCGATCCAGCTGATCGCCATCCTGTCGATCGTGAAGCTGGGCACGTTCTGACGCCCGGCGACGGAACGAGGAAGGCCCCCGGACACCGGGGGCCTTCCTCGTTCCGCGGGGGTGGGCGTCGCCCTGGGGGCGGCACGCGTCAGACGATCAGCTCGGGTTGCGGTTCGGGTTTCCGCGCCGGCGCGGCCTCCGGTTCCCACCGTGCGGTCGTCCGTACATAGCCGTGGACCACCGAACCCGTCGCCAGCAGGAGAAGCGGTCCGAACGCCCACGGGTACTCCGCCATCTGCGACGGCAGGTAGCGGTACGACACCAGGAGCGCGGTGAAGACCGTCGCGCCGTAAGCGGCCAGCCAAAGCCCCGACCGGTCCCAGCCGTGGTCGAACGCGCGCAGAGCCGCCTCGATGGTGAGCGTGAACACCACTCCGGCGATGAGGTCGGCGCCGTAGTGGTAGCCGAATCCCAGCGTCGCGCAGAGGGTGGCGATCAGCCAGAAAGTGCCCGCGTAGCGCAGGAGGCGCGGGCCCTTCCGGGAATGGATGAAGATCGCGGTGGCCCACGCCGTGTGCAGGCTGGGCATGCAGTTGCGCGGGGTGATCTCGTCGAAGGACATGTGGCGCGGGGGCTGGAGCGGCGGCGGTGTCTGCGGCCACAGGTCGGCCACGGCCCAGGGCTCGCTGGGCGGCATGTCCGGCGCCCACAGGCTGACATCCGCCCAGTGCTCGGCGCCCGTGCCGTAGGCGAAGATCGGTCCGACCACCGGGTAGATCATGTAGAAGGCCGGACCGATCAGGCCGATCACCAGAAAGGTGCGCACCAGGTGGTGGCGCGGGAAGCGGCGCTCGACCGCCACGTTGCGCAGTTGGTACAGCGCGGCGACGACCGCGGCGACCGCGAGCTGGCCGTAGACGAAGTCGAGGAAGTTGAAGCCGATCGGGCCGCTGGCCGTCACGATCCGGCCGACCAGCCACGAAGGGTTGCCCAGCGCGTGGTCGGCGGTCGCCACGTACTGGTCGAGCACGAGGGGGCGGGTCTCCGAGGTGATGAGCAGCCAGGTGTCACCGGTCTTGCGGCCTGCCATCAGCAGCAGGGCCAGCCCGGCCCCCTTCAGCAGCAGGACGCGTTCGCGGCCGGTGCGGCGGGTGACGGCGAAGACCGCGCAGCCGAGGGTCACCCACAGGGCGCCGTTGCCGAAGGGGTGGCCTTCGGTCACCTCGACGCCGGCCGCCCACCGGACCGACAGGAAGGCGAGATCGACACCGATCGCGGCACCGAGGGCGATCAACCGCTGCCGCCAGGTGAGCACCACCATCATCAACGCCATGGAGGCGTACAGCAGGCCACCCGACTTGGGCGGGAAGATCACTTCCCGCGCCTGCGTGGTCATCGGCCCCGGCAGGCCGAGACGACGCGCCACGAGTTCCAGCGCGATGAGGAATCCGAGGGCCACGGCCATTCCCGCGGCCCACAGTATCGCCCGGGGCCGACGCCACACGGAGAACTCGGTTATGCCTTTTATTCGCGAAAACACCCGCGATGCTACAGGTATCAATTGTTTGACCGATTTATTCGTTTTTGACTGGCCAGGGCGATCAACACGTCGGATGGCACGGCTTTCCGGTGAAGGCAGGGCGATAGCGGGCGTTCATCGCAAGTTCGAACATGTTAGCGGCGCGGTACGAACGGGTTATGCCGAAGGCCCAACTCGTGAGCGGGCACACTCCCGGGGATCAGCGGACCGCGGGCCCCTCGGCCCCCGGCCCCGCTCACGGGCGGACCGGACCGGACCACCGAGGTCACCGGCGCCGGGTCGGCCTCGAACAGGTCCGAGCGGGCCCGAACGGGTCCGAGCGGGGAACGACCGAAAAGGCGAGAACGGCCGGAAAGGCGAGAACGGCCGGAAAGGCGAACGGCCGGAAAGGCGAACGGCCGGGACCACCACGCGGTGATCCCGGCCGTCAGCGCTCCCGGCTCAGGTCAGAGAGCTTCCTTGGACGGAGTGAGCGGCTCCCCCGACCTGCGGACGACGGGCAGGACACTCCACGGGAAGTTGATCCAGTCGTCGGTGCGCTTCCAGACGTACTCGCACTTCACGAGGGAGTGGGACTTCTCGTAGATCACGGCACTGCGGACCTCGGCGACGGCGTCGAGGCAGAAGTCCCGCACCAGCTTGAGGGTCTTGCCGGTGTCGGCGACGTCGTCGGTGATCAGGACCTTCTTGTCGGAGAAGTCGATCACGTCGGGCACGGGCGCGAGCATGACGGGCATCTCGAGGGTGGTGCCCACGCCGGTGTAGAACTCGACGTTCACCAGGTGGAGGTTCTTGCAGTCGAGGGCGTACGCGAGGCCGCCGGCGACGAACACCCCGCCGCGGGCGATGCTGAGCACGATGTCCGGCTCGTAGCCGTCGTCGACGATGGTCTGGGCGAGTTCACGGACGGCGACGCCGAACCGCTCGTAGCTGAGGTCCTCCCGTACGTCGCTCATGCGCCGCTCACACCCGGGTCCGGTGGAAGTTGAGGAAGGAGCGGGAGGCGGTCGGTCCGCGCTGCCCCTGGTACCGGGACCCGTACCGCTCGCTGCCGTAGGGGTGCTCGGCGGGCGAGCTGAGCCGGAACATGCACAGCTGCCCGATCTTCATGCCCGGCCACAGCTTGATGGGCAGGGTGGCGAGGTTGGACAGCTCGAGGGTGACATGCCCGGAGAAGCCGGGGTCGATGAAACCGGCGGTCGAGTGCGTGACGAGCCCGAGCCGGCCGAGCGAACTCTTGCCCTCGAGCCGGGAGGCGAGATCGTCGGGGAGCGTGATGACCTCGTAGGTGGAGGCCAGGACGAACTCACCGGGATGCAGGATGAACGGCTCGTCACCCTCCGGCTCCACCAGCCGCGTGAGGTCCGCCTGCTCGACCGAGGGGTCGATGTGCGGGTACCGGTGGTTCTCGAACACCCGGAAGTAGCGGTCGAGGCGCACGTCGACACTTGACGGCTGCACCATGGATTCGTCGTAGGGATCGATCCGTACCCGTCCGGCGTCGATCTCGGCCCGGATGTCCTTGTCAGAGAGAAGCACGCCCCGAGGATACGCAAGGCGCGCGGACCGGCCGTCATCAGGACGATTCCGCGCGCCAGGCTGCTGCTGCCACTGGTGCCGCTCGCTGCTCCTACAGCTCGCCGCTACCGCTTCTCGAAGGTCACCGGCACCACACTGCGGAGCCGGGCACACCGAGGACACCGGACGAGCCGTCCGGGACCGAGCCGCTCGGCCTGCTGCATCGGGAACGAAGCGGTGCTGAACACGTGCCCATCGGCACAACGGACGACGGTGCGATCCATCAAGTCGTCGAGTCCCTTCCCCAAGAGCCGCGTCCGGCTGCTGCTCGCCGGACGACGAAAGCCACATTACGTGAGGAACGAGACGGCCCTCCAGGCGGCACTCCGTCCGCACCGGGAGCCTCTCCCACCCCTCCACCGTACGCCCCAACTACCGCCCCGGACACCCGGATCCCGCCCCTCGAAACACACCTGGCCCCCAGGGCTTCAGCGCCGGGGGCCAGGGATGAGGTAGAGTGACCGCGCGATCAGACACCGGCCCGACCGGCGTCTTACGCGGGTGTAGTTTAATGGTAGAACATCAGCTTCCCAAGCTGAGAGCGCGAGTTCGATTCTCGTCACCCGCTCCATGAGCAAGGCCCAGGTCAGACACCTGGGCCTTGTTGGTTGATGAGAGCTTTGGCACGCGCCTCAGGCGACGGTGTATTCCGCGTCCCCGAAGTCCGCGACCACTCGCAGCCGACCGCCGAGCGCTTCCACGTAGGCCCGGAGGGTCGCGACCTCCGCGCGATCCAGCTCACCGTGCTCGATCGCGGAGACCCGAGGTGCTGAGACCCCCATCGACGCGGCCACCTGGCGCTGCGTCAACGCCTGTTCACGCCTGACCTCCGCGAGCTTGTGAGCGCGCACTTCGGCGGTCAGCCGGTCCATCGCCGCTTGCTTCTCCTCAGCTGACCGCACCCGCAACCCAGCGGCCGCACGCCGCTCGCGCGCCTTGCGCTTGGTTTCCTCCCAGCTCACGGTGCTCATTCGTACTCCCTGGTTTCAAGATCGGCCAGATGTGTCCGGTACCGCTCCTCAGCAACCGGAATGTTGATGTCGTACCAGCGCTGCCAGTTCCCGGCCTTGTCACCAGCCACCAGCAATACCGCCCGACGCACCGGATCGAAGGCGAAGAGGATGCGGATCTCGCTGCTCCCGGACGAGCCCGGCCTCAGCTCCTTCAAGTGGTGGTTCTCAGCGCCCTTGATCCGATCGACGAGTGGACGGCCGAGCGTCGGGCCTGTGGCCGCCAGCATGTCGATGGCGTCCTCCACCTGTTCAGCACTGTTCCAGTCCTCTTCGGCCAGTGCCTCGAACCACGCCGCGACCTCCCCGACCAGGACCACTTCCCATTGAGCCACGGCCGCCATGTTAATGCAAGCGTTAACATCGCCGTGACGATCTGCGAAATCGGGGCCGATACCCGGGCCAGATGCTGGACGGGCTCGGACAGGCCGCGCTCGTCGCAGGATCTGTACGGGTGGCAGCGAGGCGGGTGTAGGCGCTCGTCGGAAGGGTGGCGGCCTGTATTGGCGAGAGCGGAGTGCACCATGAGCGCACCAGATCGAGCGGGGAACAACAGGGAGGCACGGGGAACACAGGCGCTGCCTGCGACGCCGGAGCCCAGCCGTTTGCCCAGGTCAGCACTCAAGCGGACCCCGGGTACCCGCAGCTTCCCAAGCTGCGAGCGCGAGTTCGATTCTCGTCACCCGCTCCATGAGCAAGGCCCAGGTCAATGACCTGGGCCTTGTTGTTTTATGCCGTACTGGAGTGGCGCATGCCAGAACCGCGCCAGATCCGCACCACAACACTTCGCGCCCCAAGGCGATCAGACTTTCTCCGCCACCACTCGCGGATGCTCGGTGGTGAGCAAGTCGATGTCCTCGGCGTCGGACGTAAGAACCGTCACCCGGCCCGCATGCTGCAGGGCGGTCGCGCACAACATGGCATCGATGGCGTACTTGTGACCGTGCAATCCAGCACCGCGCAGCAGGGCGGCGGCGGTCTGGGCGAGAGCCTGGGTGACCGGCTCGACGCGCACACGTGAAAGCATCCATCGCAGCGCGGCGTCATTGAGCTTCGGATGGATCACCTCGACCAGCACCGCAGCCGACGTCACGACCGGGAGATCAGCCTCCCGGGCGGCCACCAGCCATTCGTGCACTTCCCGATCCCGCTGCACGGCCTTCGCCAGTCCTTCACTGTCCAGGATCAGAGCACCGCTCACGCGGCGGCCTCCGCCCCGGAGGCATCCCCGATGAGCCGGGCCCGCTTCGCCGCCACCGCCTCCGGGTCGGCAGGACCGTGGACCTTCTCGAAGTCGGCGATCAGTTCGTCGAGGTTGTCCCGCTCGATCTGTCGCTGAGCCGCCCTCTCCAGGTACGCGGACACACCACGCTTGCCGACCCGCTCACGGATCGCGTGCAGAGTGCCGGCGCTGAGCGTGACGGAGATACCACTGCTGGGACCGTCGCCAGGGGGGAAGTCGGTGTCATCAACCATGACGCCCATTATGGCATTGGAAATGCCATAATGCGAGACGGCCGGGCACAAGGCACCTCCCCTCCCCCAGGATCAAGCCCTTGCGCGCCAAGGCTCCTCACCTTCGTTCGCACCTTTCCCGACGCCGCGGGAAGCAATGCCGACGTCCCCTACCCACCGACAAGTCACGGACAGCCGAGCCGGGGTGAGGCATCGGCCACCTGCCCTCGCCTTCGTCGACGAGTAGCGACACTGGTACTACGGGAGTGACTTGGCAGTTGGTGTGACGTGTTGCCACCGCACCACTGACGCACCAGATGGAGCGGGGAGCAGCAGGGAGTCACGGTGAATGCGGCCAAGACGGATGAGTCCTCGTCCCGGACGGTCGCCCAGCTCAGCGCTTGAACGCGCCACACCTGATCGCAGCTTCCCAAGCCGAGAGCGCGAGTTCGATTCTCGTCACCCGCTCCAACACGAACCCCCAGGTCATCAACCTGGGGGTTCGTGTTGTCCAGACCGGTGAGCGGGCGCCGCGCCATCGGCTCGTCGATGGTGTGGGCGGGCAGTGCCCGCCCGCAGGAGATGCGTGTGGGTCGGCACCGGACGGGGGAAGACGGCGCCCTGTCACGGGTTCGGCGGTTCTGCTCGGAGACGGCGCTGTTCCACGTCGTCCGCCGCCGTGGCCGTCCGGTGCATGTCGGCGAACCTGCGGACGAGGTCGAGCAGTTCGTCGCGCGCGGCAAGCCCTTCCGCACCGGGACGGGACAGCGCCTCGTGCAAGGCGTCCTGGAGCATGTCGCGGACGCGTGGCCAAGGCCCGGTGAGGGGGCGCGCCTGGTCGATGCGATGCCGGAGACGGTTGAGAGCACGTCCCAGTAAAGCAATGCCTGGTGAACGATCTCCGTGGGTGGATTCACGGTCGGGTAGTACAGCAGCAGCCCATCAGTTCCCCGGTCATCGCTCCTGCAGTGAGGCCAACGCAGCGCGGACAGCATGGCGGAGACACCGACTGCATGTGTTCTCAGCGACCTTCCCCACCCTGCCGCACGACGTCCGTGCGTGTCAGAGCCGCACGAGCTGCCCGAGCACCGTCACTTCCCAGGCGAGGAAAGCGAGTTCGGCTCCGTCGTATCAGAGCGGGAGATCGTCGGGGAGTACCCGAAACGCCTTGTGGTGGCCCAAGGGGCGTACGGCCCGGAAGGCGCGTCGGTCGAGGGTGAGGATCGCGTCCGTGTCGTAGTCGGCGGCGAGCGCCACGTTGACCGCGTCAGCGAGGTCGAGGTCGAGGTCCAGCGCACGGTAGCGGACACGGGCGGACTGGGCGGCGCCCAGGTGGTCCTCCGTGATCTCCGGCATGACGACACGCCCCCGGCCCGTCCAGCGCCGGAGGTCGTCGACCGCGCCGAGGGCGGCCGCCCTGCCGAGCTCGCGCGTGGCGGCGTGATCCAGCTCGGCCAGTAGCAGCGGGGACATGACCAGGAGGCCGGCCGCCGTGATCGCCTCGTTCGCCGCCCGGTGTTCCGGGTGAGCCGAGTCCAGGGCCGCCAGGAGGCCGGACGTGTCGGCGATGACAATGATCACGTGGCGGTTCCGGAATCCGAGCCGGTCTCGCGGCGGACGGCGTCGGCGACCGCGTCACGGACCTCCGGCCTGGAGGGCGTGCGTCCCGTCCCCTCGAAGGTGCGCGAGAACAGCGGCTCGTCCCAGACCCTGTTCGCCATGGCCGCGAGGTGGATGCCCTGGCGGATGATCTCGGCCTCGCTTATCCCCGACGCTTCGCGGCCTCCTTGATGATCGCCAGGTCTTCGGGGTCGGCGTAGACGTTCGTGCGCTTCATGGACATGTACCAACATGTAGTCCATGTACCGGATTGACACACGCAGGTGCCTCGTTCTTCGGCTCATCGGATGCCGCGATCGCAGACGACGAAACCGGCCGCGCCCACCATGGGTGTGAGGCATTGGGCTGTGACACCGCAACGTGCTCGCCGCCTCTTGCACCGAACCACTTCTTGTGGAGGTCGAAGCCCGCCGTATGGTGATCGCACGTTCTGTGATCTTCCGAGCCGAGGCGAGGGCCCGGCAGCCATGTGCGACCGCAACTGCCGCGCTCAGTCGCTCTGCGCATCCCCAAGCCCGCACACCGAGCAGTCCACATCAGCGCAGTGGTCGTCCACCTCGCAGTGTCGTGCCCACAGCGTGCCCTTCAGAGCGGACACCTACGGTCAACAGCGGTGCCACAGGACGCCCACGCCTACCGCAGCACATTGAATCCACGCATGCTCGGCGGACAGTGTGCGATACAGCTCCATGGCCGCATCCCGGTCGGCGCCGAACGCGGCTCGTCGTGCGTCCTCCCCGCGCAGGCAGGAGCCGAGGTGCACAGGCCAGAACAACGGGTCGTCCAGGTAGGCGTCGCCCCGGACCAAGGGGCCGCCTTCGTGTCCGGGGATCTTGAGCACGTGCAGATGACGGCACGCGGGACAGTCACCGCGTCAGGATCGAGGTTCGGCCCTCTTCCGTCTCAGGCAATGTCGTTCGCGGACGTTCAGACGAGACCGGAGCGAGTAACCGCCAGTTCCGCTCAGGGGACCCGCAGCCACCACCACAGTGGGAAAGCGGGCGTCCGCTCCCGCGGCAGTGCCGTACTCAGTGCGCGGCCAGCACCGGCAGGTCTCTCCTTGGCCATCGACGAAGCCCGATCGTCGGTCGGGTCCCAGGTCGTACCCGGTGACCCTGGATGATCGATTCCAAGGGGTCGGTGGCCGTTGTCAGTGTGGGCCGGTCACCTCTCTTGACCTCAACTATGCTTGAGGTAGCACCCTCGTCCGAATGAACACGGATTCCACGGCGTACGCCGCAGAGATCGAAGCCATCAAGCAGGTCGTTGCCACCGTCGAGCACTCCCAGCAGCACAAGGACCCCGACAAATTCCTCGCCCTCTTCCACCCCGACGCGGTCTGGACGACGGCCCATGGCAAGGTTCTCGTCGGCCTCGAAGCGATCTCGGAGTTCACCCGGAAAGTGCTCCCCGCGGCCGGCTGGGACGGCAAGGTCAGCTACGAGATGATCCACGTGCTCTTCATCCGCCCCGATGTCGCGGCGGTCAAAGTGCGTCAGCGCTACCTGTCCCCGGACGACGACAGCGAGGGTGCTCCGCTGTACGTGATGAGCAAGCAGGACGACGGCCGCTGGCTGCTGATCGCATGCCAGAACACCCAGGTCGTCGCCGGCTGATCTCTTTGGACGGACTGGCTGCACGCACGAGGCGGGGGCGTCCGACATCGGTTTGTGAAGACAGAGTCGGACACCCTCGCGACTGCACTCTGAGCACTGACAACGCGCTCCAGGAGAACGACCTCTGAGACTGTGCGGCTCGCGCCACAAGCGCACCGGATCGGACGGGGAACAGCGGGGAACCACGGTGAACACAGGCGCTGCCCGCGATGCCGGAGCCCAGCCGTTTGCCCAGTTCAGCACTGAAGCGGAGCCCGAGTCGTACGACAGCACCGACGCAGTGTCCCCAACGGACCGCAGCAGCACCGCGATCCTGCCGGCGCAGCCACAGGCGGCCATCCCGACCGTCAGCTCCGGACCGGCATTCGTGACCCTGGCCGCCGCCCCGACCTGCAACGCGACGAAGGCCGGCATCCACTCCTTTACCGAATCGCTCCGCGTTCAGCCGACGAAGAGCAAAGTCGACGTGATCGAGCTCGTTCCGCAGGCGACACGGACCACGCTGACGGGACGGCGGAACAGCCCGGTGGCGATGCCGCTCAAGGACTTCCTCGACGAGGTCATGAGCCTGCTGGCGACCCGGCCGGCCTGGAGGATGCATGAGGCGAGCAGCCTGGAAGCCTCGATCGTCGACGACTCCGGTTTCCTCAGGGACGGGGGTGCCCCGGCGGGGGCGGCCCGGCAGTGCAGCGGTGATCTCGGCACCCCGCCCCACGACGGTGCCCTGCTGTTCACGTCGCTGGTCGAGAGGTCGAGAAGAGGGCGAGAGGGCGAGAGGTCGAAGTCGGCACCTGCCCGGTCCGCCTCGCCGACTCCCTCGTCCGCCGGGGGAAAGCCCCCCCGGGGCCCCGGCCGACGCGCTCCTGACCGGCCCGCTCCCGCCCACCGGCAACGCGGCGGTGTGCGGGAAGCAGGAATTCGGAGTTCCTCCCGATTTGACTCCGCGGGCGGCTCTGCCAATGTGGTGAGTGTCATGCCCTCCGCATCCAGCGGGTCTGCCCGCGAAGGCACCGCCGGGGCCCTGACGCCGAACGGCGATCCCGTTCTCGCTGCTCGGTTCGCCGTCCCCCGTGAGCCGAAGACGTTCGTCCGCCGGCCCCGCGTGGCCGAGCGCCTCACCCGGGCTCTGGCCGGTCCGGGCCGTTTGGTGCTGGTCAACGGGCCGGCGGGCGCGGGCAAGACGTTGCTGCTCGCCGGCTTGGCCGCCACATCGACCCTGCGGGGCCGGATGGTGTGGCTGACCGTCGAGTCCGGGGACAACGCCCCGGGAAACTTCTGGGCCTACGTACTCGAGGCCCTGCGCCACCATGGGGTCGCACTCCCCGACGCGATCGGCGTTCCCGCCCGCCCCGACGAGGTCGACGACTCGCTCCTGTCCCGGCTGGCGGCATACCTGAACGGCCGGACCGAGCCGGTGATCCTCGTTCTCGACGAGTTCGAGCGGGTGTCCGCACCGGAGGTCGCCGACGAGCTGCAGTTCGTGCTCCACCACGCGGGCGCGGGGCTGCGCCTGATCCTGGTCAGCCGGACCGAGCCGCTGCTGCCGCTGCACCGTTACCGCGCCGCAGGCGAAGTGACCGACATCCGCGGTGCCGACCTGGCGTTCCGGCCCGGGGAGACGGCCGAACTGGCGCGCCGGCACGGCCTGCCCCTCTCGGACGAGGCCGCCCGCACGCTGACGGAACGGACCGGTGGCTGGGCCGCGGGGCTGCGCCTGTGCATTCTCGCGGCGCAGCGTGCGGACGACCCGGAGACCTTCCTGAAGGAATTCGAGACGGGGCAGAGCACGGTCGCGGACTTCCTGCTGGCCGAGGTGCTGCAGACCCAGTCCGCCGCGAGCCAGGACCTGCTGTTGCGGACCAGCATCTGCGAGCGGACCCATCCCGGTCTGGCGAACGCCCTCACCGGACGGGACGACGCGGCCCTCGTCCTTGCGGAGCTGGAGCGCGCGAACGCGTTCGTCGAGCCGATCGGTCACTCGTGGTACCGGCTTCATCCACTGTTCGCCGAGATCCTGCGCGTCCACCTGAACACCAGGCACCCCGGGCTGGAACGCGAGCTGCACGGCACGGCCGCCCGCTGGCTGAGCGATGCCGGACTGCTCACGGAGGCCCTGCCGCACGCCGCCGACGCGAGCGACTGGACGTTCGCGGCCGACCGGCTCGTCGACGACCTGGCGATCGGGCAGATCTTCACGGGACTGGACGCGGACCGTCTCGGCGAGCTGTTCACCAGGATGCCGCCGGACACGCCGGGCCCCGCCGCCGACCTCGTTCGCGCCGCCTGTGGACTCGCCCGGTACGACATCGACCGAGGTCTCGCGGACCTGGGCCGGGCCGAGAGGAACCTGCCCCCGGTCGAGGCACAGGGGGCGTCGGCCGCCCATCTGAGCTGCGCGTTGCTGCGCGTGCTGGCGGGCCGGCTCCTCGGCTCGCCGGGCATGACCGAGATCGCCGCCCGGCGTGCCGCGGAACTCGACGCGCGAGGGGTTCTCTCGAAGCGGCTGGAGGCGCATCCGGAGATCAGGGCGCTGCGGCTCGCCGCTCAGGGATCGGCTCAGCTGTGGGCAGGCCGCTTCGGCGCGGCCCGCGCGGCGCTGACCGCTGTGGTGGAGGCGGCCGACGGCCCCTCGACGGTCCTGCCCCGGCACGAGTCCCTGGGGCGGCTCGCCCTGATCGACTTCCTGGAGGGATGGCCGGGGCGGGCCGAGGCCCACGCGCGGCGGGCGATCACCGAGGCGGAGCGGTCCGGCATGCCGCATTCGGCGCGCACCTCGCTGGGGCACCTGGTGCTGGCGGCCGTCGAGACCGAGCGCGACGATCTCGCCTCCGCCCGAACGCATCTCCACCGCGCGATCCTGCCTTCTCCCTGCTCCCGCGACCCGATCGTCGCGTCATGGCTGGTCGTCACGCGCTCGCGGCTGCTGCTCGCCGGTGGCAACCCCGCCAAGGCCCTCCGCGTCCTCGACGGCATCCGGGAGGTGCCGTCCACCGAGATCCCCTCACCGTGGGTGGACGTCCAGGTGGCGCTGGCCGCGGCCGCCGCGCACACGGCCCTGGGGCGCCCGCAGGCGGCGGCTGAGGCCCTGGCCGGGCGGCCGGACGCCGGACCGGAGTGCGTGATCGCCTCGGTCCGTGCCCGGCTGGCGGCCGACGACGGGGAAGCGGCGCGCTCCCTCCTCGACACCCTGCCCGGCCCCGACGGCCAGGGACCGGCCGTCACGGTTCGGATCCTGCTGGTGCGGGCCGAGGCCGCCCGCACGCCGGGCAACGAGGCCACGGTCCAGCACCTTGTCGCCCGCGCCCTGGCCGTCGCCCGGCCCGAGCGCCTGGGGCGCCCGTTCCTGGAGGCCGGGCCCTGGCTCCAGGAACTGCTCGACCGCCGGCCCGCTCTGGGGAAGGCACACGGCTGGCTTCCGACCGGTCTCGTCGCGAAGCCACGTGCGGTGCACACCGGCGGGGACGTCCTCGTTCCCGTGACCGAGCCGCTCAGCGACCGCGAGCGCGAAGTCCTGGGCAGGCTGGCGCAGATGATGTCGACGGAGGAGATCGCCGTCGATCTCTTCCTGTCCGTCAACACGGTCAAGACCCACCTGAGGAACATCTACCGCAAACTCGCGGTGACCGGGCGTCGGGAGGCCGTGCGCCGGGCCCGGGAACTCCACTTGCTGTGACCCCCCTCCGGCGATCGGCCGAGGTCACCCGGTCAGGGTGATGTGCCGCCCCCTGCGACGGCACACCATGAATAGCGGGGGCCCGGAGGGACCACGCCTGCGAGGGGTGCGCTCATGCAATACGAGATCCGCGTCGAGGGGCAGATGTCGAGGACGATGACCGACGCGTTCCCTGAGCTGGAGAGCTGCATCGTGTCCGGACAGACCCTGTTGTTCGGCCAGGTCACGGACGAGGCGCATCTCTACGGGCTGCTCGCACGGTTCCAGTCGCTGGGCCTCCACGTGGTGGAGATGCGCAGGACCGCTCTCTGAGATGCCGTGCCTCGCCGGGTGTGACCGCCGGCCCGCCACGACGGGCCTGCTGCCGTGGCGGCGGGCCGCCCGCCCGCGCACGGGCAGGGAGACGCTGGGGGCCGCGGCGCACAGGAGTCGGGAGTCGGGGCCCGGCTCGCCGTCCGAGGAGGCCGAAGTGCTCCCCCGGGGCCGGCCGCCGTGGCAGGCGAAGCGGGCGTCGCAGCCGTGACGGTGACGAGGCGGGGGTCCTGCTCGCCCTGCTCGCCCTGACCGGACTCCCCCTGCTGCACTCCCCCTGCTGCGGCGAGTCGACGGGCTCCGGCGGATGCCGGTCGCCGATGGTGCCAGGCAGGTGTCCCGGCTGGGCGAAGTGGCCGCGGGAGTACGGAGATCTGCAGGTGCCCGGCGCCGCGGTCGTCGCGCGGGAAGGCGCGGTCGTCGCGCGGGAAGGCGTGCACCTCGCGGCCGTGCCGGACTCGCGGCCGTGCCGGACTCGCGGCCGTGCCGGACGCCGCGGGGCCGGGGGCACCCCCTCTGGGGAGGGACTTTCGGAACACGCCCTGGTATCGCAGGCCGCAGACGCCCTGGTACCGCAGGCCGCGGCGGGACGTCCGCGCGTGTCGGACCGGCAGGTGGTCGACGGGACGGTCCACGAGATCCCCAGCGGCCGGGCCCGGAGGCCTCGCACGCTTCAGGCCGTTTTCGTGGCGGACCGCTTCCCGCCCCGGCTTCCTTCGGTTCCGGTTCCGGTACCGCTCTGCCGCGGCTCCGCGGACACGCTCTTCCGGGAGGTGGCCGCCTCCGCGGCCGCCCGCGGCGGCTTCGTACGGGGCGTCGCGGTCGGCCACTTGAGCTCGATCTCCAGCTCGATCTCCCCGTCACCGATCTCGACCTCGAGCTCGCTGCGGAGGTCGTCGGGGATCCGCAGGGTCAGCGTTCCCGGGCCGAGTTCCAGTTCGGCCTCCCCGCCCTCCCTCAGCGCGGCTGCGAGTGCCGTGAGCTGGTCGGCCGCCTCACGGCGGGACAGCGAGCGCTTCCGCTCGAACTTGAGGTCCTTCACGGGTGTCTCCGATCCGGGTGCGGCCCGGGTGCCGGGCCGCACCTCGAGGCCGTCCTCGGCGTCATCGCTCCGACGGACTGGGCGCGGTGCACAGTGCCCAGATCACGAAGCCGTTGATCGCGATCAGGACGATGGCCCAGAACGGCGCGTAGGGAATCCACAGGAAGTTCGCGAGCATGGCCAGGCCGGCCACCGCCACGCCGACGACCCTGGCCCAGGTGGCGCCCTGGAACAGGGCCGCACCGGCGAGTGTGATGACCACGCCCACGATCAGGTGGATCCAGCCCCAGGAGGTGAGATCGAACGAGTACGCGTAGTTGCGGGTGGTGACGAACACGTCGTCCTCGGCGATGGCGGCGATGCCCTCGAAGATCATCATCAGGCCGCCGAAGACCATCAGGACGGCGGCGAAGAGCAGCCAGCCGCTCCCGATACCGGTCCGCTCCGAACTCCGTGCCGCCGCACCCGAGTGGGCCCCGCTCACATGACTGGCCATGGCCAGCTCCTTCGTGTCGTACGGCCCCGCACGACCGCGCGTTCACGTTCGGCCGGTCGGGCTACTTCCAATCTCTGCCTCCCGGGGCGGCTTCGCATCTCAGGGCGCCCGAGCGGCAGTGCTCGACGAGCGGCTCACGGCCCGTCCGCAGGTGACTCCGCCAACCGGTCGACCTGCGGGGCGGGTCGGGGTCCGGTCTCCGGGGCTGCTGGGACGATGCGCGCATGGCACCCAGGACAAACACTGCCGAAAGCTCCGCAAAGGCGCGGACCGTTCTGCTGACACTCGCGGCCGGCCAGTTCCTGATGGCGCTCGACAGCTCGGTCATGAACGTCTCGATCGCGACGGTGGCCGAGGACGTGGGCACGACGGTGACGGGTGTCCAGGGCGCCATCACGGCCTACACCCTCGTGATGGCGATGTTCATGATCCCCGGCGGCAAGGTGGGGGCGCTGATCGGCCGCAAACGCGCGTTCATGATCGGTTGCGTCATCTACGGCTGCGGCTCCTTCACCACGGCGCTCGCACCGAACCTGACGGTGCTGCTGATCGGCTGGTCGTTCCTCGAGGGGATCGGCGCGGCACTGATCCTGCCTGCGATCGTGGCGCTCGTGGCCGGCAACTTCGCCACCGAACGCCGTCCCGCCGCCTACGGTCTCGTCGCCGCCGCGGGGGCCGTGGCGATCGCGGTCGGGCCGCTCATCGGGGGTGTCGCGACGACGTACTTCTCCTGGCGGTGGGTCTTCGCCGGTGAGGTCCTGATGGTGCTCGGCATCCTGGTGCTCGCCCGCCGTATCGCCGACGCGCCGGTCGGCGAAGGCGCTCGCATCGATGTCGTCGGTGCCGTGCTGTCCGCGCTCGGGCTCGGGACCTTCGTCTACGGCGTGCTCCGCTCCGACGAATGGGGCTGGTTCCAGCCGAAGCCCGACGCGCCCTCGTGGCTCGGGGTCTCGCTGGTCGTGTGGCTGATGCTGGCCGGTCTGCTGCTGATCTGGCTCTTCCTGCGCTGGGAGGCCCGCACGGTGAAGCGGCGCAGGGAGCCGCTCGTCGACCCGGAGATGCTGCAGAACAGGCAGCTCACCGGCGGACTGACGATGTTCTTCTTCCAGTACCTCGTCCAGATGGGCGTCTTCTTCGTCGTACCGCTCTACCTGTCCGTGGCGCTCGGCCTGTCCGCGCTCGAGACCGGCGCCCGCATCCTGCCGCTCTCCGTGACCCTGCTGGCGGCCGCCGTCCTGATCCCCCGCTTCCTCCCGGACGTCTCGCCCCGGCGGGTGGTGCGGCTCGGGACCCTCGCGCTGCTCGCGGGCGCGGTGTCGCTGATGGCCGCGCTCGACGCGGACGCCGGCGCGGAGATCGTCACCATTCCCATGCTGCTGATCGGGCTCGGTATGGGCGCGCTGGCGTCCCAGCTCGGGTCGGTCACCGTGTCCGCGGTGCCCGAGGCACAGAGCGCGGAGGTCGGCGGCGTCCAGAACGCCGTCACCAACCTCGGCGCCTCGATCGGTACGGCACTCGCCGGATCGCTCCTGATCGCCGCGATGACGACGTCCTTCCTCACCAGCGTGGAGCAGAATCCGGCGATCCCGGCCGAGGTCAAGAGCCAGGCGACCGTCGAACTCGAAAGCGGCGTGCCGTTCCTGTCGGACGCCCAGCTCGAGTCCGCGCTCGACGAGGCGGGCACGAGCGAGAAGGTGACGCAAGCGGTACTCGACACGAACGAGGAGGCCAGGATCGACGGTCTGCGCGCCGCACTGGCCATCCTCGCCCTCACCGCTCTCCTCGCGCTGTTCTTCACCTCACGGATCCCGAAGACCCAGCCCCGTTAGGCGAGGCCACGGCCGCGGGACGGCTGGAACCGGGCCGTGTCCGCCTCACCGCCGCCACGGCCCGGGAGCGGCGCACAGTGCCCGGAAGGGCCGACGCCGGGGCTGCCGGGGGTCGGACGCTCACCCCTGCGGGGTGAGGTGGTCCGGGGCGGATCCGGCTCTGATGGGAGGTGCACCGCACCAGGCCCGGGAAGGGAATG
>NZ_JBIVKQ010000025.1:0-140018 GCF_044750845.1 Streptomyces sp. NPDC088766 | reverse complement strand
CACCCGAGAGACTCTCTCAGGCTTTCCTCCGGGCGCTTCCCTTCGGTCTTGCGTTTCCGACTCTATCAGACCGTTTCCCGGTCCGATTTCCTCGGCGCTTTCCAGGCCCCCGCTTTTGTTTCGCGGTTTCCTTTCCGGCGGTTCCGACTTTATCAGAAGTTCCGGGCCGGTCCGACCGGCCACTCATTTCCGATGCATTCGGGGTGCTTCTGCGGAATCGACTTCCGAGACGCTCTATAGATACTAACCCTGCCGCCGACCGGTTCAGTCCAGTCCAGGCAACTGTTCGAATCTACCTCCCCGCACGCCCTGTGTCAACAGGTTTTGCGGGGCGAAGAGGAGACTAGCAGTTCATCCGCCGTACATGCACATCAGGCGGCGGTCGGCACCGTGGCGCTGCGTTCGGCTGCTTCGAGGTCGCCCGTGTCGCCGGCTCGGGCCGCCCTGCCGCCCAGGACGTAGACGTAGACGAGGAAGACCAGCTCGGCGGTGATACCGATGGTGATGCGGGACCAGGTGGGCAGGCCCGACGGGGTGACGAAGCCTTCGACGGCACCGGAGACGAAGAGGACCAGGGCCAGGCCGATCGCCATGCCGAGAGAGGCCCGGCCTTCCTCGGCCAGGGCCGTGCGGCGGGGGCGGGGGCCGGGGTCGATGACGCTCCAGCCGAGCCGGAGGCCGGTTCCCGCGGCCACGAAGACCGCGGTCAGTTCGAGCAGGCCGTGTGGGAGGACCAGGCCGAGGAAGGTGTCGAGCCGGCCCACCGAGGACATCAGCCCGATGCCGACGCCGAGGTTGAGCATGTTCTGGAAGAGGATCCAGAGGACCGGGAGACCGAGGAAGACTCCGAGGACCAGGCACATCGCGGCGGCCTGGGCGTTGTTCGTCCACACCTGGGCGGCGAAGGACGCTGCGGGGTGGCTGGAGTAGTAGGTCTCGTACTGACCGCCGGGGCGGGTGAGCGCATGGAGTTCGTCCGGGGCCGCGATGGAGGACTGGACTTCCGGGTGGGTGCCGATCCACCAGCCCAGGAGCGCCGCGAGTGCCGTGGAGGCCAGCGCGGTGGGAACCCACCAGTGGCGGGAACGGTAGACCGCCGCGGGGAAGCTCCGGGTGAGGAAGCGGGTGACGTCACGCCAGGAGGCTTTGCGGGTGCCCGTGACGGCACTGCGTGCGCGTGCCACCAGTTGGCTCAGCCGGCCGGTGAGCTGTGGGTCGGGTGCGCTGGACTGGATGAAGGAGAGGTGCGTGGCGGTCCGCTGATAGAGGGTGACGAGTTCGTCGGCCTCGGTGCCGGTGAGATTGCGGCGGCGCAGCAGGGCGTCGAGGCGGTCCCATTCGGCCCGGTGGGCGGAGACGAAGACATCGAGGTCCATCGGGGTGCCTGCTCCTCGGCTGTTCGTCGGCGGACCGGTCGAGATCAGCTTGTCGTACTACGGCGCGGTGCGCTCTCAGCTTGGCAGACTGGCCGGTGTCGCGGCAGGTCGGGGAAGGGGCGCGGGCGTGAGTGAGCTGGTGACGGGTGAGGCGGTGGCGTTGGAGCTGCAGCCTGCCAGGCTGCCCAGCAGGGCGCTGGCCGTGTTGCTGGATCTGACCGTGGCTCTGGTGGCCTATGCGGCGGTGAGTGTCGCGTTGCTGGTGGCGACGGCGTCTTTGGACGAGGCGGCGCGGACGGCGGTGTCGATCGCCACGTTCCTGCTGGTGCTGGTGGGGGGTCCGACAGCGGTGGAGACCCTCAGCCATGGGCGGTCTCTCGGGAAGGCGGCCTGTGGGCTGCGGGTGGTGCGGGACGACGGGGGGCCGATCCGGTTCCGGCATGCGCTGGTGCGGGGTGCGCTCGGGGTCGTGGAGATCCTGCTGACGGTCGGGGTGGTGGCGTGCGTGGCCTCGCTGGTGTCGGCGCGGGGGCGCCGGCTGGGTGATGTGTTCGCGGGGACGCTCGTGGTGCGGGAGCGGGTGCCCGGAGCGCGGGTGGGTTTCGTTCCGCCTCCTCCGCCGTGGCTGGCCGGGAGGTTCTCGGGGCTCGATCTGTCGGCGGTGCCGGACGGGCTGTGGTTGGCGGCCCGGCAGTACCTGGGGCGGATGAACCAGTTGGATCCGCAGGTGGGGTGGGCGATGGCGGAGCGTCTGGCCGGCGAGCTCGCGGAGCGTACGGGGGCCGCGGTGCCGCCGGGGGTGCCGCCGGCCTCGTATGTGGCCGCGGTGGTGCAGGAAAGGCAGGTGCGGGAGGCGCGGCAGGTGTTCGGCGGAGGACCGGTGGTGGGCCAGGGCTCGGCGGTGGCGGGCCAGGGCTCGGCGGCCTGGGCAGGGCCGTCGGGCGCGCCGGTCCCGGGTCCGCCGGTCGTGCAGGGAGGTGTCGGGGACGGTCGGACGCCGGCTGCGGCGCCGGAGACCGAATATCCGGTGGCTCCGGTGGCTCCGGTGGCTCCGCCGTCGGACGAGCGGTCCGCCACCGGGTTCGTCCCGCCCGCGTAGGCGTCGCCGGGGTGGGCTCAGTCGAAGGCCGACGGGGGCGATTCGAGGTCTTCCAGCTCGATGCCGGGCGCCGCGAGGACGACGTCCCCGGTGATGTGCACGCTGTGCTGTTCACCGGTGTCCAGGGCTGTGACCTGGTATTCGTCGACGGTCAGGGGTCCGTTGTCAGTGGTGTGTGTTTCTCTTCTCACCAAGGCCCAGGACTGGTCCACGGTGCGCGGGGCGAGGACCGGGTCGGTGAAGGCCACGAGGCGTACGCGGGTCGCGGACGCGGAGGGGGTGAGGCGCAGCAGGCGGGTGGTGGCGACGAGGAACGCGGGGGAGGTGCCGGTGAAGGCGTGGGCCGGGACGTTGCCTTCCGTGGCGTGGGTGCCGGTGGGTTCGGTGCGGACCCAGGTGACGCCGTCGAGAGCCGCGCCGCGTACCTGCCAGTCGCTCGCGTGGAGTTCGAGGCGGAGGGGGCGTCCGAGGGCGTCGAGCGTGAGGTCGACGGAGCCGTGGTGATCGCCGGTGGGGGTGGTCAGCCGGGAGACGTAGCGCCAGCCGGAGGGGCCGGGGGCGCATTGGAAGTGTTCGTGTGCGAGGGGGGTGTGATCGTGCGGATCGTGGAGCGAATAGCGGCCGCGGGGCATGGGGGGTCCTGGGGTGTGACGGTCCGGTCCGGTCACCTCGGCGTGCCGGACCGGTGCGGGTGACGGCCGGTCCGGCCAAAGGCCGACGGGGCAGGCCCCCGACACGGGGGTGCGGGGGCCTGTCTCGGAGGACCTGGTGCTGAGGAGTGCGTTCGTGCGCGGACGTGCTCCTCAGCGGTCGGGTGGACTCAGTAGCGGTAGTGGTCCGACTTGTACGGGCCGTCGACGTCGACGCCGATGTACGAGGCCTGCTCGGGACGGAGGGTCGTGAGCTTCACGCCGAGTGCGTCCAGGTGGAGGCGGGCGACCTTCTCGTCGAGGTGCTTGGGCAGGGTGTAGACGCCGGTCGGGTAGTCGCCGGGCTTGGTGAACAGCTCGATCTGGGCCAGGGTCTGGTCCGCGAAGGAGTTGGACATCACGAACGACGGGTGGCCGGTGGCGTTGCCCAGGTTCAGCAGGCGGCCCTCGGACAGCACGATGATCTTCTTGCCGTCGGGGAAGGTCCAGGTGTGGACCTGGGGCTTGATCTCGTCCTTGACGATGCCGGGGACCTTGGCGAGGCCGGCCATGTCGATCTCGTTGTCGAAGTGGCCGATGTTCCCGACGATGGCCTGGTGCTTCATCTTGGCCATGTCCGAGGCCATGATGATGTCCTTGTTGCCGGTCGTGGTGATGAAGATGTCGGCCTTGTCGACGACCTCGTCGAGGGTCGTGACCTGGTAGCCGTCCATCGCCGCCTGCAGCGCGCAGATCGGGTCGATCTCGGTGACGATGACGCGGGCGCCCTGGCCGCGCAGCGACTCCGCGCAGCCCTTGCCGACGTCGCCGTAGCCGAAGACGACGGCGGTCTTGCCGCCGATCAGGACGTCGGTGGCGCGGTTGATGCCGTCGATCAGCGAGTGCCGGCAGCCGTACTTGTTGTCGAACTTCGACTTGGTGACCGCGTCGTTGACGTTGATCGCGGGGAACAGCAGGACGCCGTCGCGCTGCATCTCGTACAGACGGTGGACGCCGGTGGTGGTCTCCTCGGTCACACCGCGGATCTCGGACGCCAGCTGCGTCCACTTCTGGGAGCCGTCGGTGATGGTGCGGTTGAGGAGTTCGAGGATGACGCGGTGCTCGTCGTTCTCGGCGGTGTCGACCGAGGGGACCTTGCCGTCCTTCTCGTACTCGACGCCCTTGTGGACCAGCAGGGTGGCGTCACCGCCGTCGTCCAGGATCATGTTCGGGCCACCGGTGGGGCTGTCCGGCCAGGTCAGCGCCTGCTCGGTGCACCACCAGTACTCCTCCAGCGTCTCGCCCTTCCAGGCGAAGACGGGGACGCCCTGCGGGTTGTCGGGCGTGCCGTCGGGGCCTACGGCGATGGCGGCGGCCGCGTGGTCCTGGGTGGAGAAGATGTTGCAGGAGGCCCAGCGGACCCGGGCGCCGAGCGCGACCAGGGTCTCGATGAGGACGGCGGTCTGCACCGTCATGTGCAGGGAGCCGGTGACGCGGGCGCCGGCGAGGGGCTGGGCCTCGGCGTACTCCCTGCGGATCGACATCAGGCCGGGCATCTCGTGCTCGGCGAGGGTGATCTCCTTGCGGCCGAACTCGGCCAGGGAGAGATCGGCGACCTTGAAGTCCTGCCGGTTGTCGACAGTCGTCATGTGGAGCTGCTCCTCGGGTTGGGGAGAGGTCTGGGTACGGCTGGTCTGCGCGGCGGCGGACACAGGGGTGCCCTGTGGGGACACAGGCATGCCCGCGTGCGCGCAGCGCAGTCCGTCGGAGGCCCTCTCTCCCTCGGACGATCCGTGTGCGACCGCCCGACCGCCATCAGCAGCGACGTCTGGCTCCGTTCCAAGCTACACCGGACGCGGCGGACGGCCCCAGTCCGTCGGCGAACAGATCACGCCGATGTGGCGGCCGGGTCCGGGAAGGGCGGCGGGGCCCGCCGGTGGTCGGCGGGCCCCGTCGGGTGGGCCGGGCAGGTGGTCGGCCGGAGGGGGCCGGGGTCAGTGGTCGGCCGGGGGGTGGGCCGGGCAGGTGGTCGGCCGGAGGGGGCCGGGGTCAGTGGTCGGCCGGGGGGTGGGCCGGGCCGCCGGGGGTGGCTTCGGCGTCGGGGCCCTTGGCGGCCTCGGTCTCGCTGTAGACGTCGGGCTCGAGGTAGATGACGCGGGCGATCGGGACGGCCTGGCGGATGCGGGACTCGGCGGCGTCGATGGCCCGTGCGATCTCGGTGGCCGTGTCGTCGTGCCGTACGGCGATCTTGGCGGCGACGAGGAGTTCCTCGGGGCCGAGGTGGAGGGTGCGCATGTGGATGATGCGGGTGACGGTGGTGCCGTCGACGACGGCGGCCTCGATCTTGCGGGTCTCCTCGGGGCCGGCGGCCTCGCCGAGGAGCAGGGACTTGGTCTCGGCGGCGAGGACGAGGGCGATCAGGACGAGGAGGACGCCGATGCAGACGGTGCCGATGCCGTCCCAGACGCCGTCGCCGGTGGCCAGGGAGATGCTGACGCCGCCGAGGGCGAGGACGAGGCCGACGAGCGCGCCGAGGTCCTCGAGGAGGACGACGGGGAGTTCGGGGGCCTTGGCGCGGCGTACGAACTCGGTCCAGGAGAGTGAGCCGCGCAGCGGGTTGGACTCCTTGACGGCCGTCCGGAAGGAGAAGGACTCGGCGATGATGGCGAAGACGAGGACGCCGACCGGCCAGTACCAGTGCTCG
Organism: Streptomyces sp. NPDC088766; assembly: GCF_044750845.1. Taxonomy (NCBI): domain Bacteria; kingdom Bacillati; phylum Actinomycetota; class Actinomycetes; order Kitasatosporales; family Streptomycetaceae; genus Streptomyces; species Streptomyces sp. NPDC088766. The sequence continues at coordinate 134,210 of NZ_JBIVKQ010000025.1, read as the reverse complement.
ATCTCGTGGGGGTGCTTGATCTTCTCGTAGCCCTCGTAGATGGCGAACATGCCGCCGACCGAGAACAGGACGATGGAGACCAGGAAGGCGTAGATGTAGCGTTCGCGGCCGTAGCCGAAGGGGTGTTGCGGGGTGGCCTCGCGCTGGGCCTTCTTTCCTCCGACGAGGAGGAGGGCCTGGTTGCCGGAGTCGGCGAGCGAGTGCACGCCTTCGGCGAGCATCGACGACGAGCCGCTGAACGCGAACGCCACGAACTTCGATGCCGCGATCGCGAGGTTGGCGGCGAGTGCCGCCACGATCGCCCTGGTGCCGCCTGACGCGCTCATGTGTTCGCGTGGTCCCTTCGTCCTCGGGTCGTTCTCGGGGTCGTCCCCGTGGCGCGTTCGTGTCGCCCCGGGGTCGCCTCGTGCGGGTGCCGGCCGGGCTGGGCGCCGTCTCCGGCTTTGCCCGCCCTTTGCGGTGGGCCATTGTTGCAGTCCGGCCCGTCGTGCGTGTGCCCGGACGGGCGGGTGGGATGCGTCAGGCGATGACGGTGGCCCTGAAGACAGTGCCGGTTCCGGACACTTCGGCTGTTTCGCCCGCGGGGACGAAGACGGACTGACCGGGTGTCAGGCCGTGCTCGCCGGCCCGTACGGTGCCGGCCGTGCAGAGCAGGATCTGCGGGGTCGTCAGGGTGAGGTCGTGCGGGGCGGCGCCCTCGGGGAGGACGTAGCGGGAGAGGCGGAACTCGTCGATGGGGGTCTCGTAGACCTCCTCGCCGTCGGGGGTGGCCTCGGGGCGCAGGATGCCGGGGTCGCCGGACTCGAAGCGGACGACGCGCAGGAGTTCGGGGACGTCGACGTGCTTGGGGGTGAGGCCGCAGCGCAGGACGTTGTCGGAGTTGGCCATGATCTCGACGCCGAGGCCGTCGAGGTAGGCGTGCGGGATGCCGGCGCCGAGGAAGAGAGCCTCGCCCGGCTGGAGGCGGACGTGGTTGAGGAGCATCGCCGCGATGACGCCGGGGTCGCCGGGGTAGTGGTGGGCGAGGCCGGCGTAGGGGGCGTGGTCGCCGCCGAGCCGGTCGCAGGCGGCGGTCGCGGCCGCGACCGTGCGGGCCATCTCGTCCGGGTCCGCGGTGAGGATCGCCGTCAGGACCTCGCGCAGGGCCGCCTCCTCGGGCTGGGCGTGCAGCAGGTCGACGTACGGCTTGAGGGAGTCGACGCCGAGGGCGTCGAGGAGGCCGGCGGCGCGGGCCGGGTCGCGGAAGCCGCACAGGCCGTCGAACTCGGTCAGGGCGCAGATGAGTTCGGGTTTGTGGTTGGCGTCCTTGTAGTTGCGGTGCGGGGCGTCGGCGGGGATGTCGCGGCGCTCCTCGTCGGCGTAGCCCTCCTTGGCCCGGGCCAGATCGGGGTGGACCTGGAGGGAGAGGGGGGCGCCGGCGGCGAGGAGCTTGAGGAGGAAGGGGAGGCGGGGGCCGAACTTGGCGACGGTCTCCTCGCCCAGCTCCCGCTCGGGGGCGGCCTCGATGACCTCGCCGAGGGTGCCCCGGCCGGTGCGGGAGGGGGCGCCGGGGTGGGCGCCCATCCACATCTCGGCCTGGGGTTCGCCGGTGGGTTCGACGCCGAGCAGGTGCGGGATGGCGGTGGGGGAACCCCATGCGTAGGGGCGGATGGTGTTGTCGAGGCGGTCCATGCGGGTGTCTGCCTGCCTGTTCTGTCTGTCCTGCGGTCGGGCGGGCGGCGGTCGGCCTGCCGCTGCCGGCGGGCGGCTGCGGACTACCGGCCACCGGCCACCGGCCACCGGCGGTCATTGTCGGCCGTCAGGTGTCCGGCGGCCGGCCGGCTGCTGCTGTCCGGGGCGACGGTCCGTGCCGGCTTTCGAGGGCCGGACGGACGGTCGTCGTCAGATCAGGCTCCCGAAGCGAGCGCCAGGTAAACGGCGGCGAAATCCGTCATGGCGATCAGTTCGGAGAGGGCGACGAGTTCGTCGCCGGCCTCCGGTTCCAGCTCGCTGATCGGCGTGTCGTGGCTGAGGGCCAGCTCGCGGGCGGCAGGGGCGGCGGTGAGGCCGCCGATGGGGCGGTCGCGTAGCAGCACCACGCGCGCGTGCAGGGCGGGCGCTTCCTCGACGCGGTCGCGGAAGAAGTCGTCCGGATCGGCGCTGGCGGCGAGCGGGCCGGCGAGCAGGGCGCTGTGCGCGGAAAGGGCCTCGGGGAGTTCGGCCACGAGGGAGGGGCGGCCGGCGAGTTCGGCGAGGGCGGCGGCGAAGCGGCGGCCCGCGGGGCCGGCCGAGGTGCCCTCCGTCCAGATCACGGGGAGGGAGTCGGCGAGTTCGGCGGCCAGGGTCTTCGCGGGGTTGCTGTAGGTGGCGACGGCCGGACCGCAGCGTTCGGCGATGTGGTCGAGGCGGTCGGCGACCTTCTCGAGTGCCTCGGGCGGGGCGGAGATCAGGGCGATGCGGTCCAGGAGCGCGAGCAGGGGGGTCAGGAGCGCCCACAGGACACCGGGGGCAGAAGCCGCGACGGGGGGCTGCTCGTCCTGCTCGTATGGGGCGGTCGCCATCGGTACGAACAGGCCGTGCGCCGCGTCGGCCGCCTCGGCGAGCGGGGAGCCGGCGGGGGCCACGGCGACGACGGTGCAGCCGCGGCGGTACGCCTGCTCGGCGAGGAGGGAGAGGCCGGGCTCGGTGCCGTCGGGGGTGGTGATGAGGAGGAGGTCCACGGAGCCGGCCCAGCCGGGGAGTTCCCAGCGGAGGGCGCCCGCGGCGGGGGCCACGCCGGCGGGGGCGAGGCGGGTGACCGGGCAGGCGGCGCCGGCGAGGGTGCCGAGGAGGTCGGCGACGCAGGTGGCGGCGGCGCCGGGTCCCGCGAGGAGGATCGCGCGCGGGCGGCCGTCCGGTTCGAGCCGCTGCACGCCCGCCTCGGTGGCGTGCCGGACGGCGGTGCGGACGCGGGCGCCGGCCTCGGCCGCTCCCCGCAGGAGGGCGCGGTGGTCCGCCTCGGCCAGAGCCTCCGGCGTGTCGAGCAGCGATTCGTCGAGCATGGCGTCAGGTCTCCGATCGCCTGTGGTCGTCGGTGTGCGGGGCGCTGCGCGGGTGACCGGTGCGGGTCGTCCTGCGTGCGGTCGCCCGCATGCGTGTGGCCCGGCGTGCGGGTCGCGTCGTGTGCGCGTATCCCGGCGTGCGCTTGACCTCGCGTGCGGGTCGCCTCGCTTGCGCCTCGTCTGGCGTGTGCCTCGCGTGCGGGTCGCCTCGCGCGTGGTCGGCTTCGGCCCGTACGGCGGGCCGGGGGCCGTTACGCGGGGCGGCGGGCCTCGTCGATGAGGAGGACGGGGATGCCGTCGCGGATCGGGTACGCCAGGCCGCAGTCCTGGCCCGTGCAGATCAGCTCGGTGTCCTGCTCCTTGAGGGGGGCGTGGCAGGCGGGGCAGGCGAGGATCTCCAGGAGGCCGGCTTCGAGCGGCATGGGGTGTCCTTTCGGAGTGGGTCGGGGGTGGGTGTGGCTGGTGGGTCCGGGGTGGATGTGCCTGGTCAGGGTACCGCTGGTGAGGGTGGGGTGGGGGGTGGTCCGGTGGGGGGTTTGTCGCCCCCGCCGCCCCTTCCCGTCCCGTCCTGAGGGGGCTCTGCCCCTCCAGCGCCCCGCCAGGGGGCTCCGCCCCCGTGGACCCCCGATCGGTCGGGACGGCCCCGTCCTCGAGCTCCCCCGGAGGGGGCGCCCACGGACGGGCTGAAAGCACCCGGCGTCGACCAGCACGCACGCACCCGCCTGGGAACCGCCCGCCGCGGTCGGCTCCCGCCGGTGCACACGCCACCGGCATCGACCGGCTCGACCCCGTGCGTGACTCGCAGACATCGACCGGCTCGACCCCATGCACGCACCACCGGCACCGACCAGCGGGCCGCGTCCGCGGCTCGTCGGCGCGGCGGTCTCGTGTCTCAGCCTCTGATGAGCGCCAGGACCTCGTCCCTGATCTTCCTCATCGTCGCCTCGTCGCGGGCCTCCGCATTGAGGCGGAGGAGGGGTTCGGTGTTGGAGGGGCGGACGTTGAACCACCAGTCGGGGGTGGTGACCGTGAGGCCGTCCAGGTCGTCGAGGGTGGTGTCGGGGCGGGCGCCGTAGGTGGACCTGATCGCGGCGATGCGGGCCTTCTGGTCGTCGACCGTGGAGTTGATCTCGCCGGAGCCGGCGTAGCGGTCGTACTGGGCGACGAGGGCGGAGAGGGGGGCCTCCTGGCCGCCGAGGGCCGCGAGGACGTGGAGGGCGGCCAGCATGCCGGTGTCGGCGTTCCAGAAGTCCTTGAAGTAGTAGTGGGCGGAGTGCTCGCCGCCGAAGATCGCGCCGGTGCGGGCCATCTCCGCCTTGATGAAGGAGTGGCCGACGCGGGTGCGGACGGGGGTGCCGCCGTTCTCCCTGACGACCTCGGGGACGGTCCATGAGGTGATCAGGTTGTGGATGACGGTGCCCTTGCCGCCGTGCCGGGCGAGTTCGCGGGCGGCGACGAGGGCGGTGATCGCGGACGGGGAGACCGGGTCGCCCTGTTCGTCGATCACGAAGCAGCGGTCGGCGTCGCCGTCGAAGGCGATGCCGAGGTCGGCGCCCTCCTCGCGCACCCGCTTCTGGAGGTCGACGAGGTTGGCGGGGTCGAGGGGGTTGGCCTCGTGGTTGGGGAAGGTGCCGTCCAGTTCGAAGTACATGGGGACGACGGTCAGGGGCAGGCCTTCGAGGACGGTGGGGACGGTGTGGCCGCCCATGCCGTTGCCCGCGTCGACGACGACCTTCAGGGGGCGGATGGAGGTGACGTCGACGAGGGAGCGGAGGTGGGCCGCGTAGTCGTCGGACGTGTCCACCCGTGTGACGGTGCCGGGCTGCGCGGCCGGCTCGGGGCCGGTCGTCTCCGACCAGGTCTCCACCAGTTCGCGGATCTGCGTCAGGCCGGTGTCCTGGCCGACCGGGGCGGCGCCGGCGCGGCACAGTTTGATGCCGTTGTACTGCGCCGGGTTGTGCGAGGCGGTGAACATGGCGCCCGGCAGGTCCAGCGCGCCCGAGGCGTAGTACAGCTGGTCCGTGGAGCACAGGCCGATCTCGGTCACGTGCACGCCGCGGGCGGCGGCGCCGCGGGCGAACGCGGCGGACAGGCCGGGTGACGAGGGGCGCATGTCGTGGCCGACGACGATCGCCTCGGCGTCGGTCACCTGGGCGAAGGCCGCCCCGAACAGTTCGGCCAGCGACTCGTCCCACTGATCCGGGACCACCCCGCGTACGTCGTACGCCTTCACGATCTGCGACAGATCAGCAGCCACGGCCAAACCTTCCTGAAAGTCTCGTCAGTCACCACAAACTACCCGGCGCGGCTGACGGGCCGTCGCGGGTCCGCCGGCTCCGGCCCGCAGGCGTGACGCGCGCCGTCGCCTCAGGTCGGAGCGACAGGGAAGGGAAGTGTTCGGTCCGGTTCCGTCCGCCGCGACGGCAGGTCCGTGGCCGTGCGTCGGCCGGACGGAGCGAAGCGGGCGGGTCAGTTGTCCGGCGAGCGCAGTACCCGCAGGTGGCCGCGGCGGGCGACCTCCATCGGGTCCGCCCCGCGGCTCGCGCCGCCGGCACCGGCCGCGCGTCCCTGCGGGCGGGCCGCCTCGCGGACGGCGTTGGCGAGCGCTTCGAGGTCGTCACCGCTGGGGCGGGCGGGAGCCGAACCGTCGAGCAGCCGGACGACCTCCCAGCCGCGCGGGGCGGTGAGGCGCTCGGAGTGCTCGGCGCACAGGTCGTAGCAGTGGGGTTCGGCGTAGGTGGCGAGCGGGCCGAGGACGGCGGTCGAGTCGGCGTAGACGTACGTCAGCGTCGCGACGGCGGGTCGGCCGCAGGCGGTTCGCGAACAGCGACGTACAGGGCTCACGACGTTGGACGGTACCGCACTCTTGAGCGGGCCGCGACGACTCTCCACCAGGTCACTCCACCGTGTCGGGTTGTGAAACGCCCCACAGACGACTCCAGTCATACCCCGCTGACCTGGGCGAACACCAGTCCTGAGGGTGAGGAAGGTGTCCAGGTCCGGCCACCGGCGCGGACAAAGGCCATCAATTGTCGCGAGTTCGACGGTCTCGGAGGGATACGGAATCAAGCCGGACCTTGGCTGGAACGGCTCTCCCGGGACATGCGGAGCGAGCGGCCGGACGATGGCCGGGTTGCCGCGTGGAGCCGGGCGGCCGGTGGCGGCGGGGACTACGCTGCGGTGGTGATGGACAGCCCCGTACCGCCTCGTGCCGCAGCCCCCGGCCCTCGCCGTCGTGATCGCCACGGACGGGGGATGCGCGGGCCGATCGCGCCCCCACAGGTGCCGCTGGCGGCGAGCCGCGGCGAGGTGTTCGCGGATCTGGTGCAGGACTCGGTGGACCGGCTGGAGCGGCGGTGGCCGCAGCTCGCCGACATCGACTTCATGGTGCTGGAGGTGCCGCGGCTGGACGGTTCGGGTGAGCCGTGGAACGACGAGGCGGTTCCGCTGGGCGGCACGGTCTCCGCGCGGGACGGCCGTCGCGCGCGGGTGGTCGTCTACCGGCGGCCCGTCGAGATCCGCACCAAGGGGCGGGACGAACGGGCCGCGCTGGTGCACGAGGTCGTCGTGGAACAGGTGGCGGAATTGCTGGGGCTGACCCCGGAGACGGTGGATCCCCGCTACGGCGAGGACTGAGCGCGCGGGCGGCCGCGCGCTCAGTCCTCGCCGTACTCACTTCTGCAGCACCCTCAGGTCCTCGTCGGCTTCCGGTACCGCCACCGTGCCCCGGTCGTCAGGCAGCGTCTGGACGGTGAAGCCGGGGACGCCGCTGTCCGTCGCCGTCAGGGTGCGGGCGGCGTGGACGGGGGTGGCGGTGAGGTTCTCCACGGTCAGGGCGTAGGTGCCCTTGAGGCCCGCGGGGACCGGGAGCGGGACGTCCTGGGTGGTGCCCTGCTTGATCGTGTACGTCTTGGAGGCCGCGGTGCCTCCGCCGGTGCCCGCCGACGCGGTGACCTTGACCTTGGCGGTGGCCGTGGGCGCGGTCAGGGAGAGCGTGGCGTCCTTGGCTCCGTTGCCGACGACGGAGGCGCGCGTGCCGACCGGGCCGGTGGCGGGGATGAACGCCGACTCCTGCTTGTCGCCCTTGCCGCGCACGACGCGGACGGCCGCGACGACCGGCGCCGACCCGTCGGTGGGTGTCAGGACCAGCGAGCCGGCCTCCCCGCGCGTGACGTCGCCCAGGTCCAGGGCGGTCGTCATGCCTCCCTTGACGTGCATCGTCTCCTGGCCGGCGGGGGTGATCAGGCCGGTGGGGGAGGCGAGTTGCACCTTGAGGTCGGCGTCGGCGTCGCCCGGCGCGAAGGCGACCAGGCGGACCGCCGTGGCGTCCTTGGGGATGCCGGGGACGACCAGGGTGCCCGCGGGGTCGGTGGACGCGGCCAGCCAGTCGCCGCCGAGCTTGTCGTCCAGGGCCTGTACGGCGGCGCCGACGCGGCCGCTGCGGACGTTCACGTGGACGGTCAGGTCGTCCTGCTTCTCTGCGGTGAGGGTGGACAGCAGGATGGGCTCGCTGGAGTGCGCCGGGATCGTCAGGCCCTCGCCGACCGTGGTCGTGACGGTGCCGTCCTTGCCGAACAGCTCGATGTCGGCGACGGCCGCGGAGTCGTCGGGGTTGGTGAGGTGGACGTAGTCCGTGCGGTCGGCCGCGGTGCTGACGCCCGGGAACCAGAACTCCGTGTCCGGGGCGGTGCAGGCGACGCCGAGCAGGCCGCGGCCGTTGCCGGCGGTGACCTGGGTGGTCTGCTGGACCGTCCAGCCGGGCGCGAACCTGCCTTCGGCGGTGCCCACGAGCGCGGGCTCGTCGGCACCGGAGGTCTCGGCGGTGACCGGGGTGCCGGGCGCCTTGGGGGTCAGGACCGGCTTGACCGCGGTCTTCTTGTCGTCGGCTGTCCGGTCGTCGGCCTTCTCACCGTCGGCCGCCTTGTCGGTGTCCGCCTTGTCGGTGTCGGTCTCGCCGGTGTCCTTGTCGTCCCCGGCCGGTTTCCCGGCGTCCTCGTCGGCGGCCGTGTCCGTCGACTCCCGGGAGGCGGGCAGGAGTTCGGCCGAGCCGTCGCTTCCGGTGCCCTTGGTGACGGGGGTGAACGAGGTGTACGTCGTCTCGGCGAGGTCGGAGGCACTGGGTGCCGGGCAGAGCAGGCCGGTGCGCTCCACGGGCAGGACCGCGGCCGCCTCGGCGGTGTCCGTGCCGGACGCGTCCGGCTCGCTGAGCGTGGCGAAACCGGTGACGGCGGCCAGGGCGACCGTGCCGGCGATCAGGGACAGGGTGGTGCGGTTCACTGCTGGCTCCCGTCGGGGCGCTCGCTGCCGGTGCCGTGGGGGTGCTGCGCCGGGTCGTAGGCGTGGTCGTAGCCGCCCTGCTGGTACGCCGACGGGTCGTAGCTCTGCTGGTAGGCCTGGTCGTACGCGGCGGCGGCCTCGGGCCGGGCCTCGTAGGCGTACGGGTCGTACTGTCCCGCCTGGTAGGGGTCGTAGGAGGCCTGGTCGTAGGTTCCGGCCGCGTACTGCTGGGGGACGCCCTGGTACCGCTCGTCGCCGTAGGCGTCGTAGCGGGCGGGCGGGTCGGCCGGCGCCTCCCAGTCGTCGTAGGACTGCTGGTGCGGCACCGCGGCCGGGGTCTCCTCGGGCGCGGAGGGCGTGACGTCCTCGTCCCGGCCGGGGTCCTCGGACTCGGCCTGGGCGCGCAGGCGGCGGGCGCGGCGGCCCTCGCCCTCGACGGCCCGGGCGGGGACGAGCTGCTCCTCGGGGAGGTCGTCGTCGACGTCGCGGCGGCGGCCGGGCAGGGCGAGGACGACCAGGACGAGGGCGAGGAGGCCCTGCGCCCACAGCCAGGCGGTGTGGCCGAACGGGTCGTCGTAGGTGACGTCCAGGCGGCCGCCGGAGGCGGGGAGTTCGAAGCCCTGGGCCCAGCCGTCGACGGTGGTGCGGGTGAGCGGCTCGCCGTCGAGGGTGGCGGTCCAGCCGTCGGCGGCGGCGTCGGCCAGGCGCAGGATCCGGCCGTCGGCGCCCGCGGGGACCGTGGTGTGGATGTCGACCGGGCCCGCGGCGACGGCCGTCGGGGTGCCCTTGCCGGAGGCGGTGACGACCGCCGCGCGGGAGACCTCCTGGTCGACCCGCCACAGGGCGCTGCCGTCCTGCTGGCTGAGCCGGGACAGGCCGGGGGTGGCGTCCAGGACGCGGGTGACCTCGCGGGGCGCGCCCTTGTGGACGAGGACGTAGCGGACGGCGAACTTGCCGAGCTGGTCGGCCTGGTCGGCGCCGGAGCCGGCGACGAGGTTGGCGACGACCTTGCCGAGGGCGGCGTTCTCCCCGTCGGCCGCGGCGAGTTCGGCGTCGCCCATGCGGGCTCCGGAGCCGCGGACCAGCATGTAGCCGACGTGGGCGGCGGAGTCGCTGTCCAGGACGAGGGTGCGGGCCTGGTCGCGGGTGTTGCTCTCCTCGGCGACGAACGCGGGCACCTGGACCGGGTCGCGGCGCTCCAGGGGGCCGTCGGCGCCGCCGAGCATCCAGCCCGCGGCGACGAGCAGCGGGCCCGCGGCCGAGGCGAAGGCGATGAGGGCGGCGACCGGCTGACGCCAGCCGAAGCTCTGCTCGGCGACACGCGTGCGTGCGCCGTCGGCGCCCATGAGGGCGGCGGCGAGCAGGCCGATGCCGTAGACCAGGGTGGCGGGGCCGGCCCAGGCGGAGGTGTTGGACAGGACCGCGAAGACGAGGCCGACCAGGGCGACCGCCCAGGCCGTCCAGATGCCGAACTGGCGCTCCGTGCGCAGCAGGGCGGCCAGTGCGGCCAGGACGACGCCGATGAGCATCAGGCCGCTGACCGTGCCGGGGCCGCCGGGGCTGATGCCGAGCAGGTCGGTCGCGGAGGCCGCCGAGGGGCCGTACTCCAGGCCGGCTTCGGTGAAGAAGCCGAGCGGGAGCAGCGACAGCGACCAGGGCGCGAGGACCAGCAGGGGGGTGCCGAGCTGGACGAGGAAGCGCAGGCCGTGGGCGGGGATGTCGGTGCGGCGCACGGCGAGGACGGCGAGGCCGAGGACCAGCGCGATGGGCCAGACGATCGGCGTGAAGGCGGTGGTGAGCGTCAGCAGCAGGGCGTACGCCCAGGTGGCGCGCCAGCTGCCGCGCGCACCGGAGGTGTGGGCGAGGCCGCTCGCGGCGATGCCCGCGCGGGCGATGAGCGGCAGCAGGACGGCCAGGACGGCGGTGCCGATGCGGCCGCCCGCGAGGGCGCCGGTGGCGGCGGGCAGGAAGGCGTAGACGACGGCGCCCCACGCGCGCAGCAGGCTCGACCCGATGAGCGGGCGGGAGGCGAAGTAGGCGGTGAGGCCCGCCAGCGGCACCGAGCAGACCAGCAGCACGGTGACGGCGAGGCCGGTCGAGCCGAACAGCAGGGAGGCGAACAGGGCGACGACCGCGAGGTACGGCGGGGCGGACGGGGTGCCGCCGGCGCCGACCGGGTGCCAGGCGTCGAGGTAGCGCGACCACAGCTCGGAGGCGTCGGCCGGGGCGGGCAGCATGGCCCCTCCGGCGAGGGCGCCGCCGCCCAGGAGGTTGCGGCAGGCCACCAGGGAGACCAGCAGCAGCACCAGGAAGAGCACCGGGCCCGGTTTGCGGGCGATGCGCTTGAGGCGGGCGAACTGTTCGATCTCCAGGAAGTCGGCGTCGTCACCGCCGGGTCCCGACTCGACGGCGCCGCCGTGCCGGCCGGCTCCGGTCGTGGTCTCGGTGTCGGTGGCGCCGAAGAGGTTGCCCGCGACCTGTTCGACGGTGGCCCGCACGGTCGCGCCGGGCGGCGGGAACAGCGGGCGCAGTTCGTCCTTGTCGATCCCGGAGCTGCCGCGCCGGCGTCGGCCGGCGATGATCCGCTCGGGCCGCAGCAGGGTGCCCAGCAGACCGCGGATCTCGTCGAGGGCCTGTCCGGGGACCTTGCCGACGAGGTTGGCGACGGTCCGCAGGAGGGTGCCGACGACCAGGCGGACCAGGATCCAGGGCAGCAGGGCCGTACGGCTGTTGACGAGGAGGGTGTAGACGGCGCCGGCCTTGTCGACCTTGTGGGGGGAGGCCGCGGTGCGGCCCGCGCAGTCGACGGCGCGCCGTTCGCGGGAGGCGGCCTCGGCGTGCCGGACGACGGCGTCGGGGGCGACGAGGACGCGGTGGCCGGCGGCGTGCGCCCGCCAGCACAGGTCGATGTCGTCACGCATGAGGGGCAGGCGGCGGTCGAAGCCGCCGAGTTCCTCGAAGACGTCGCGGCGGACGAGCATGCCGGCGGTGGACACGGCCAGCACGGAGCGCACGTGGTCGTGCTGGCCCTGGTCCTGTTCGCGGCGGTCCAGGCCGGTCCAGCGGCGGCCGGAGTGGGCGATGGTGACGCCGACCTCGAGGAGCTGGCGGCGGTCGTACCAGCCGCGGAGCTTGGGGCCGACGACGGCGACGTCGTCACGGCCCAGTTCGAGTTCGTTCTCCACGACGCGCAGCAGTTCGGCCAGGGCGTCCGGTTCGGGCGCGCAGTCGTCGTGCAGCAGCCACAGCCACTGGACGGGTTCGCCGTGCGGGAGGTCGGGCAGGTCGTAGGCGTCGTCGCGCCAGGTGCGCGTGACGGGGTCCCAGCCGCTCGGGCGCTTGAGGTACGGCAGTTCGTCGGGGGTGAGGACCGGGGCGGTCCGGCTCGCCTCCTCGACGGCCTGCCCGAAGCCGGTGCGCCGGGCGAGGTGCAGGACGTGGTCGGCGCCGAGGGCGTCGGTGACCAGCTGGGCCGAGTCGTCCGCGCTGCCGGTGTCGGCGGCCACGACGGCTTGGACGGGACGCTCCTGGCCGAGCAGCCCGGCGAGCGCGTCGGGCAGCCAGCGGGCGCCGTCGTGGGAGACGAGGACCGCGGTCACCACGTGGCGCGGGAACTCAGGAGTGGCAGCGTCGCGTTGACCTGCCGTTTGGCTGTGCACGGACATCGAGGTACGGGCCCCGGTTCGGTGGACTGCGGTGGACGCCTGCGCCGCACGGGGGCGGCGGGGTGTCTCGGACGAGCGCCCACACTATCGGCTGGGCACGACGGCGGCCCGCCGCCTGTGGACAAGCCACCTGCGACGGGCCGTTCGAAGCCTTGGGGTCTGTCCGGCGGATCAGGTCGGAGGAGACCGGCGGTGCCTTGCGGCCGGGGTGAGCGGGGTCCGGTGCCTCCGGCTGCAAGGCGGAGGAGGGCGGCGACGCGATGGGGGTGCCCCCGCGCGAGCGCAGCCGGGGATGGAGGGGTCGGCGACCGACGACAACGCCGCCGGGGGCACCCCCTCCGGGGGAGGGCGTGCCGGGCCCCGCGTCTGCGGCACGCGCCGGACAGGCCCCGGGCCGGGCCGTGCTCAGACGGCCGCCTTCTTCAACCGGCGACGCTCCCGCTCGGACAGTCCGCCCCAGATGCCGAATCTCTCGTCGTTGGCAAGGGCGTACTCGAGGCATTCGGAGCGGACCTCACAGGCGAGGCAGACCTTCTTGGCCTCGCGGGTGGAGCCGCCTTTCTCGGGGAAGAAGGACTCGGGGTCGGTCTGGGCGCACAGTGCGCGCTCCTGCCAGCCGAGTTCCTCGTCCGCGTCGTCGACGTCGACCAGCAGTTGCTGCACCAGCTCGGTCATGTGCGCCCCTCGCTCTGTCTTTCGCGTCCCCGTGACGTGGCCGTTACCGATGTCGGCTGAACGACACGAGTGAAATTACAAGTGTGCTGCTCCGGGCGAGTCAAGCTGAGATCTGCTATTGGGCCTCTTATTCACTCTGCGGAACCAAGGCCGTGCGTTAAGTGTTCAAATCGCCATAAACCTTGACACGCAGATGAGACCCAGGACGACCTCCGCCCCGCACAGTCCCTGTACGGGGAAGGACGCCCGGGGGAGCGATCTCGTTCCGACACGCGCCCGGAAGCGAACCGGATCACAGTCGGATCACGGGATCGCAACGGGGCCTCGTGCCCGGCTTGTGCGCCATGTGTCCCGGGGAGGGCATGCACAAACCTTTCACTTTGCAGATGAACCTGATGAGGTGAACAGGTCTCGCCTGACGGCTGCCGAGTTGACACCGAAGGTGTAAACCGCTGTCCTTGTGGGCATGCTCGCGAACTTGGCGCTCGCCTCGACCCGCACCGCCGGGTCCCACGGTGCTGCCCGGACGCGCTGTAGCTGTTGTCGCTGTTCCAGCTGTTGAGCCTGCCCCGCCGCTCCGGCTGTCCCTGAGTCCGATCTCGACTCGGCTGCCTGTTCCACGCCCGCACCAGGGCGCCCCCTCCCGCCCGTGATCCGGGCGGACGGCACGTGACACCCAGCCCCCACCTCTTCTCCCGCCTTCTCCCGCCGAGGACCACCGCATCCCATGAACAGCGACAGCGACCTCCAGATCGCCGGCGACATCCTCGAAGTCCCGCACCTCCTCCAGGCCCCCCGCGAGCACCCGGCCACCGTCGCCGAGTTCGCCGGCCTGGCCCGGTCCATCGCCGCCGACCGCTCCCAGTGGGAGCACCTCGTCCGGTACGACGCGACCAGCCGCTGGTACCACCGGCTGCGCACCGGTCCCGGCTACGAGGTGTGGCTGCTGTCCTGGGTGCCCGGACAGGGCACCGGGCCGCACGACCACGGCCGTTCCTCCGGGGTGCTGACCGTCCTGGAGGGCACGCTGACCGAGCGCACGGAGCACGGCACGCGCGCGTTGTCCGCGGGCCCGGTGGGCGCCACCGCGCTCGAGCGGAGCCGGGAGTGGGGGAGGGTGTTCGCTCCGGGGTACGTCCACGAGGTGGTCAACGACACGCTGGAGCCGGCCGTGAGCCTGCACGTGTACTTCCCCGGCCTGACCGAGATGCCGATGCACACGACGCCGTCCTGCGAGGGGCGTGCCGTCACCGCGTGACCCGTCGCCCGGCCGCCGGTGGCGGTGGACCGTGGGCGGTGACCGTGTGACGGGTTGTCGTACCCGCCTGCAAGACTTGGCGCATGCGCATTGTGGTTCTGGCAGGCGGCATCGGTGGTGCCCGGTTCCTGCGCGGTCTGAAGCGGGCCGCGCCGGACGCGGACATCACGGTCATCGGCAACACCGGGGACGACATCCACCTCTTCGGGCTGAAGGTCTGCCCGGACCTCGACACGGTGATGTACACGCTCGGCGGCGGCATCGACGAGGAGCAGGGCTGGGGGCGGGCCGACGAGACGTTCCGCGTCAAGGAGGAGCTCGCGGCCTACGGCGTGGGACCCGAGTGGTTCGGGCTGGGCGACCGGGACTTCGCCACGCACATCGTGCGGACGCAGATGATCGGCGCCGGGTATCCGCTCAGCGCCGTCACCGAGGCGCTCTGCGACCGGTGGAAGCCGGGCGTCCGGCTGATCCCGATGAGCGACGACCGTGTCGAGACGCATGTCGCCGTCGAGGTGGACGGCGAGCGCAAGGCCGTCCACTTCCAGGAGTACTGGGTGCGGCTGCGGGCGTCGGTGCCGGCCGAGGCGATCGTGCCGGTCGGCGCCGAGCAGGCGAAGCCCGCGCCCGGTGTGCTGGAGGCGATCGCCGAGGCGGACGTCATCGTCTTCCCGCCGTCGAACCCGGTCGTGTCCATCGGCACGATCCTCGCCGTGCCCGGCATCCGTGAGGCGATCGCCGAGGCCGGGGTGCCGGTGGTGGGCCTCTCCCCCATCGTCGGGGACGCGCCCGTGCGCGGGATGGCCGACAAGGTGCTGGCGGCGGTCGGTGTCGAGTCGACGGCCGCCGCGGTCGCCGAGCACTACGGCTCGGGGCTGCTGGACGGCTGGCTCGTGGACACCGTCGACGCGGGTTCCGTGGCGCGGATCGAGGCCGCCGGGATCCGCTGCCGGGCCGTCCCGCTGATGATGACGGACGTCGACGCGAGCGCGCGGATGGCCGCGGAGGCGCTGGCGCTGGCCGAGGAGGTGCGGGGCGCGTGAGCGCGGAGACCGGTTACCGGGTCTGGGCCGTCGGCGGGCTGCCCGAGGTGCGGGCCGGGGACGACCTCGCCAAACTGATCGCCGCCGCCGAGCCGGGGCTCGCCGACGGGGACGTCCTGCTGGTGACCTCGAAGATCGTGTCCAAGGCGGAAGGACGCGTCGTCCGGGCGGACGACCGGGAGGCCGCCGTCGACGCGGAGACCGTGCGGGTCGTGGCCCGCCGCGGGGCGCTGCGGATCGTCGAGAACCGGCAGGGCCTGGTCATGGCGGCCGCCGGCGTCGACGCCTCCAACACCCCCGCGGGGACCGTGCTGCTGCTGCCCGAGGATCCGGACGCCTCCGCGCGCGCGATCCGCGAAGGGCTGCGCGACACGCTCGGCGTCGACGTCGGGGTCCTCGTCACCGACACGTTCGGGCGGCCCTGGCGCGCGGGACTCACCGACGTGGCGATCGGAGCCGCGGGCGTCCGCGTGCTGGACGACCTGCGGGGCGGCACGGACGCGTACGGCAACCCGCTCAGTGCCACCGTCGTCGCCACGGCGGACGAGCTGGCCGCCGCGGGCGACCTGGTCAAGGGGAAGGCCTCGGGGCTGCCCGTGGCCGTGGTGCGGGGTCTGCCCCAGGTCGTGGCCGACGGCGAGGGGGAGGGCGCCCGTGCCATGGTGCGCTGCGCGCGCGACGACATGTTCCGGCTCGGGACGTCCGAGGCCGTACGGCTGGCGGTCACCCAGCGGCGGACCGTGCGCTCCTTCACCGACGAGCCGGTCGATCCCGGTGCGGTACGGCGGGCCGTGGCCGCCGCCCTGACGGCGCCGGCGCCGCATCACACGACGCCGTGGCGGTTCGTGCTCCTGGAGTCGGCGCGCTCCAGGGTCCGGCTGCTGGACGCCATGCGGGACGCGTGGATCGAGGACCTGCGGCGGGACGGCAAGTCCGAGGAGTCGATCGCCAAGCGGGTGCGGCGCGGGGACGTCCTGCGCAACGCGCCCTGTCTGGTCGTGCCGTGCCTGGTGACGGACGGCTCGCACACCTACGGCGACGCGCGGCGGGACGCGGCCGAGCGGGAGATGTTCGTCGTCGCGACCGGGGCCGGGGTGCAGAACTTCCTCGTCGCGCTGGCCGGGGAGCGGCTGGGGTCCGCGTGGGTGTCGTCGACCATGTTCTGCCGGGACGTGGTGCGGGAGGTGCTGGAGCTGCCCGGGGACTGGGATCCGATGGGGGCGGTGGCGGTCGGGCATCCGGCGGAGGAGCCGAAGGCCCGGGGCGTGCGGGAGGTGGCGGACTTCGTGGAGGTGCGGTGACCTTCGGGCGGTTGTGCGCCTACCCTCGTAGGGCTCCGGTCGTCCCCGTGGCCCGGCCCCTTCCGGTCCGCTCGCCCGACCCCGCCCAGCTAGGACCTCACTCGTGGCAGGACGCTTCGATCCCCGGCCCGCGCTCCCCCGCAGCCTGAAGGGCGTGGGAGGGGCCCCCGTGCGCGGCGGGCCTGCCGGTGTGAGCGCCGGGGTGACCCGGCAGGCGTCCGCGGCCGGGCGGGTACGCACCTGGGTGCCGGACGGGCCGCTCGATCTGGGGCTGGTCCTGGGGCCGCTCCGGCGCGGGCCCGCGGACCCGACGTTCCGGGCGATGCCCGACGGGTCGGTGTGGCGGGCCAGCCTGACGCCCGGCGGGCCGGGGACGCTGCGGGTCTCGGTGGCACCCGGTGAGAGCGCGGTGCGCGGGGAGGCCTGGGGGCCGGGGGCCGAGTGGCTGCTGGAGCGGTTGCCCGAGTTGCTCGGCGCCGCGGACGATCCCGACGCCTTCGTGCCCCGGCACCGGCTGGTGGCGATGACCCGGCACCGGCGGCCGGGGCTGCGTCTGCTGCGGACCGGGCTGGTGCTGGAGTCGTTGATCCCGTCGGTCCTGGAGCAGAAGGTCACGACGGTCGAGGCGTACCGGGCGTGGCGGACGCTGGTGCGCAAGTTCGGGGAGCCGGCGCCCGGGCCCGCGGCGGGTGGGCGGCTGTGGGTGATGCCGGCGCCGCGGACCTGGGCGCTGATCCCCTCGTGGGAATGGCATCGGGCCGGGGTCGACGGCAAGCGGGCCTCGACGGTCCTGCGGGCCGTGCGGGTCGCCGGGCGGCTGGAGGAGACGGTCCGGATGCCGCCGGCCCAGGCGCAGGCCCGGTTGGAGGCCGTGCCGGGGATCGGGCCGTGGACGTCCGCGGAGGTCGTGCAGCGCAGTCACGGGGCGGCGGACGCCGTGACCGTGGGGGATCTGCATCTGCCGGGGATCGTGGGGTGGGCGCTGGCGCGGGAGCGGTACGCGGACGATGCGGTGATGCTGGCGTTGCTGGAGCCGTATGCGGGGCAGCGGCATCGGGCCGCGCGGTTGATCCTGTTGAGCGGGAGGACGCCGGAGCGGCGGGGGCCCCGGATGCCGGTGGGGGACATCGGGAGGCTCTGAGGGGGACGCCCGGAGGGGTTCGTCCCCGCCGCCCCTTCCCGTCCCGTCCCGGGGGCTCGCCCCCCGGACCCCCGTTTTCGGCCCTGAAGGAGCCTCGTCCTCGAGCGCCGGCCGGGCCGGACGGGCCGGCCGGCGCCTGCCGGTCGGCGGCTACCCTTCGGCGGCTACCCTTCGGCGGCTACCGGTCCGAGGAGAATCTCAGGGCGGCCGCCGGGATCCTCGCGTCGCACCACACTCTCGCTCCGTCACGGAGTTCGTTGTCGGCGCCGACCACCGCGCCGTCGCCGATGACCGTGCCGGTGAGGATCGAGCGTTCGCCCACGCGGGCCCGGGCGCCGATGAGGGAGTCGGTGATGACCGCGCCGGGTTCGATCACCGCGCCGGGCAGGATCGTCGAGCCGAAGACGCGCGCGCCCTCCGCGACGAACGCGCCCTCGCCGACCACCGTGCCGCCGGTCAGCTTGGCGTCGGGCGCGACCGTGGCCGTCGGCAGGATCAGGCGGTCGCCGCAGCGGCCGGGGACCGCGGGGGACGGGGCACGGCCGAGGACCAGGTCCGCCGAGCCCCGGACGAAGGCCGCCGGGGTGCCCAGGTCCAGCCAGTACGTCGAGTCGACCATCCCCTGCAGGTGGGCGCCGGCGGACAGGAGGCCGGGGAACGTCTCGCGTTCCACCGAGACCGGGCGGCCGGCCGGGATGCTGTCGATGACCGAGCGGCGGAAGACGTAGGCGCCCGCGTTGATCTGGTCGGTGACGATCTCCTCGGGGGTCTGGGGCTTCTCCAGGAAGGCCAGGACCCTGCCCGTGCCGTCCGTGGGGACCAGGCCGTACGCCCTCGGGTCCGTCACCCTCGTGAGGTGCAGCGAGACGTCCGCCGCCGTCTCCTCGTGGGTGGCCACCAGCCGTCCGATGTCCAGGCCGGTGAGGATGTCGCCGTTGAAGACCAGCACCGGGTCGTCGGGTCCCGAACGGAGCCGGGACGCGACGTTGCGGATGGCGCCGCCGGTGCCGAGGGGCTCCTCCTCCGTGACGTACTCGATGTGCAGGCCCAGCGACGAGCCGTCGCCGAAGTACGGCTCGAAGACCTCGGCCAGATAGCTCGTCGCGAGGACGATGTGGTCCACGCCCGCCGCTCTCGCCCGTGCCAGCTGGTGCGTGAGGAACGGCACCCCCGCCGCCCTGACCATGGGCTTGGGCGTGTGCACCGTGAGCGGGCGCAGCCGGGTGCCCTTGCCGCCGACCAGGAGGATCGCTTCTGTCACCTTCGTCTCTGCTTCCTGCCGGGACCGGCCGAACTGTCTTTCGGCCGGCCAGTGTATGCAGACCGTTGTGCGGCAACTTCGATGGCCGTGCGGTGTTCCACGCGCAGTCCCCCCGACGGCTATGGACGGTGCCCCCCCGGCTGGACGTGCCCTCCGTCCGGCCGGGGCCCGGCGGGGCCTCCCCCGGCCCCGGGTACCGGCTTCGCGGCGTCAGCGGCCCTGGTAGCCGGCCGCGGTCGTACGGGCCGAGCCGAGCTTGCCGTAGAGCTGCCGTCCTGGGCATTCCGTGGCGAAGCCGTCCCGGTGTCCGGAGATCACGTTCAGTCGTACGTTCTTACCTTTTCGGTAGAGATTGCCACCGCCGGACTTCAGGTATGTCTTTCCGTTCGGATTGGCGCCGAACAGTCCCAGCTTCCATGCCGTGAGGCGGGCGACGCCCTTGACCGCCGCGGCGGACGGCTTGGTGGACGTGAACGTGCCGAGGACGGCGATTCCCATGCTGTTGCTGTTGAAGCCGAGGGTGTGGGCGCCCAGGACCGGCTTCGCCACGCCCCCGGCGCGGCCCTCGTAGATGGTGCCGCACTTGTCGACGAGGAAGTTGTAGCCGATGTCCCGCCAGCCCATGCTCTTGACGTGGTAGCGGTAGATACCGCGGATGAGGGACGGGACCTGTGAGCACTTGTACGTGTTCCCCGAGGCCGTGTGGTGCACGAAGGCGGCCTTGACCTTCGTCGTGTACACGAAGCTCTTCGCCCGCAGCGTCTCGTCGGCGCCCCAGCCGCGGCGCGTGACGATGCCGGGGCGGGGACCGATGTACGGCTTCGCGCGCTGAGCCGCCGTCAGTTCGCCGGAGCGGAGGGTGAGGAGTTCGCGTTCGGTGCCCGCGAGGTCGAGGGCGGGGATCTCGGAGGCGTCGAGGGGGGCGAGGGCGGCGTTGGCCGCGGAGGCCTCCACCGACTCGACCGTCGTGCCGGCGGCCGGCTCCGCCGCCGTGCCCGCGACCGCGTCGACAGGGGCGTCGGCCGCGGCCCGAGCGGTCGCGGCCCGGCCGCGGAGTGGGCCCACGGGGGCGTGGGCGGGGGCGGTGGTGCCGGGGTCGACGAGCTCCAGGCGCATCCCCGCGGGGAGCTCCAGGGGCGAGGACATGGTGCGGGAGCCGTCCGCGGTGTCCTCCGTACGCGGCTCGGCGTCCGGGCTGACGCGGACCTCGACGCCGTCCGACTCCCCCACCCACAGCGGGGCGGTGGCGCCGCGGACGTGGCCCGAGGCGCGTTCGGGTGTGTCGGGGTCGGCGCCGTGGTCGGCGTTGTGCGTCTCGACGTCCTGCCAGTCGGACCAGGTGCCGGTGCCGACGGCGCGCGTACGGACCTGGACGCGGCCGTGCAGTTCGGCGTCCGGGTCGTCCCAGACGACGCCGAGGAGGGAGAAGGACCGTACGTCGCGGGGTGGCAGGCCCTGTTCGGCTCCGGTGCCGCCGGCGGCACGGTCGCGGGCGAGGGGGGTCAGGGGCAGCGACTGGGTGCTGCCGGCGAGCGGGGCGGCGGGGCCGGCGGGCCGGGCCACGGCGGGCGCCGCCTGCGCGGTCGACGCCAGACGCGTCGTCACAGCGGAGGCGGGGGGCGTCAGCGGGAGGGCTAGTACGGCCGCACAGGTGACGCCGATCGAGGAAGCAAGCAGTCCACGCATGCCACCGATCGTGGACATAGCCACACATTTCTGTCCATTGGGGCTTTGACGGGGCGTCGGAGGGCGTTCGGCCGAACCGGTGGCCCGGTGGCGGGCGTTCGCCCGGGGGCTGCGCGTACCCTGACGCGGGTGAACGCCACTGACCGCACCCCCGCCGACCTGCTGCGTTCCGCGCTCGCCGCGGATCCCGCCCGCCCCCTGGTGACCTTCTACGACGACACCACGGGCGAACGGGTGGAATTGTCCGTGGCCACCTTCGCCAATTGGGTGGCCAAGACCGCCAACCTCCTCCAGGACGGGCTGTCCGCCGAACCCGGTGACCGCGTCGCGCTGCTGCTGCCCGCGCACTGGCAGACGGCGGTGTGGCTGGTGGCCTGTTCCTCGGTCGGGGTCGTCGCGGACGTGGCCGGTGATCCGGCCCGCGCGGACTTCGTCGTGGCCGGGCCCGGCCGGTTCGAGGCGGGGCTGGCGTGCCGGGGCGAGCGGTACGCGCTGTCGCTCGCGCCGTTGGGCCGCCGGTTCGTCCCGGCGCCGCCGCAGGGGTACGCCGACTACGCGGTGGACGTCCCGGCCCACGGCGACCGTTTCGCGCCGTACGCGCCCGTCGACCCCGAGGAGCCCGCGCTGATCGTGGCCGGGGCGGAGTACACGGGCGCGGAGCTGGTGGAGCGCGCCCGCGCCGACGCGCCGGCCCTCGGCCTCACGGGCCCCGGCTCCCGCCTCCTGTCGGGCCTGCCGTACGACACCTGGGAGGGCCTCAGCGCCGGCCTGTACGCCCCCCTGGCCACCGGCGGCTCGGTCGTGCTGTGCCGGAACCTGGACGAGGCGTCGGAGGAGACCCTGACCAGGCGCATCGACAGCGAACGGGTGACGGCCACGGCGCGGTAGCCGCGACGCCCCGGCCGACGGACGGCCCCTGAGGCCCGGACCCGGCCTCAGGGGCCACCGGATCCACGGGCGGCCGTCCGCCGGCCCGCTCCCCGTCCCGTCACCCGTTCGGCCTCCCCCCGACCGCGCTTCGCCTCCGCTCCCGGCATCGTCGTAGGGACTGCACGGCGTTTTCGTACGGTGAGCGGGAGGGGGGCCGGCGTGAGCGGGAGTGAGGACGCGTCAGAACCCCTCGGGCCGGCAAGCGGGGCGGCCCGGCCTCTCGGGCCGGGGAGCGGGGCGTCCGCTCTCGGTGCGGGGCTCGCGCGCCGGCGTCGGCGGCGGTGGGTGGGGGCCGGGCTGGGGACGGCGCTGCTGCTGGTGGTGGGGGCCGGGGTGGCCGGGTGGGTGGTGTACGCCAAGCTCGACGCGAACATCACGCCGGACGAGGCGGCCGCGGCGGAGCTGGCGCGGTACGCCGAGGAGCGGCCGACCGCTCTGGTGAAGGACGCGCGGAACGTGCTGCTGATCGGTTCGGACTCGCGCGCGGGGGACGGCAACGGCGCGTACGGGCGGGACTCGGGGACCGAGCGGTCGGACACGACGATCCTGCTGCATCTGTCCGCCGGGCGGCGCAGCGCGACCGCCGTGTCGATACCCCGCGATCTCATGGTGGACGTGCCGGCCTGCCGACGGCCGGACGGTTCCCGGTCGGCGCCGATGTTCGCGATGTTCAACCACTCGTTCCAGACGGGCGGTTCGGCCTGCACGATCCGGACGGTGGAGAAGCTGACGGGCATCCGGATCGACCATCACGTCGTCGTCGACTTCCACGGCTTCAAGAAGATGGTCGACGCCCTCGACGGCGTCGAGGTGTGCCTGAAGGAGCCGATCCGTGACGAGGCGGCCAAGCTGCGGCTGCCCGCGGGGCGGGTGACGCTCGACGGCGAGCAGGCCCTCGGCTACGTCCGTGCCCGCAAGACCCTCGGCGACGGCAGCGACACCGACCGGATGGACCGGCAGCAGCGGTTCCTCGGCGCGCTCGTCGACAAGGCGCAGAGCAATGACGTCCTGCTGAATCCGGTGAAGTTGTACCCGGTGCTGGACGCGGCCACGTCCTCGCTCACCACCGACCCGGCCCTGGCGAACCTGCGCGGTCTGTACGACCTCGTGCGCGGCCTGCGCGACATTCCCACCGAACAGGTGCGCTTCCTGACAGTCCCGCGGGAGTCGTACGTCTACGACGCCGATCGCGACCAGCTCGTGGAGCCCGCGGCGGAGAAGCTCTTCGAGCGGTTGAGGACGGACGCGCCCGTCTCCGTCACCCGGAAAGAGCCGGGGAGTTCCACCTCTTCGGAGTCGCCCGATCACGATGTGTACGCGTCACCGAGTCCCGTCGAACCGACTTTCCGGGGAAACACGGCAGGCGATCACACCTGCACGTGAGCCGCGCGCACGGCCGCGGGTAAAACGCTTCCCAAGCCGGCCGGTCACGGCGAACTCCAGTTCAAGGAATTAACCCGTATTGCCCGGTTGTAGGGAAGTGGAATTTGTCACCGCCGTCGCTGCGCGCCGAACTTGGCGGATAGTGTGAGCGATCCGGTGCACCCGGCCTGAGGACCGTTCTGGGGTCGAGCACTGTGTGACCGAGACCCGAGCGCCTTAGAGGGGGGAAAGGCGCCGCGTGGCCCCGACGGAGGATTCGGACAACCGTGGACGCGCAAGGCCGTGGGCGGGCGGAGAACATCGACCCCGCAGACCAGTGGGTGCTCAATCCGGACACCGGCGAATACGAACTGCGACTGGCCCCTTCCGCACCGCAGTCGGCGGTGCCCGGACCCCGCAGACGTCCCGCCCGTGCGGCGGGCGGCGGGCCGGATCCCGAGCCCGTCTCCGGCAGCCGCACGGCGGCTCCGGAACGGGAGGCGCCGGAGGTTCCGGAGCCGCGCCGCCGGCGGAGCGCGCCGGAGGAGCCGTCGCCGAGCAGGCGCGGGCGCCGGCCGGTGAAGAAGAAGGCGAAGACGAAGAAGGTCCTGCTGTGGACCGGCGGCGTCATGGCCTTCGTCCTGGTGGGCACCGCCGGTGCGGCCTACCTCTACCTCGAGCACCTCAACGACAACATCACCTCCGTGTCCGACGACGGCGCGAGCACCGGTGGCTTCAGCAAGGACAAGGCGATCAACATCCTGCTGATCGGCACCGACAAGCGCACCGGCGCGGGCAACGAGGGCTACGGCGACTCCGGCAGCCCGGGCCACGCCGACACCACGATCCTGCTGCACGTCTCCAAGGACCGGACGAACGCGACCGCGCTGAGCATCCCGCGCGACCTGATCGTGGACGTCCCGGACTGCCCGACCGAGCAGGAGGACGGCACCAGCAAGGTCATCAAGGGCACCGAGGGCGCCCGCTTCAACACCAGCCTGGGCCAGGACGGCCGTACGCCGAGCTGCACCGTGCGCACGGTGACCGAGCTGACCGGCGTCCAGGCGGACAATTTCATGGTGGCCGACTTCAACGCGGTCAAGACGCTGACGTCGGCGGTCGACGGGGTCGAGGTGTGTCTGGCCAAGGACATCGACGATCCGGACTCGCACCTGAAGCTGTCGGAGGGCACGCACACCATCCAGGGCGAGCAGGCGCTGGCGTTCCTGCGCACCCGGCACTCGGTGGGCTTCGGCGGCGACCTGAGCCGGATCGCGATCCAGCAGCAGTTCCTCGGCTCGCTGATGCGCAAGCTGAAGTCGAACGACACGCTCACCAGCCCCACCAAGATGATCAAGCTGGCGGAGGCGGGCACGAAGGCGCTCACCGTCGACTCCCAGCTGGACAGCATCTCCAAGCTGAAGGATCTCGGTCTGGAGCTGGGCAAGCTCAACACCAAGAACCTGACCTTCACCACCGTGCCCGTCGTCGACAACCCGGCCGAGAAGGTCAAGGCCACGGTCGTCCTGGACCAGTCGACCGCGCCCACCGTCTTCCGGATGATCCAGGACGACGTGTCCTTCACCGAGGTGAAGGAGCAGGCGAAGGCGTCGAAGGACGCGGCGGCCGCGGCCGCGGCGGCCCGGCTCAAGGGCACCCAGTCCGCGGCCTCCGAGGTGCGGGTGCAGGTGATGAACGGCGGTGCCAAGGCCGGCAGCGCACAGGCCACTCTCAGCTGGCTGCAGAATGATCAGGGCGTGACGAAGTCCGAGAACGCGGGCAACGCCCCCGAGAACCTCAGCAGGACGACGCTCGAGTACGCGCCGGAACAGGCCGCCCAGGCACGCAAGCTCGCCGCCGTCATGGGGCTGCCGGGGACCGCGCTGAAGCCGGGCAAGAGCGTCACCAACGCCCAGGGTCTGCCGACGATGACGCTGACACTGGGCAAGGACTTCAAGGGCGCGGGCGTCTCGCTCACGGCCCCGACGACCGTGCCGGACACGGTCGACAAGTCCACGGCGGACAAGGTCGAGTGCGCCAAGTAGGTAACCCTGCGGGCCCGTCAAGCGTCTGACTTGACGCGGGACGGGCCCGTGTCATGTCAGGCGCACGGCGGGGAGGGGCAGGGCCAGTGGGGCGGAGCACTGTACGGGGGACGGTTCCCGGGACCGGGGACACCACGTCCACGGCGGCGGACGACGTGACGACGGCCGAGGGCGGCGGCACGGAGGACGACGCCCAGGACGGCGGCACGGACGGCGGCACCCAGGACGGCGGCGGCGCGGGCGGGGCCGGTGACGGCGCCCGGGACGGCGGCGGCAGCGGCCGCAGAGGGCGCAGACGGCGCGCGCTGCGCTGGTCGGCGACCGTGCTCACCCTGGTGATACTGGGCGGCGCGGGGGCCGGATACCTCTACTACGAGCATCTCAACGCCAACATCAAGAGCGACGAACTGAACCTGGGCGACGCCAAGGACCGGGCGGCGGACACCAAGGCCAACGAGGCCGGACAGACGGCGCTGAACATCCTGCTGATCGGTTCCGACGCCCGGGACACCGCGGAGAACCAGAAGCTCGGCGGGGCCAGGGACACCTTCAACGGCACGCCTCTCGCCGACGTCCAGATGCTGCTGCACGTGTCCGCGGACCGCAGCAACATGTCGGTGGTGAGCATGCCGCGCGACACCCTGCTCGACATCCCCAAGTGCACCGACCCGGACACCGGCGAGGTGTACCGGGCGCTCACCCGGGAGATCACCAACTCCTCGCTGGGGCGCGGCGGTCCGGGGTGCACGGTGGCCACCTGGGAGAAGCTCACCGACATCCACATCGACCACTTCATGATGATCGACTTCGCCGGCGTGGTGTCGATGGCGGACGCGATCGGCGGCGTCCCGGTGTGCGTGGACGCCAACGTCCACTCGCACACCAGCACCGGCAAGGGCTCCGGCCTGAAGCTGGCGGAGGGCACCCACGACATCAAGGGCGAGCAGGCCCTGCAGTGGCTGCGCACCCGTTACGGCTTCGAGGACGACACCGACCTGGCGCGGGCCAAGGCGCAGCACATGTACATGAACTCGATGGTCCGTCAGCTGCGCTCGGAGGCGAGACTGACCAACCCGAACGGACTGCGCAAGCTCGCCGAGGCGGCCACGCGGGCGATCACCGTCGACGACGGCCTGGACAGCATCAAGAAGATGTACGACCTGGCGACCGAGCTGCAGAAGGTGCCCACCGAGCGCATCACCATGACGACGATGCCCAACCGGTACGACACCGCGCAGCCCGGCCGGGTGGTGCCCACCGAGGACGCCGAGAAGCTGTTCCGGCTGGTGCGCGAGGACATCGCCCTGGACGGCAAGGACGCCGCGAAGGCCACCGCGAGCCCGTCCCCGTCGGTCACGGACGCGGCCGCCGCGGACGACGAGATCGCCGTGCAGGTCCACAACGGCACGTACACCGACACGCTGGGCGCGGCCCGCGGACGGGCGGCCGCGGTGACGCAGCTGCTGGCCGGCAAGGGCTTCACCGGGGCCAAGGCGGACACCTCGCCGGCCACCCCCGAGAAGACGACGGTGATCCGCTACCCGAGCGCCGACCTCCAGGCCGACGCGCTGCGGGTGGCGAAGGTCCTCGGGATCCCGGCGGGCCAGGTGAAGCGGTCCACCGAGGTCTCCGGGGTCACCCTCTTCGTGGGCGCGGACTGGCGTTCGGGCACGGCGTACAAGGCGCCGGTGAAGGACGACAGGACGCCCGCCTCGGCGGAGACGATGAACGCCGCCGACACCAGCCAGTGCATGCACGTGGACCCGGCCTACACCTGGTAGACCGGGCCCACCGGCCGCCGCGCGGTGCTCAGTTCGCGCTGAGGACCGCGGGGCGGCGGGAGGCGATGACCTTCTTCGCCAGCGACTTCGGGCTGGTCAGGAAGCCGAATCCCCACGACATGTGCATGGTGGCGAGGGCCACCGGGATCTGCAGGCGCGCCTTGAGCGGCAGTCCCTTGCCGGCCGGCAGCGAGCCGAGGGCGATCGCCGCCAGGTAGCCGCCCGGGATCAGGAAGCCGAGCGGGGTGAGGGCGGCGCCGACCACGGTCCCGGCCGCGATCGCGCACACCGCGGTCGGCGGGGCGAGATAGCGCAGGTTGATGGAGCCCTCGTGGTAGCGGGCGACGACGTGCCGCCAACGGCCGTAGTCCTTGTACTGCTTGGCGAGCGCCTTGACGCTGGGCCGCGGGCGGTAGGACACCTTCAGCTCGGGCGAGAACCAGATCAGTCCGCCGGCCTCACGGATGCGGAAGTTCAGCTCCCAGTCCTGGGCGCGGATGAACTCCTCGTTGTAGCCGCCCTGTTGCTCCAGCGCCTCGCGCCGGAAGACGCCGAGGTAGACGGTCTCGGCCGGACCGGCCTGTCCCCCGGTGTGGAAGGCGGCGTTGCCGACACCGATCTTCGAGGTCATCGCGGCGGCGACCGCGTGCTCCCAGTCGTTCTCGCCCTCGGCGTGCATGATGCCGCCGACGTTCTGCGCGCCGGTCTCCTCCAGGAGCCGTACGGCGGTGGCGATGTAGTTCGGCGAGAGCATGCCGTGCCCGTCGACGCGGACGACGACCGGATGGCGCGAGGCCTTGATCGCGGCGTTCAGGGCGGCGGGCGTACGCCCGGTGGGATTGGGGACCGTGTGCACGCGCGGGTCTTCGGCTACGAGCCGGGCGGCGATCTCGTCCGTGCGGTCCGTGGACGGACCGAGGGCGATCACGACCTCCATCTCGCCTGCGTACTCCTGCGCGAGGATCGCTTGGACCGCTCCGCGCAGATGCCGCTCCTCGTTGAGGACGGGCATGATGACGGACACGGCGGGGAGCTGCACGTCGGACTTCGCGTTCATAGGAGCATCACGTTACCGCGAACGGGGGACACCGGTGCGCGCCGCCCGGTGCGTGCTGCGGGCGGCGGATCGTATCGGCCTACGGTGCTCACGGCTCCCTCGTACGCCTCGTACGGCCGTCGCCCGGAGGTGACCCGCTTGTCCCCCACCCCGCCCCGGTCCCCCGCCTCCCGGCCGGCGCGCCGCCCGCCGCCCCGGCCGGCCCGCCCCGCACCGAGGAAACGTCCCCGCTGGGCCGTGCGGGCGGCCATGACGCTCTCGGTCGTCGTGCTGGCCTCCGCGGGGATCGGCCACTCCCTGGTCAGCGGCCTCGACTCCGGGATCGCCCGCGTCGACCCCTTCAGGGACATGAAGAACCGTCCGCGGGCCGGCCACGGCATGAACGTGCTGATGGTCGGCACCGACGGGCGCGACCGGATCACCGAGGCCGAACGGCGGCGCTACCGGCTCGGCGGCGCGCCCTGCCACTGCACCGACACGCTGATGATCGTGCACATCTCGGAGGACCGGGACCGGGCGAGCGTGGTGAGCCTGCCGCGCGACTCCTACGCCGAGACGCCCCCGCACACCGACCGGACCACCGGTGAGGAACACCACGGCCACCCGATCAAGATCAACGCGGCGTACGCGGAGGGCGGACCGCAGCTGACCGTGCGGACCGTCGAGCACATGACCCACGTGAAGATCGACCACTATCTGGAGGTCGACTTCACCAGCTTCATGAAGACCGTCGACGTCCTCGGCGGCGTGCGGATCTGCACGGACCGGCGGCTGACCGACTCCTACACCGGCCTCGACCTCGCGCCCGGCAACCACACCCTGCGCGGCGGCGAGGCCCTCCGGTACGTCCGCTCCCGGCACGCCGACGCCTCCTCCGACCTCGGCCGGATGAAACGTCAGCAGCGTTTCCTGGCGGGGCTGGTGGACCGGGCGACCTCCTCCGGGATCCTGCTGAACCCGCTGAAGTTCCGCGACGTGACGCGGGCGGTGCTGGGCTCGGTGCGGGCCGACCGCGGCTTCGGCACGGACGAGCTGCTGGACCTCGGCCGGGCGATGCGCACCTTCTCCCCCTCCTCCTCGGAGTTCGCGACCGTCCCCATCGGGCGGATGGGGTACGCCGTGAAGGGCATCGGCTCGACCGTGAAGTGGGACCCGGTCCGCGCCGAGCGCCTCTTCGGGGCCCTGCGCGACGACAAGCCCCTCGCCACGGCGCCGCGTCCCCGCGACCGGGCCGTGCGCGTGGAGGTGGCCCCGCAGCAGATCCGCGTCCAGGTGGAGAACGGCACCCGCACGCCCGGCCTGGCCAAGCAGGTCGACACGGCCCTGCGCGCCACCGGCTTCCGTACGACCGGACAGCCGGCCACGGCCCGCGACACCTCGGTGCGCCGCACGGTCGTCTCCCACGACCCCCGCTGGGACCGCTCCGCGAAGTCCCTGGCCGCCGCCCTCCCCGGCAGCGTGCTGCGCCCGGTCCCGGGCCTCGGCCCCACCCTGAGGGTCACCACCGGCGCGGAGTCCCACCACGTCCGCAAGGTGCGGGCGGACGCCCCGGGCCGGGGCGAGTCCGCGGTGGTCCGCGGCGACGAGGTGGGCTGCGCCTGACCGCCCGGTTCCGCCGGGCCGAGGGGGCACCGGGACGGGCGGACCGATCACCGTCTCGGCCGTCTCGGCCGCCTCAGTTGTCTCGATCGCCTCGGCCGTCTCAGTCGTCGAAGCCCTCCGCCACCCGGCGCTCCCGCAGTTCCAGGATGGCGCGGCGGCGGGACAGCCGGTGGGTGCGGCGGATCTGGGCCTCCTGGTAGCGGCGGCGGTCGCGGTCGGTCTCGGGCAGGACCGGGGGGACGCGGCGGGGCTTGCCGTCGGCGTCGACGGCGGCGAAGACGAGGTAGGCGGAGCCGACCTGGGTGGGCGGCGCCGACTCGTTCCAGCGTTCGGCCAGCACCCGCACGCCGACCTCCATGGAGGTCCGGCCGGTCCAGTTGACCTGGGCCTTCACATGGACGAGGTCACCGACGCGGACCGGCTCGAGGAACGCCATCTCGTCCATGGACGCGGTGACGGCGGGTCCGCCGGAGTGCCGGCCGGCGACCGCGCCCGCCGCGTCGTCGACGAGCTTCATGATCACGCCACCGTGCACCGTGCCCAGGAGGTTGGTGTCGTTGTGGCTCATGATGTGGCTGAGCGTGGTGCGCGACGCGGACGTGGGCTTGCCCGGGATGTCCGATGCATCCGAGGTGTCCGAGTCCACTGGGGTGACCTGGTCTGTCATGGCCTCCACCTTATGCCGAGGCGGACAAGCCGGGACTTTGTGTCAGGTTGGCAACAGCGGGGCGCTGATTCTCCGACGCCCCTGTAAGGGACACAGCGCTTCCCGGCACACTAAGGCGCATGAATGACTGGCCCGAGGGATGGTCCGACAACAACCGCGGCTCCGGCTACGGACGCGGCGGCGCGAGCGCACAGCCCGAGAGCGCGCGCGTGATGCGACAGGTCCGCCGCGGTCCGGCCGCCCCGCCGCAGGGCGCCGGCGTCCCGCCGCAGCCGTCGTACGTCGACGGCCACGGATACGGCGGCGACGGCGGCGGTGACTACACCAATGCTCGGAACACCGGATACGACAGCGGTTACAGCACGGGCCAGGTCTACGGCGGCGGATCCGACGGGCCGGGCGGCCACGACGCCGGTGCCCCGCGCCCCGCGCCCGACTGGCGCCGCCGGATCAAGTGGACCGCGATCAGTGTCGCGACCGTGCTGGTCGTGACGACCGTCGGGACGTACTTCTGGGCCGACTCCAAGCTGAACCGCGAGGTCGACCTGTCGAAGGTCATCGACCGGCCCGAGGCCGGCGAGGGCACCAACTTCCTCATCGTCGGCTCCGACAGCCGTGAGGGCATGTCCGCCGAGGAGAAGAAGGCGCTGCACACCGGCTCCGCCGAGGGCAAGCGCACGGACTCGATGATGATCCTGCACACCGGGTCCAACGGCGACACGCTGATCTCGCTGCCCCGCGACTCCGACGTGGAGATACCGTCGTTCGTGGGCTCGGAGTCCGGCAAGCGCTACGAGGGCACGGGCCGGCACACCAAGCTGAACGCGGCGTACGCGACGGACGGCCCGGAGCTGCTCGTCCGCACGATCGAGTTCAACACCGGGCTGCGCATCGACCACTACGTGGAGATCGGCTTCGCCGGCTTCGCCAACATCGTGGACGCGGTCGGCGGCGTCGAGATCGACATCCCGCAGGACATCAAGGACACCAAGTCCGGCGCGGACCTCAAGAAGGGCAAGCAGACCCTGAACGGCGAGGAGTCCCTCGCCTTCGTCCGCACCCGGTACGCGCTCGCCGGTTCCGACCTGGACCGTACGAAGAACCAGCAGAAGTTCCTCGC
This sequence comes from Streptomyces sp. NPDC088766, assembly GCF_044750845.1. NCBI lineage: Bacteria > Bacillati > Actinomycetota > Actinomycetes > Kitasatosporales > Streptomycetaceae > Streptomyces > Streptomyces sp. NPDC088766. The sequence goes on along the minus strand of NZ_JBIVKQ010000025.1, from coordinate 103,319 downwards.
GGCCCTCGCCAACCAGGTGGCCACGCCGGGCACGGTCCTCAACCCGTTCAAGCTGTACCCGACCATGAGCGCCGGCCTGGACACCCTGATCGTCGACAAGGACATGGGCCTGTACGACCTGGGGTCGATGTTCTTCGCGATGAAGGGCGTCAACGGCGGCGACGGCAAGTCGATGAACATGCCGATCTCGGGGTCCACGGGCGGCAACCTCGTCTGGGACAAGGCGAAGGTGAAGCAGCTGGTGAGCCAGCTGAAGAACGACGAGAAGGTCACGGTGTCGGGTGACTGACCGGTCTGCCGCCGCACGGCCCTTCGACGCGGTCCTGTGCGACGTCGACAACGTGATCCGGACCTTCGACTCCACCCACCTGGAGTCGCTGGAGCGGGTCGCGGGGGTCGCGGAGGGCACCACCAAGAAGGTGGCGTTCTCGCCCGAGGCCGTCGGACCGCTGCTGCTGGGGCGGATCACCGAGCAGGAGTGGGTGGCGTCCATCGCGGCCGGCCTGGCCGGGCTGGTGGACGAGGAGACGGGCTGGGCGCTGGGCACCGCCCTGCTGGAGTCGCCCTTCCGGGCCGACGTGACGGTGCTGGAACTGCTGCGCCGGGCACGGGTCCGGGTGCCGCTGGTCCTCGTCACCAACGCCACGCTCGGGCTGGAGCGCGACCTGGAGGCCATGGGCCTGACCGAGCTGGCCGACGAGGTCGTCAGCAGCGCCCGCGTCGGTCTCGCCAAGCCCGACCGCCGCATCCTCGAACTGGGCGCGGCACGGGCGGGCGTACGCCCCGAGCGCTGCCTGTTCGTCGACGACTCCTTGGAGAACGTCGAGGCGGCCGCCGCCCTCGGCATGACGGCCGTCCACTTCCGCACGGTGGCCGACCTGGAGAGGGCGCTGGAGCCGCTGTTCACCTGAAACCTGTCCGCACACGACTGTCGCCCCAGCCCGTTCCGCGGGTCGGGGGCGACAGTCGTACGGCGCGAAGGCGTTACGGCAGGTTGCGGGCCATGACGATCCGCTGGACCTGGTTGGTGCCCTCGTAGATCTGGGTGATCTTGGCGTCGCGCATCATGCGCTCGACCGGGTAGTCGCGGGTGTAGCCGTAGCCGCCGAGGAGCTGGACGGCGTCCGTGGTGACCTCCATGGCGACGTCGGAGGCGAAGCACTTGGCGGCCGCGCCCTGGAAGGTGAGGTCGGCGTCGAGACGCTCGGACTTCGCGGCGGCGGCGTAGGTGAGCTGGCGGGCGGCCTCGATCTTCATGGCCATGTCGGCGAGCATGAACTGGATGCCCTGGAAGTCGGCGATCGCCTTGCCGAACTGCTTGCGCTCCTGGACGTAGCCCTTGGCGTAGTCGAAGGCGCCCTGGGCGACGCCGAGGGCCTGGGCGGCGATGGTGATGCGGGTGTGGTCGAGGGTCTTCATCGCGGTGGCGAAGCCGGTGCCCTCCTCGCCGATCATGCGGTCGGCGGGGATGCGGACGTTGTCGAAGTAGACCTCGCGGGTCGGGGAGCCCTTGATGCCGAGCTTCTTCTCCGGGGCGCCGAAGGAGACGCCCGGGTCGGACTTCTCCACGACGAACGCCGAGATGCCCTTGGAGCGCTTGGCCGGGTCGGTGACGGCCATCACCGTGTAGTACTCGGAGACGCCCGCGTTGGTGATCCAGCGCTTGACGCCGTTGAGGATCCAGTGGTCGCCGTCGCGCACGGCGCGGGTCTTCATGCCGGCCGCGTCCGAGCCGGCGTCGGGCTCGGAGAGGCAGTACGAGAACATCGCGTCGCCCTTGGCCAGCGGCGCCAGGTACTTCTTCTTCAGGTCCTCGGAGCCGGACAGGATCACCGGGAGGGAGCCGAGCTTGTTCACGGCCGGGATCAGGGAGGAGGACACGCAGGCGCGGGCCACCTCCTCGATGACGATGACCGTGGCGAGCGCGTCGGCGCCGGCGCCGCCGTACTCCTCGGGAACGTGCACCGCGTGCAGGTCGCTGGCGACCAGCGCGTCGAGGGCCTCCTGGGGGAAGCGGGCCTCCTCGTCGACCGCCGCGGCGTACGGCGCGATCTTCGCCTCGGCCAGCGAGCGGATGGCGTCCCGGAGCATGTCGTGCTCCTCGGACGGGCGGTACAGGTCGAAGTCAGCCGATCCGGCCAAGGTCTCTCACGCTCCAAGAACGCTGGGGTGATCTCGCTAATTACCGTTAAGTAACTCAAATTTTAGAGGCCTGCCCACGACAGTGATACGTGAGCTTGGCGACAGGGTCTCCGCACCGGTGAACTGCCCGGTGAGGGGCGCCCGTACGCCCCGACTATGCTCGTTGCGCGCATCCGGCCCCCGCCCGACCCAGCCCAGGAGCACGCATGGCCCTCAAGATCACCGTGATCGGCACCGGTTATCTCGGTGCCACGCACGCCGCGGCCATGGCCGAACTGGGATTCGAGGTGCTGGCGCTCGACGTCGTGCGCGAGAAGATCGAGATGCTGGAACGGGGCGAGACCCCGATGTACGAGCCGGGCCTGGAGGAGCTGCTGCGCCGGCACGTCGCCGGGTTCGAGGGCTCCAGCGGGCGGCTGCGCTTCACCCAGGACTGGGCGGAGGTCGGCGCGTTCGGCGACGTGCACTTCGTGTGCGTGAACACCCCGCAGAAGCACGGCGAGTACGCCTGCGACATGTCGTACGTCGAGTCCGCGATCGCCTCGCTCGCCCCGCATCTGGAGCGGCCCGCGCTGGTGGTGGGCAAGTCGACCGTGCCGGTGGGCTCCGCGGACCGGCTGGCCCGCACGATCGCGGAGCTGGCGCCGGCCGGCGAGGACGCGGAACTGGCGTGGAACCCGGAGTTCCTGCGGGAGGGCTTCGCGGTGCAGGACACCCTGCACCCGGACCGGATCGTGGTCGGGGTGCGCAGCGAGCGGGCCGAGCGGACGCTGCGGGAGGTGTACGCGGGGCCGGTCGGGGAGGGTTCGCCGTTCGTCGTCACGGACTTCCCGACGGCCGAGCTGGTGAAGACCTCCGCGAACTCCTTCCTCGCCACCAAGATCTCCTTCATCAACGCGATGGCGGAGGTGTGCGAGGCCGCCGGCGGTGACGTGGCCAAGCTGGCGGAGGCCATCGGGCACGACGACCGGATCGGAAAGAAGTTCCTGCGGGCCGGCATCGGCTTCGGCGGCGGGTGTCTGCCGAAGGACATCCGGGCGTTCATGGCCCGCGCGGGCGAGCTGGGCGCCGACCAGGCGCTGACCTTCCTGCGCGAGATCGACTCGATCAACATGCGCCAGCGCGGGCAGATGGTGGAGCTGGCCCGGCAGTCGCTGGGCGGGGGGCCGTTCCTCGGCAGGCGGGTCGCCGTGCTCGGCGCGACCTTCAAGCCGGACTCGGACGACGTGCGGGACTCGCCGGCGCTGAACGTCGCCGGGCAGATCCACCTCCAGGGCGGCCAGGTGACCGTCTACGACCCCAAGGGCATGGACAACGCCCGCCGCGTCTTCCCGACGCTCGGCTACGCCGACTCGGCCCTGGAGGCCGTCCGGGGCGCCGACGTCGTCCTGCACCTGACCGAGTGGCGGGAGTTCCGGGAGCTGGACCCGGCCGTGCTCGGCGAGGTCACGGCCGCGCGGCTGATCCTGGACGGGCGCAACGCGCTCGACCCGGTGCTGTGGCGCAAGGCCGGCTGGACGTACCGGGCGATGGGCCGCCCGACCGCCTGAGGCGGGTGCGAGCGGGACGCGGGGGCGCGGCGGGCGGGTGACGCCGGTTCGGCCGAGGCTCAGTCGGCCGAACCGGCGTCCGCCTGCATTGTGCCGTACGGACGCGGCGCGTGAGGTGTGAACCCCCTGTGCGTTAGGGCGGCGGCCCGTCCGGGCACCCGTCCGCCTCGGTGTCCGTCGCATTCCGACCGAGGAGACTCTCATGGCACCCGCCGTCCGTATGCGTTCCGTCGTGCTCGACTGCCCCGATCCGCGCGCTCTCGCCGAGTTCTACGCCGCCCTTCTCGGCGGTACCCCGGACGCCGAGGAGGGGGACGACGACTGGTACGTCCTCCAGGTCCCCGGCGGGCCCCGGCTGGCCTTCCAGCGGGCGGAGGGACTGACCCCGCCCGAGTGGCCGCGCGCCGACCGCAACGCGCAGCAGTTCCACCTCGACCTCGACGCCGGTGCCACCTGGGAGGAGGTCGACGCGGCCCACGCCCGCGTGCTGGAGCTGGGCGCACGGCCGCTGGATCTGGAGGACCGGGAGAAGAAGGACTTCCAGGTGTACGCCGACCCGGCGGGGCACCCGTTCTGCCTGTGCCGGATCGAGCACGCCTCTTGACGACGACGATGACGGTGACGGTGACCGGTCCGGTCAGGCGCCGCCGTCCAGGCTCGTGATCGTCGCCGTGGACGGCTCCCTGCGTTGCTGTGCCGTCTGGGCGGTGACGTCCGCGGTGCGCAGGACGCGCTGGATGTTCCCCCAGGTCAGCCGGGCGATGTCGGACTCCGGCCAGCCGCGGTGGAGGAGTTCGGCGATCAGGTGCGGGTAACCGGCGACGTCGGCGAGGTCCTGGGGGTGGGCGGCGCCGGAGTCGTGGGTGCCGGACAGGCCGACGCAGCCGGGTCCGGCGATCTCACGGACGTGGTCGAGGTGGTCGGCGACGTCCCCGAGGACGGAGCCGGTCTGTTCGGCGGCCAGCGGCACCATGCACAGGCCGCCGGCCGCGCCGAGGGCGGCGAGGAGTTCGTCGGGCAGGTTGTCGGGGTGCGGGCGCAGGGCGCGGGCGGCGGAGCGGGTGCACAGGACCGGGGCCCTGGAGAGGGTGAGGGTCCGGGCGATGGTGGCGTCGGAGGCGCCGGAGAGGTCGGCGAGCACCCCGAGCCGGTTCATCTCGCGCACGATCTCCTCGCCGAACCGGGTGAGGCCCGCCTCGCTCGCCCAGGAGGTGTCCGCGAGGGTGAGGACGCGCAGGCCGAGGGAGTGCAGGACGCGCAGGACGCCGAGCGAGTCGTCGAGGGCGGCGGCCGGGGCCGGGCCGAGGACGACGGCGACGCGGCCCCAGTTGCGGGCGTCGATGATCTCGCCGGCGCCGAGCGCGGGACGCAGGCCCTCGGGGTGGGCGCGGATCACCGACCGGACGAGGTCGATCTGTTCCAGGGTGGCGGCGAGTCCCGTCGGCGGGTGCAGTGACCAGAACAGGGCGCCGACGTGGCCCTCGCGCAGCCGGGGCAGGTCGGTGCCGAGGGCGCTCTCCCCGAGCTGGAGGTCGTGGAACGGCAGTCGGCGCAGGGCGCGGGGCAGGGCGTTGTGGCCGTCGACGACGGGATGGACGGCGAGGAGCGCGTGGGCACGGTCGAGGAGCTCGGCGTCCGGGTCGGGCGGGGCGGTGCCACCGGCGGCGGGGACGTCCGCGGTCGGGGGGAACGGGCGCGGCACTTCGCCGACCTCCGGCGTGGTGTGCAGGTCGTGCTGGAGGTCGGCCATGACGGTCTCCGTACGTCGGTCGGCAGTACGGTCACCGTCGCACGGCGGGCGGGCCGCTTCCTGGTGGAAGGCGCGTTCGGGGTACGCCCCGGCACGCCGCCGGGAGCATCCCGCCAGCGGTCCCGCGGGACCGGCCGGGCGGCGGTCGCACGAGGCCGCCGGGCTCAGTCGTGGTAGTGGTAGCGTGCCTTGAGGATCTTCACTTCCTTCTCGTCGGCTCGGTACACGAGGCGGTGCTCGTCGTCGATCCGGCGGGACCAGTAGCCGCAGAGGTCGCCCTTCAGGGGCTCGGGCTTGCCGATGCCGGTGAAGGGGTCCCGCTGGATCTCCCCGATCAGGCGGGTGATCCGGCGGGCGGCCTTGCGGTCCGCACCGAGCCAGAAGAGGAAATCCTCCCAGGCGTCCGGGTCGAAGTGGACGCTCCTCACCCGTCCCCCGCCAGGTCCTGCAGTTCCTCGACGGTCTTGGCGACGGTGGATGCCCCCGCCTTGTCCCGGGCCACGGCTTCCATCAGGCGTCGCGCGTTCGCCGGTGACCGGAGAAGATAGATCGTCTCCTGCCACGCCTCGTAGTCGTCCGCCGACATGATCACCGCGTCGCCGTTCTTCGAGCTGATCCGGACCGGCGTGTGGTCGTCGTTGACCCGCTTGATGAGGGGGAACAGGTCCCGGCGGGCTTCGCTGGCGCTTATGGTCATGGACGACCACCCCTTCCGAATGCGGTACCGGGGCACCGTACCGCACTGGTACGACATTCCGGTACCGCTCCGGCCGGCCTCAGCCGTCGAGCGACTCGATCGTCGCGTTGGACGGCGGGCGGGTGGCCCGCAGGTCGCGGGCCACGTCCTCCGCGGCGGCCAGTACCCGGACCGCGTTCTGCCAGGTCAGCTTGGCGAGGTCGGACTTCGACCAGCCGCGTTCCAGCAGTTCGGCGAGGAGCCTCGGGTAGCCGGAGACGTCGCCGAGGCCCTCGGGGGTGAAGGCGGTGCCGTCGTAGTCGCCGCCGATGCCGAGGTGGTCGACGCCCGCGACCTCGCGCATGTGGTCCAGGTGGTCGGCGACCGTCGCCACGGTGGCGACCGGGCGGGGGTTCGCCTCCTCGAAGGCGCGGTGGACCCTCATCGCCCCGGCGGTGGTGTCGAGGTGGTGGAAGCCGTGCGCGCGCATGTTCTCGTCCGCGGCGGCCGTCCAGTCCACGGCCGCCTGGAGCACGAACTTCGGCACGAACGTCACCATGGCGACGCCGCCGTTGGCGGGCAGCCGCTCGAGCACGTCGTCGGGGATGTTGCGCGGGTGGTCGCACACCGCCCGCGAGGAGGAGTGCGAGAAGATCACCGGCGCGGTGGAGACGTCGAGCGCGTCCCGCATCGTCGTCGCCGCCACGTGCGAGAGGTCGACCAGCATGCCCTCGCGGTTCATCTCCCGGACGACCTCGCGGCCGAACGCCGTCAGCCCGCCGGCCTTCGGCGCGTCGGTCGCGGAGTCCGCCCAGTCCACGTTGTCGTTGTGGGTGAGCGTCATGTACCGCACGCCGAGCGCGTACAGCCCGCGCAGGGTGCCCAGCGAGTTGGCTATGGAGTGGCCGCCCTCCGCGCCCATGAGCGAGGCGATACGGCCCTGAGCGCGCGCCGCCTCCATGTCGGCCGCGGTCAGGGCGGCCATGAGCGCCTCGGGGTGACGGTCGATGAGCTGCCGTACGCAGTCGATCTGCTCCAGCGTCGCCGGGACCGCGCCCGGCAGGTCCGAGCGGACGTACACCGACCAGTACTGCGCGCCGACGCCGCCCGCGCGCAGGCGGGGAATGTCGGTGTGCAGGTGGGTGTGCTGGTCGGTGGCGATGTCACGGGCGTCGAGGTCGTAGCGGACCTGTTCGCGCAGCGCCCACGGGAGGTCGTTGTGGCCGTCGACGACGGGGTGTTCGCGCAGCAGCTCCCGGGCCTGCTCCAGGAAGGTCATCGCCGTCACTTCCCGAAGCCGAAGCCGCCGCCGTTTGCGCCGCCCTCGACCTTGGCGCGCAGGCGCCTGCCCTTCTCGGTGGCCTGGTCGTTGAGGTCCTGCTGGAAGTCGCGCATCCGCGCGAGGAGGTCCTCGTCGTGCGCGGCGAGGATGCGGGCCGCGAGCAGACCGGCGTTGCGGGCGCCGCCGACGGAGACGGTCGCGACGGGGACACCGGCCGGCATCTGCACGATCGACAGGAGGCTGTCCATGCCGTCGAGGTACTTCAGCGGCACGGGCACGCCGATGACCGGCAGCGGGGTGACGGAGGCGAGCATGCCGGGCAGGTGGGCGGCGCCGCCCGCGCCGGCGATGATCACCTTGAGTCCGCGGTCGGCGGCCTGCTCCCCGTAGGCGACCATCTCGCGCGGCATGCGGTGCGCGGAGACGACGTCGACCTCGTACGCGATCTCGAACTCGTCGAGGGCCTGGGCGGCGGCCTCCATGACGGGCCAGTCGGAGTCCGACCCCATGACGATGCCTGCGACTGGGCTCATTCGGTGATCGTGCCTCTCAGGTAGCCGGCAGCGTGACGGGCGCGTTCCAGCACGTCGTCGAGGTCGTCGCCGTAGGTGTTGACGTGGCCGACCTTGCGGCCGGGCTTCACGTCCTTGCCGTACATGTGGATCTTCAGCCGGGGGTCGCGGGCCATGCAGTGCAGGTACGCGGAGTACATGTCCGGGTAGTCGCCGCCGAGGACGTTGGCCATGACCGTCCACCTGGCGCGCGGGCGCGGGTCGCCGAGCGGGAGGTCGAGGACCGCGCGGACGTGGTTGGCGAACTGGGAGGTGATCGCGCCGTCCATGGTCCAGTGGCCCGAGTTGTGCGGGCGCATCGCCAGCTCGTTGACGAGGATGCGGCCGTCGCGGGTCTGGAACAGCTCGACGGCGAGATGGCCGACGACGCCGAGTTCCTTGGCGATGGTCAGGGCCATCTCCTCGGCCTCGAGCGCCAGGGTCTCGTCGAGGCCGGGGGCGGGGGCGATCACCGTGTCGCAGACGCCGTCGACCTGCTGGGACTCGACGACCGGGTAGGCGACCGCCTGGCCGTGCGGGGAGCGCACGACGTTCGCGGCCAGCTCGCGGACGTAGTCGACCTTCTCCTCGGCGAGGACGGGGACGCCCGCGCGGAAGGGGTCCTCGGCCTCCTCGGCGGAGTTCACGACCCACACGCCCTTGCCGTCGTAGCCGCCGCGGACCGTCTTGAGGACGACCGGGAAGCCTTCGCCCTCCGCCGCGAACGCGGCGACGTCCGTCGGGTCGGCCACGATGCGGTGCCGCGGGCAGGGGATGCCGATGGCGTCGAGCTTCGCGCGCATCACGCCCTTGTCCTGGGCGTGCACGAGCGCCTCGGGGCCCGGACGGACGGGGATGCCGTCCGCCTCCAGGGCCCGGAGGTGCTCGGTGGGGACGTGCTCGTGATCGAAGGTGATCACGTCACAGCCCCGCGCGAACTCGCGCAGCGTGTCCAGGTCGCGATAGTCGCCGACGACGACGTCGCTCACCACCTGGGCCGCGGAATCCTGAGGAGTGTCACTGAGGAGCTTGAACCTGATGCCCAACGGGATGCCCGCCTCGTGTGTCATACGAGCGAGCTGACCACCGCCGACCATGCCGACTACCGGGAACGTCACGCCCCTAGGGTATCGGCCACGCCGCACCGGCTGATTCCGCGCCTCCCACCGGGCCCGTTCCGGCCCGGTACCGGCGGTTTCCCGGCTTCCCGCCGGGCCGTTCCGCACCGGTGGGGCGGCGGCACGGGCAACCCGCGAGGGGGGTGGTTAGCATGGCTGGGTTGACGAAACCGACACCCGGACGGGGGCCTGTACGACCATGGCACATGGTTCCTCTGGTTCCTCGGGGGAAGGACGGCTGCGAGGACTCGCCCGTGAGCTGGCCAAGTTCGGCGCGGTGGGCGGGGCGGGCCTGCTGGTCAACCTCGGTGTGTTCAACTTCGTGCGGCACGTCACCGACCTCCAGGTGGTGCGCGCGAGCGTCATCGCCACGGTGGTCGCCATCGCCTTCAACTACGTCGGGTTCCGGTACTTCACCTACCGGGACCGGGACAAGAGCGGGCGTACGAAGGAGATGACGCTGTTCCTGCTGTTCAGCGCGGCGGGTCTGGTCATCGAGAACGGGCTGCTGTACCTGGCGACGTACGGGTTCGGGTGGGACAGCCCGTTGCAGAGCAACGTGTTCAAGTTCCTCGGGATCGGCATCGCCACGCTGTTCCGGTTCTGGTCGTACCGGGCGTGGGTGTTCAAGGCGCTTCCGCGGCACGGGACCGTGGTGGGGGAGTCCCGGCCGACCGCGGCCGGGTCCGCGGCGGACCAGCGGGTGGGCTGAGAGCACCCCGAAGGCCGCGCCCCGGGCCCGCCGGCCGGTCACCTCACCGTGGGTTCCGTGTCCTGGTGCGGCTTCTTCTCCGGGGCCGTTCGTGACAGGAACAGGCCGAAGACCGGGGGCTTGGTCTGGAGCATCTCCAGGCGGCCGCCGTCGGCCTCGGCGAGGTCCCGGGCCACCGCGAGGCCGATTCCGGTGGAGTTGCGGCCGCTGATCGTGCGCTCGAAGATGCGGGCGCCGAGGTCCGGGGGGACGCCGGGGCCCTCGTCGGTGACCTCGATGACCGCCTGGTTGCCGGTGACCCGCGTGCGCAGGGCGACCGTGCCGCCGCCGTGCATGAGCGAGTTCTCGATGAGCGCCGCCAGCACCTGGGCCACCGCGCCCGGGGTGCCCACCGCCTGCAGGTGCCGCTTGCCGGAGCTGACGATCGCGCGGCCCACACCGCGGTAGGCCGGGCGCCACTCGGCGAGCTGCTGCTGGATGACCTCGTCGAGGTCGAAGGTGACGGCGGAGCCGGTGCGGGGGTCGCGGGAGTTCGTCAGCAGGCGCTGCACGACGTCGGTGAGGCGTTCCACCTGGGTCAGCGCGATCGTGGCCTCCTCCTTCACCGTGTCCGGGTCGTCGGTGAGGGTGATCTCCTCCAGGCGCATGGACAGGGCGGTGAGCGGGGTGCGCAGCTGGTGGGAGGCGTCGGCGGCGAGCCGGCGTTCCGCCGTCAGCATGCGGGCGATGCGCTCGGCGGAGGAGTCGAGCACATCGGCGACCCGGTCCAGCTCGGGGACGCCGTACCGCTTGTGGCGGGGGCGGGGGTCGCCGGAGCCGAGGCGTTCGGCGGTCTCGGCGAGGTCGGTGAGCGGGGAGGCGAGCCGGTTGGCCTGGCGGATGGCCAGGAGGACAGCGGCGACCACCGCGAGCAGCGCCACCAGGCCGATGATGAGCAGGGTGCGGCCGACCTCGCGGGTCACGGAGGAGCGGGGCTCCTCGACGACGACGGTCTCCCCCTCCTCGCCCCGGGCCTCACCCCGGATGACGTCGCCCTCGGGGCGGCTGCCGACCGCGATGACCGGTTTGCCGGGCATCCGGATCACCGCGTACCGCTCGTGGGTGAGCTGGCTGCGCAGCACCTCGGCGTCGACGGTCCCGGCGCCGGCGAGCCGGCTGTCGACGATGCTGGCCAGGCGGGCCGCCTCCAGCTCGACGCGCTCCTGTGCGCTGTTGCTGATCGTGCGCGTCTCGACGATGACGAGGGAGACCCCGAACACGGCGATCACGACGAGCACGACGGCCAGTGTGGACTGGATCAGACGGCGACGCACAGGGCCCTCCGGACGGTGGCTTCACGGGACGGGTGGGGGCGGCTCGCCCGGGGCGGGGCCACGTCCGCACCCGGCTCCGTCGCGGGACGCGGCCGGCCCCGGCGGCGGTGACCCGCGGCTGCCGCCGGCCGGCCTTCGGCGACCGTGGCCCTCATCGAACGGGCCCCTCGCCGACCGGGCCGCCGCCGGTCACGCCCTTCACCGGCCGGATCCCCGGCCGGGCGGTCGTCGGCCGGGCGGTCGTCGGCCGGGCGGTCGTCGGCCGGCTCTCCTCGAAGCTGCTAGCTCTTCTCGAAGCGGAAGCCCACGCCGCGCACCGTGGCGATGTAGCGGGGGTTCGCCGCGTCGTCCCCCAGCTTCTTCCGCAGCCACGAGATGTGCATGTCGAGGGTCTTGGTCGAGGACCACCAGGTGGTGTCCCAGACCTCCCGCATCAGCTGGTCGCGGGTGACCACCCGGCCCGCGTCGCGCACGAGGACCCGCAGGAGGTCGAACTCCTTCGCCGTGAGCTGGAGTTCCTCCTCGCCCATCCAGGCACGGTGCGACTCGACGTCGATGCGGACCCCGTGCGTGGCGGGCGGCTGCTGGGGTTCGACGGAGCCGCGCCGGAGCAGGGCCCGGACGCGGGCGAGGAGTTCGGCGAGCCGGAACGGCTTGGTGACGTAGTCGTCGGCGCCCGCGTCCAGTCCGACGACGGTGTCGACCTCGTCGGCGCGCGCGGTGAGGATCAGGATGGGGATGGCGTGGCCGTCGGCGCGCAGTCGGCGCGCCACCTCCAGGCCGTCCATGCCGGGGAGCCCGAGGTCCAGCACGACCAGGTCGACACCGCCCTGCATTCCGGCGTCGAGCGCGGAGGGTCCGTCCTCACGCACCTCGACCTCGTACCCTTCCCGGCGCAGGGCGCGGGCCAGCGGCTCCGAAATGGACGCATCGTCCTCGGCGAGCAGTACACGGGTCATGAGGCGATGGTAGTCCGCGCGGGACTGGGCCAAGGGTGTGATGCCCGACCCCGGCTCTTACTCGGGGACATGCCGGACAACCCGCCCGCAGCAGCCCCGCCGTCCCTGGTACGGACCTGAGGTCGCGGGATGCCATCCTGGTATGGACCTTGGAAACCTCGCCCTGGTTCCTGCCTGGCCTGTGATCTGCGCCTCAAGTCCTTCCATATCCGGTTCTGTCCTGCCGTATGGTGAAAGGACGCCTGTAGCACCACGGGGACCTTTGGCGCTCGACTTGACGCTGAGGGTCTCTTTTGTGTGCGGGCCGGCTCTCCGCCGGCCTTCGAAAGGAATGACCTGTGGCCGGGCCCCCACTCGCGGGGCGTGGATCCCGGTGGTCGCCGTCCGCCGTTCCGTGACCCGGAGCGGCCTCCCCGTGGGCGTGGGTGGACGGGCCGATCGAGCCGGTGCCGGCCGCCCCAACCGGGCGCGCACGCTCCACCGCGCGTCCCGACCAGCAAGGAACGACCATGGCGTCCAGCCTGACGAAGGACCCGGTCCGCCCGGGAACCCCCGGAACCGGGAAGACCTTCTTCGGCCACCCCCGCGGACTGGCCACTCTCTTCATGACCGAGATGTGGGAGAGGTTCTCCTACTACGGCATGAGGGCTCTCCTCCCGCTGTACCTGGTCGCACCGGGCGGCCTGCACCTGAACGCGGGCACCGCGACCGCGATCTACTCCGTGTACGTGTCGCTGGTGTACCTGCTCGCCATGCCCGGCGGCTGGTTCGGCGACCGCGTCTGGGGTCCGCGCAGGACCGTCGCCGTCGCCGGTGCGGTGATCATGCTCGGCCACCTCACCCTGGCCCTGCCGTCCGCCGGGACCTTCTACGCCGGTCTGGGCCTGGTGGCGATCGGCTCCGGTCTGCTGAAGGCCAACATCTCCACGATGGTCGGCCACCTCTACGACGGCCCGGACGACCCGCGCCGTGACGGCGGCTTCACCGTCTTCTACATGGGCATCAACCTCGGTGCCTTCGCCGCCCCGCTGATCATCGGCACCATCGGCGAGAACGTGAACTGGCACTTCGGCTTCGCGCTCGCCGCGCTCGGCATGGCGCTGGGCCTGGCGCAGTTCCTGCTCGGCAGCCGCCACCTGGCCGACCGCTCCGGCGTCGTGCCGAAGCCGCTGTCCGCCGAGGAGAAGGCCGGCACGCTGCGCAAGGCCGCGATCTGGGCCGGCATCGCCGTCGTGGCGTACGCGATCGTCGGCTTCTCCGGCCACTACACGCTGAACTGGATCCTGGTCCCGCTGACCCTGCTCGGCGTGATCATCCCGGTGATGGTGCTGGTCAACATCAAGCGGGACCGGGAACTCGACCGCCCCGAGCAGTCGAAGATGTCCGCGTACATCTGGTTCTTCGTGGCCGCCGCCATGTTCTGGATGATCTACGACCAGGGCGGCTCGACCCTGTCGATCTTCGCCGACTCCTCCGCCGACAACACCGTCCTCGGCTGGGAGTTCCCGGTCTCCTGGTACCAGTCGGTCAACCCGGTCCTGATCATGGCCCTGGCCCCGGTCTTCGCCTGGTTCTGGCTCGCGCTGAACAAGCGCGGCAAGGAGCCGAGCACGATCGTGAAGTTCGCCTCGGGCCTGGTCCTGGTCGGCGCGTCCTTCTTCCTCTTCCTCGCCCCGCTGTCGATCGCCGAGGGCGGTCACAAGGCGGCCGCGATGTGGCTGGTGGCGATCTACTTCGTGCAGACCGTCGGTGAGCTGCTGCTCTCCCCGGTCGGCCTGTCGGTCACCACGAAGATGGCGCCGGCGAAGTACGCCTCGCAGATGATGGGCGTCTGGTTCCTGGCCGTCACCGCCGGTGACGCCACCACCGGTCTGCTCTCCATCGCGGGCGTCGACCTGAACAGGACGGGCATCGTCGCGATGGAGGCCACGCTCGCGGTGGTCGCCGGTGTCGCGGTGTGGATGTACCGCAAGCGCGTCAAGGAACTCATGGGCGACGTCCGCTGACGTCCCCTCCCCCACGGTTCCCGCGGGGCCGCCACGACTCCGGTCGTGGCGGCCCCGCGCGCGTTCAGCGGGTCCGCCGGCCCGTCGGCCCGTCGGGGGTGCGGGTGGGGGTCGGTGCCTGGGGTCGTGCCGGGGGTCTCGACGGCGAGGTCTCCCGGCGCCGGGGTGGAGGTACCGGTGGTGCCGGGCTCGGGGGTGCCGGTGGTGGTGGGCTTGCGGGTACCGGTGGTGGCGGGCTTGCGGGTACCGGTCGGGTCGGGGATCTCGATGGGCACGCCGGACCCGACGGCCTCCTCGGGGAGGCCGCGGCGGCTGCGCGGGAAGGGCGCCGTGGTGGCGGCGCCACGAGGGAAAGCCGTGGCGGAGGCGCCGCGGGGGGCGCCTCGGCTCAGGCCGGGGCGCCCAGTTCCGCCCAGACCGTCTTGCCCGCGGCGCCCGGGGTCCGTACGACCCCCCAGTCCAGGCAGAGACGCTGCACGATGAACATGCCGTGGCCACCGGGGCGGCCGGCGCGGTGGGGGTTGCGGGGGGCGGGCTGGCCGCTGCCGCGGTCGGAGACCTCGACGCGGATCACCTTGTTGTCGCAGCCGATCTGGAGCTGGTCGGGGCCCTCGGCGTGCAGGCAGGCGTTGGTCACCAGTTCGGAGACGACGAGCAGTACGTCCTCGGCGGCGGCCCGCTGGTCGGCGCCTCCGGCGGGCAGCCAGCCCCACGCGTACAACGCCTGACGTGCGAAGTCGCGGGCGAGCGGGACGACACCGCTCTCGCCGTCGAAGCTCAGTCTGCGGACCTGACGACCCGCCGACGCTCCGGAAGCGCCGCTGGGCTCCGGGCCGCGGTCGCCCGGCGAGTAAGGCCGGGTGGTGCTCATCAGCGCTTCACCTCACCGATTCACCAGTTCAGGGTTCAATTCAGCGTTCAGTTCATGCTTCGGTTCATCGTTCGCACGATGGGGGATCCCCAGGGTGTACGACACCCCGGCGGTGCCGGAGTCCCTGTACACGTCCAGCGGCCGCCGCACGGTCGGTCTGCGCATCCCGCCCTCTCCTCGTGCTGTGCCGCCGACATGTTCAGGTGTCTCCTGCCCGACACAACCGGCGGAACACCCCTCGTTCGCCCACAGGTGACGGGCCCGTCCGCCCCTGGTGGTCCGTGGCGCGCGGGAGTCCCGGTCGCGCCCGGCCGCGTGAGGGCCCACGGGCGGGTCCCGGGGTCAGCCGTCCCCGTTCGCGAGAGCCGCCTCGACCGTTTCGTGCACGGTGAAGACGGCGTCCGCTCCGGTGATCTCGAACACCCGGGCCACCACGGGCAGCATGCCCGCCAGGTGCACCGCGCCACCCGCGGCCTCCGCCTTCAGGCGGGCGCCGAGCAGGACGTTGAGCCCCGTGGAGTCGCAGAACTCCAGCCGGGAGCAGTCCACGACCAGCCGGCTCAGCCCCTTGGCGAGGCACTCGTCGAGTGGCTCGCGCAACAGATCGGCCGTGTGGTGATCCAGCTCACCGGCGGGGGTCACGACGGCACTGGTGCCCTCTTCCCGCACTTCCACCATGAGCCGGCCAGACTGTGCGCTGCCGACCGTCCCGCGGTCCATGCCGTGTCTCTCCCGAGGTCGTGACTGCTGCTGACGCCCTCGAACACTACGCCTTCGATCCGCACTCCAACAGCCGAACAATCACCCACAAACGGACATAAACCAACAAACCGCAGTTGCGATCGGTTGAGCAAAGCGGGTAGGGCTAGAGGAACACACCCGACACGGCCGGCTTTGGAGGCGCCGCACACCGTAGTGCACGCACTGGCTTCGGCAGCCATATGCCGAGAACGATGGAGGACATCATGTCATCCCGGCTCGACGCTCCGCATACCCACAGGGCGACGTCGACACCCCCTCCGGAACAGCTGAATCCCATCGAGCGGAGCGGCGATCCCCGTGACGCCCTCGCCGGACTCCCGGAGATCCCGCCGTACGACCAGGTCGGACCGGTCGACGCGCGGGCCCTGTCCAAGACCCTCTTCGAGCGGCTGGAGTCGCTGGAGGAAGGCACCTACGAATACTCGTACGTGCGCAACACCCTCGTCGAACTGAACCTCGCGCTGGTCAAGTTCGCGGCCTCCCGCTTCCGCTCCCGCAGCGAGCCCATGGAGGACATCATCCAGGTCGGCACGATCGGCCTGATCAAGGCGATCGACCGCTTCGAGCTGAGCCGTGGTGTGGAGTTCCCCACCTTCGCGATGCCAACCATCGTGGGCGAGATCAAGCGGTTCTTCCGTGACACGTCCTGGTCCGTGCGCGTCCCGCGCCGGCTCCAGGAACTGCGGATCGACCTGGCCAAGGCCGGCGACGAACTCGCCCAGCAGCTCGACCGCGCCCCCACCGTGGCGGAGCTGGCGGAGCGCCTCGGCATCGCCGGCGAGGAGGTCGTCGAGGGCATGGCCGCCTCGAACGCCTACACCGCCGCCTCCCTGGACGCCCAGCCGGAGGAGGACGACGCGGAGAGCGCCCTCGCCGACCGCATCGGCTACGAGGACCACGGACTCGAGGGCATCGAGTACGTCGAGTCGTTGAAGCCGCTGATCGCCGGACTCGCGCCCCGCGACCGGCGGATCCTCTCACTGCGCTTCGTCGCCGGGATGACCCAGTCGGAGATCGGCGAGGAACTCGGCATCTCGCAGATGCACGTCTCGCGGCTGCTGTCGCGCACGCTGGTGCGGCTGCGCAAGGGCCTGACGCTGGAGGAGTGAGCGCGCCTCCCCGGTGGGGACCGGGGCCGGCCGGAGACCAGTGCGGTCCGCGCCCGGGTGAGCGGTCGGACGCCGCCACCCGGGCGCGGCCCTGCCGCGGCGAGCCGTACAACCGCACGGGCGTCGCGTCCGGTGTCCTGATCGTGGAGACCCACTGGCCGGATTCCCCCCGACGACTACGCTGGACCCGCCCCATGACCAGCGGCGCTGCTGGGTCGGCCACGTCGTCCGCTCGTGAGGAACCCCATGCCCGACTCCCCCGCCGTCCCGGCCCGCCTCGGCCCGCTCGCTGACGTTCCCGTGCTGCTGGTCGCCGTGGTGTGGGGGTCCAGTTACCTCGCCGCGAAGGGCGTCACCACCGCCGGCACCGTGACGGCCGTGCTCGTGCTGCGGTTCGCCGTGGTGCTCCCGGTGCTGGTGGCCCTCGGGTGGCGGCGGCTGCGGGCGCTGAGCGGCGCGCAGTGGCGGGGGGCCGGGCTGCTCGGGCTGGTCCTCGCGGGGATCTTCCTGCTGGAGACGTACGGGGTGGTGCACACCTCGGCCACCAACGCGGGGCTGATCATCAGCCTGACCATGGTCTTCACGCCGCTCGCGGAGAGCCGGGTGCGCGGGGTGCGGCTGCCGGGGGCGTTCCTGGCGGCGGCGGGCGTGTCGGTGGTGGGGGTGGCGCTGCTGACGCAGGGTGCCGGGTTCACCGCTCCGTCCGGGGGCGATCTGCTGATGCTGGGGGCCGCGGCCGCCCGTACCGTGCACGTGCTGGCGATGGCTCGGACGGATTCCGTGCGGGGAGCGGACTCGCTGTCCCTGACCACGGTCCAGCTGGGCGGTGCGGTCGCCGTGTTCGCGGTGCTGGTGGCGGTGCCGGGGACGGGCGCCTCGCCGTGGGCCGCCGCTGCCGGCTTCGACGCCGGGGACTGGGCCGGCCTGGTCTACCTCTCGGTGTTCTGCACGCTGTTCGCGTTCCTCGTGCAGATGTGGGCCGTCCGCCGTACGTCGCCGTCCCGGGTCAGCCTGCTGCTGGGGACCGAGCCGGTGTGGGCGGCGGCCGTGGGCATCGCGCTCGCCGGGGACCGGCCGGGGTGGCCGGGGTTCGCGGGCGCGGTGTTCGTTCTCGTCGGTACGGCGTGGGGGCGGTCGGTGGCGGACCGGGGTCGCACGGCGGCGGGCGAGGGGCGCGGAACCCCGGGCGAGCCCCCTCAGGCCACCCGTACGCCCCGTCGCCACACCTGCGAGACGAGCGGCACACCGGGGCGGTAGGCCAGGTGGACGTGGCTGGGGGCGTCCAGGAGGGTCAGGTCGGCGTGGGCGCCGGGGGTCAGGCGGCCCACGTCCGTGCGGCGCAGGGCCGCGGCGCCGCCCGCCGTGGCCGCCCAGAGGGCCTCGTCGGGGGTCATCCGCATGTCGCGTACGGCGAGCGCGATGCAGAACGGGACCGAGGACGTGAAGGACGAGCCCGGGTTGCAGTCCGTGGAGAGGGCCACGGTGACGCCGGCGTCCAGCAGGCGACGGGCGTCGGGCCACTCGGCCCGGGTGGAGAACTCGGCGCCGGGCAGCAGCGTGGCGACCGTCGCGCTGTTCGCGAGGGCGTCCACGTCGGCGTCGGTGAGGTGGGTGCAGTGGTCCGCGCTGGCCGCGTCCAGTTCGACCGCCAGCTGTACGCCGGGGCCGTGGGAGAGCTGGTTGGCGTGGATGCGGGGGTGCAGGCCCCTGGCCCGGCCGGCGGTGAGGATCGCGCGGGCCTGGTCGCCGTCGAAGGCGCCCTGCTCGCAGAAGACGTCGATCCAGCGGGCGTGCGGGGCGCAGGCGTCGAGCATCTCGCCGGTGACGAGGGCGACGTAGGCGGCGGGGTCGTCGGCGAAGTCCGCGGGGACGATGTGGGCGCCCAGGTAGGTGACCTCGTCGGTGTGGGCGGCGGCGATGCGCAGGGCGCGGGCCTCGTCGGCGACGGTGAGGCCGTAGCCGGACTTGGTCTCGAAGGTCGTCGTGCCCTGGCGCAGCGCCTCGGCGAGGTAGCGGGTGAGGTTGCGTTCGAGGTCGGCGTCGCCCGCCGCCCGCGTGGCCGCGACGGTCGTGCGGATGCCGCCCGCGCCGTACGGCCGCCCCGACATCCGGGCGTTGAACTCCTCGGTCCGGTCGCCCGCGAAGACGAGGTGGGAGTGGGAGTCGACGAAGCCGGGGACGACCGCCCGGCCGCCGGCGTCGACCCGGTTGTCAGTGGCGGGTGCTTTGCTTTGTTCACCGGTCCACACGACGCGGTCGCCCTCGATGACGACGGCCGCGTCCTGGATCAGTCCGAGGGGGGAGAAGTCACCCAGGGAGGGGTCGTTGGTGACCAGGGCGGCGATGTTGGTGATGAGCGTGCTCGCGGTGCTCGCGGAGTGGGCGGGGCTGTCGGTCGTCGCGTTGCTCATGGCGTCCTTGCTGGCCTGGTCGGCGGTGGGGTCGGGTTCGGGGGCGGATGCGGGCCGTGCGAAGGGGCGGCCCGCGGTCATCCGCGCAGGGCTGCGACGGCGTCCGCAAGGGCTTTCGGCACATCCGGTACGAGGCGGTGGACCCCGTCCCGTACGACGTGCCGGCCGGCCACGACCGTATGGGACACGTCCGCTGCCGACGCGGCGAATACGGCCGTCTCGGCCCCGAGCCGCGGAAGCGGCCCTGCCGTCCTGACCGAGTCGAGCGCGATCGTGGTGAAGTCGGCGGCCGCGCCGGTCCGGAGGGTGCCCGCGTCGTCCCGGCCGAGGGCCGCGTGACCGTCGGCGGAGGCGGCCCGCAGGAGGGCGGCGGCCGTCCAGTGCCCCCGGGTGCGGGTGCGCAGCCGCTCGTTCAGCTCCATCGCGCGGGCCTCTTCGAACAGGTCGATCACGGCGTGGCTGTCGGAGCCGAGGGAGAGCGGGGAGCCCGCCCGCTGGAGGGCGACGGCCGGGCCGATGCCGTCCGCGAGGTCCCGTTCCGTCGTCGGGCACATGCAGGTGCCGGTGCCGGAGCGGCCGAGGAGGTCGATGTCCTCGTCGGTGAGGTGCGTGTTGTGGACGCCGGTGGTGCCCCGGCCGAGGACGCCGTGCTCGGAGAGGAGCTGCGTCGGGGTGCGGCCGTGGGCCTCGCGGCAGGCGTCGTTCTCGGCGGTCTGCTCGGACAGGTGGACGTGCAGTGGCGCCCCGCGCTCCCGCGCCCAGCGGGCCACGGTCGTCAACTGCCCGGCGGGCACGGCCCGTACGGAGTGGATCGCGGCCCCGATCCGTGCGTGATCCCGTTCCTTGAGAAGTGAACAGCGTTCGGCCCAGGCCTCCGCGTCGCCGTCGGAGAAGCGGAGCTGGTGAGCGGTGGGGGGCTGTCCGAAGCCGGCCGAGAGGTAGGCGGCGTCGAGGAGGGTGATGCGGATGCCGGCGTCGGCGGCGGCCTCGATCAGGGCCTCGCCCATCGCGTTGGGGTCGGCGTAGGGGGTGCCGCCGGGCGCGTGGTGCACGTAGTGGAACTCGCCGACGGCCGTGATGCCGGCCAGCGCCATCTCGGCGTACACCGCGCGGGCCAGCCGGTGGTAGGTCTCCGGGGTCAGCCGGTCGGCGACGGAGTACATGACCTCGCGCCAGGTCCAGAAGGTCCCGGAGCCGACCTGGACGGTGCCGCGCAGGGCGCGGTGGAAGGCGTGGCTGTGGGCGTTCGCCAGCCCGGGGAGGGTGAGGCCGCGCAGGATCTCGGCGCCGGGGGGCGGGGTGCGGACGCCCGTGCGGAGGGCGGTGATGCGGCCGTCCGTGCCCGCGGCGGAACCGCCCGTCGACACCGTGAGGGCGACGCCGGGCTCGACGTGGGTGCCGAGCCAGGCGTGCTCCAGCCAGTACGTCCGTGTCCGCTGCGTGGGGGTCACGTGCAGGCCAGCCCTTCCAGTACGTCGGCGAGTGCGCGCACCCCGGCCACGCAGTCGTCCTCGGCCGCGGACTCGGCCGGGGAGTGCGAGACGCCCGTGGGGTTGCGCACGAACAGCATGGCGGTCGGGATGCTCCCGGAGAGGATTCCGGCGTCGTGTCCGGCGCCCGTGCCGAGGACGGGGACCTTGAGGTCGGTGTCCTTGCCGAGGAGGCGGACCAGTTCGTCACGCAGCGCGTGGTCGAACTCGACGACGGGCGTGAAGGACTCGCGGACGACGTCCAGGTCGACGCCGTGCGCCTGCGCGTACTCGAGGGCCGCCCTCTCGACGCCGCCGACCACCCGGTCGAGGCTCTCCTGGTCGGCAGCGCGGGAGTCGAGCCAGCCGCGCACCAGGGAGGGGACGGCGTTGACGCCGTTCGGCTCGACGGAGATCTTGCCGAAGGTGGCGACGGCACCCGCGAGCCGGGCCTCGCGGCGGGCCGCGAGCACGGTCTCGGCATACGGCAGCATCGGGTCGCGGCGGTCGGTCAGCCGGGTGGTGCCGGCGTGGTTGGCCTCGCCCCGGAAGTCGAACCGCCAGCGGCCGTGCGGCCAGATGGCGCTGGCGACGCCGACCCGGTCGCCGCTGAGGTCGAGGGCGCGGCCCTGCTCGACGTGGAGTTCGACGAAGGCGCCGATCCGGGCGAGCCGCTCGGGATCAGGTCCGATGGCGTCGGGGTCGTACCCGGCGGCCTCCATGGCGCGCGGGAGGGTGATGCCGTCGCCGTCGGTCAGCCGGTGGGCCTGCTCGACCGTGAGGTGTCCGGCGGTGAGCCGGGAGCCGACACAGGCGAGCCCGAAGCGGGCGCCCTCCTCGTCGCCGAAGTTGACGAGGGCGAGGGGCTTGGCGAAGCGCGCTCCCCTGCGGCGCAGTTCGTCGAGGGCGGCGAAGGCCGAGACGACGCCGAGGGGGCCGTCGAAGGCACCGCCGTCGGGCACCGAGTCGAGATGGGACCCGGTGACGACGGCGTCCCCGGCGGCCGGGTCGCCGAGCCAGGCCCACTGGTTGCCGTTGCGGTCGACCTCGTGGGCCAGCCCCCGTGCCTCGGCCTGCTCCTCGAACCAGGCCCGGCAGTCGGCGTCGGCGGCCGTCCAGGCGTAGCGGCGGTAGCCGCCGGACTCCGGGTGCCGTCCGATCGGGCGCAGGTCACGCCACATCCGGTGGAAGGAGTCGCCTGCCGGCCCGTGCGGTGACACGCCGGGGCGCCCGAGCGGCGCCCCGTCCACCGGCCTCGGACCCGGCCCCGGACCCGCGCCGGAGCCCGTACCTCCGCCCGCGCCCGTACCTCCGCCCGCGCCCGCGCCTCCGCCCGCGCCCGGCGACGAGGCCTCGGCCCCGACACCGGCCGGACGGTTGCCGCCCGTTTCGTCTCCCGGAAGGGTCACGCGTCGTCACCCTCGCGCATGGGCACCCGTACGCCCCGTTCGTCGGCGACCGACTCGGCGATGTCGTACCCGGCGTCGACGTGCCGGATGACGCCCATGCCGGGGTCGTTGGTCAGCACGCGCCGGATCTTCTCGCCGCCCAGCTTCGTGCCGTCGGCCACCGTCACCTGGCCGGCGTGCAGGGAGCGGCCCATGCCGACACCGCCGCCGTGGTGGATCGACACCCAGGAGGCGCCCGAGGCCACGTTGACCATCGCGTTGAGCAGCGGCCAGTCGGCGATCGCGTCGGAGCCGTCGAGCATGGCCTCCGTCTCGCGGTAGGGCGAGGCGACGGAACCGCAGTCGAGGTGGTCCCGCCCGATGGCCAGCGGCGCGGCCAGCTCACCGCTCGCGACCATGTCGTTGAACCGCTCACCGGCCTTGTCGCGCTCGCCGTAGCCGAGCCAGCAGATGCGGGCGGGCAGGCCCTGGAAGTGGACGCGTTCGCCGGCCAGCTTGATCCAGCGGGCGAGGGAGTCGTTCTCGGGGAAGAGGTCCAGCATCGCCTTGTCGGTCTTGGCGATGTCGGCGGGGTCGCCGGACAGGGCGGCCCAGCGGAAGGGGCCCTTGCCCTCGCAGAACAGCGGGCGGATGTAGGCGGGCACGAAGCCGGGGAAGGCGAACGCCCTGTCGTATCCGGCCAGTCGGGCCTCGCCGCGGATGGAGTTGCCGTAGTCGAAGACCTCGGCGCCGGCGTCCAGGAAGCCGACCATCGCCTCGACGTGCCGGGCCATCGACTCGCGGGCCCGGGTGGTGAAGCCGGCCGGGTCCTTAGCGGCGGCGTCGGCCATGTCCTCGAAGGCGACGCCGGTGGGCAGGTAGGCGAGCGGGTCGTGGGCCGAGGTCTGGTCGGTGACGATGTCGACGGGGGCGCCCATCGCGAGGAGCCGCGGCACCAGGTCGGCGGCGTTGCCGAGGACGCCGATGGAGAGGGGCCTGCGCTGGTCGCGGGCCTCGACGGCCAGCTGGAGGGCGTGCTCGAGGCTGTCGGCCCTGACGTCCAGGTAGCGGTGCTCGATGCGGCGTTCGATGGCGCGCGGGTCGCAGTCGATGCAGATGGCGACGCCGTCGTTCATGGTGACGGCGAGCGGCTGGGCGCCGCCCATGCCGCCGAGGCCGGCGGTGAGGGTGATGGTCCCGGCGAGGGTGCCGCCGAACTTCTTCGCGGCGACGGCGGCGAAGGTCTCGTAGGTGCCCTGGAGGATGCCCTGGGTGCCGATGTAGATCCAGGAACCGGCCGTCATCTGGCCGTACATGGTCAGCCCGAGCTGCTCGAGCCGTCGGAACTCCTCCCAGTTGGCCCAGTCGCCGACGAGGTTGGAGTTGGCGATCAGGACACGCGGGGCCCACTCGTGGGTCTGCATGACGCCGACCGGGCGGCCGGACTGGACGAGCATGGTCTCGTCCTGCTTCAGCGTGCGCAGGGTGCGCACCATCGCGTCGAAGGAGCGCCAGTCGCGGGCCGCCTTGCCGGTGCCGCCGTAGACGACGAGCTTGTCGGGGTGCTCGGCGACCTCGGGGTCGAGGTTGTTCTGGAGCATCCGCAGCGCGGCCTCCTGCTGCCATCCCAGGGCACTCAGTTCCGTACCGCGCGGCGCTCGGACTGGGCGGGGTCCTGACATGGTCTGCCTCCTGGAGGGTGGGCGGTCCCGACGGATTGTTGCAGTTGCTATTCACATCCTGACTTGATGAATAAGGCTAGTCAATACACCGGGGGCGCGGCGCGGCCGGCGGGCGAGGCAGGGACAGGAACAGGGACAGGGAGCAGGCGCGGCGGAGACGCGGGGGACCTCGGAGCGGAGGGGGCACCTCCGGACGGAGGGCACCTCGGACCGGACCGGGCGCGCAGGAGGAGTCGGCACGGCGGACACCGGCAAAGACCGCGGGTGAATCACCCACGGGCGGCGCGGCGGCACGGCGACGAAGCCCCGGGGCCGTGGACCGGCGGCCAGGGACCGGGCACCCCCGACAGCGGCCGAGGCGCGCGAACCGACCCCGCACCACCCGCCCTCCGCCCGCGCGCCCTTGACGCGCGCCCGGGGGCACGGTGTTGAACTGTGCGGAAAACGAGGTCAGTCGACCCACCCTAGTCACCTCCGAGCATGTTCCGCTGGAAAATGCCAGAAGACTCACTCATGTCGCACACGTTGCGTAGCTTCTTCCTCACTCAGCCGAACCGCAGGCAGGAGGGGAGCCAACGGTGCCCGGAATCGACGAGTGTCTACTGGAGGCCATGCGGCTGCCCGGAGCCCGGGGAGCCGCTCTGGTCGACTGGACCAGCGGCCTGGCCCTCGGCACGGTCGGGGAGTTCCCGGGCGGTGACCACGAGGCCGCGGCCGCCGAGGCCGCCGAGGTCGCGCGGCTCACGGCGGAGCAGCGGGCGTTCACGCCCGACGACGCCGGGGAGCGCGCCGACCCACCGGTCGAGGATCTGATCATCAGCAACCGGGACAGCTACCACGTGCTGCGGTTCGTACCCACGTCCTTCGACAGCAGCGTGTTCCTGCACGTGTGGCTGGCCCGGTCGGACGGCAATCTCGCGCTGGCCCGGATCCGGCTGGGCGAGATGGCCGGACGGCTGGTGCTGGGATGACCGTCGTGGAAACCACCCCGCCGCCCCGGCTGCCCATGCGGGACAGAGTGGCCGGCCGGCAGTACGCGAGCGGCGCGGTCTCGCCGATGCTGACCCGGCTGGCCGCCGAGCGCGCCACCGGCGTCCTGGAGCGCGAGCGCGGAGCGCTCTACCTGGCCGAGGGCCGGGTGGTGCACGCCGAGAGCCCCTTCGCCCCGGGCCTCGACGTGCTCCTCCTGACCCACGGCACGCTGGAGCCCGGCGTCTGGTGGGAGGCGGTGGAACGGGCCGGCGAGGAGCGCGGCGCCGCCCGGCTGCTGCTGGACGCCGGCCGGATCGGGCGGGGCGCACTGGAGCTGTGCCACCTGGGGGCGCTGTACGACGCCGCGTACTTCGCTCTCGCGCCGAGCAGTTCCCCGGGCCGCTTCCGGTACGGAGCCGCTCACTGGTTCGGCGCGCTGCGGCCGGTCCCGGTCGACGCGGTGGAGCGGGAGACGCTGCGCCGCCGCGAGCTGCTGCACCGTCTGTGGCCCGATCCGCTGTCGGACAGCGCGCCGCTGCTGCGGGCCGAGCCGGCAGCCGTCCCGCCGCCGGCCGCCCGGCAGCGTGCGGTGCTGGCGCTGGTGGACGGTGCGCGCACGGCGTCGGACATCGCCAGGGAGCTGGGCCGGCAGGCGTTCCCCACACTCGTGGACGTCCGGCGGCTGGCGGCGGCGGGGCTGGTGACCGCCCGGTTCCCTCCCCCCGTCCCGCAACCGCCGCCGCCCCTCTCCCTGCCCCCGGTCAACGACCCCGACATCACCTTGCTGAAGAGGCTCAGGGATGCGCTGGAGGCCCTTTGAACGGCAGCGACCGCGTGCCGAGAGGAGCGAGCTGATGGCGGCGGGACCCGAGATGCTCGCCGAGCTGCGGCGGCTGCGGGCGCGGGTGCCCCAGCTGACCGGGGCGCTCGTGGCCGGTACGGACGGCCTCGTCCTCGCCCACGACACACCCGGCGTGGAGGCGGAGGGGGTGGCCGCGCTCACCGCGACGGCCCTGGCCGTCGCCGTGCGGCTGGCGGACACCACCGGCCAGGGCGACTTCCGCGAGCTGCTCGTGCGCGGCGTGTACGGCTACGTGGCGACGTACGCGGCCGGGGAGAGCGCCGTGCTGACGGTGCTCGCGCAGGACCGCGTCAACGTCGGCCGGCTGCATCTGGAGAGCCGCCGGTCCGGCACCCGTGTCGGCGAACTCGTCGACGCCGCCGAGCGGGCGCGCGCCCCCGCCCCGGCCGCGCCGGCCGCCACCCGGACCAGGAGCGCCCGCGCCTCCCGCCCCACGACCACCGAGCCCCGTACCACCACCGAAAGTTGAGAGGAACCGAGGAACAGTCATGGCCAACACCGAAACCACGCTCAAGGAATGTCTCGCCGCCATCGAGGGCGCCACCGGCGTCGCGCTCGTCGACTACACCAGCGGCATGGCCCTGGGCACGCTGGGCGGCAGCAAGAGCTTCGACCTGAACGTCGCCGCCGCGGGCAACACCGACGTGGTGCGCGCCAAGATGCGCACCATGGAACACCTCGGGCTGAAGGCTCAGATCGAGGACATCCTGATCACGCTGTCCGACCAGTACCACCTGATCCGTCTGATCAGCGGGCGCGGCGGCAACGGCCTCTTCCTCTACCTGGTCCTGGACGGCAAGCGGGCCAACCTGGCGATGGCCCGCCACCAGTTGAAGCGGATCGAGGAGGACCTGGAGGTCTGACCCGCAAGGTCCTCCACCGGTCGCGGAACCCGCGCCGCACGCGCCGCACGACCGCCCGAGGCGCCCGAGCCGTCCGAGCTACACGAGTGCCGCGGTGCGGCGGCGCGCTCCACCGGGGGCCGCGTCGCCCGCCGCGATGCCCGTGCTGCGGTAGGACCCGACCGCCTTGCCGACGGGCCGGCCGCCGTCCGCGGCGAGCCAGTCGACGCGCACCCACAACAGCGCGTCCCCGGCCCGCTCCAGCCTCCCGAGCCAGGCGGCCTTGAGCCGCAGCCCCGTGCCGCACCCGGCGAGCAGCAGGCCGCCCGCGGCCGGTACGGCGAACGCGCTGCCCAGCGCGGCGACGAGGGCGAGGAGCAGCCACCAGCGGTGACCGCGGCGCCAGTTGCGCACGGTCACTCCGCGGTCCTGGAGCACATCGTGC
Source organism: Streptomyces sp. NPDC088766 (assembly GCF_044750845.1). Lineage (NCBI taxonomy): Bacteria > Bacillati > Actinomycetota > Actinomycetes > Kitasatosporales > Streptomycetaceae > Streptomyces > Streptomyces sp. NPDC088766. The sequence goes on along the minus strand of NZ_JBIVKQ010000025.1, from coordinate 76,447 downwards.
TTGCCCGCCCGGACGGCGGTGCGGGCGAGCGCGGTGTACCGCCCGCGCCGCGCCAGTGCGACCACGGCCGCCGCCACGACGAACAGCGCGGCCCCCGCCATCACCCCGATCCGCCGTCCCGTGATCCCGGGCGGCAGTACGCCGACACCGGCCGCGAGCACTCCGCACCACCACAGGGGCGCTGCCCCGGCCCGTACGACGACGGCCACCCGAGCCAGTCCCTGACCTCCGCGTGCCACGTTCCGCCTCCTCGTCGCCCGAACGACTCACATCCCGTTCCGACGCAGCAGATTAGCGAGCGAACGTGAGACGACCATGAGAACCGCACGAGAAGGGGCGGGAAGTCCCGCGACGGGGCGGGCGGCGGGCTCATTCCACGAACAGGCCCCGTACCGCCGCCTTGGCGTCGAACTCCTCCAACCGGGCCTGGGCGTCCGGCAGGTCGTCGCACATGGCTTCCAGCAGCACGCGCCCGAGCAGCATCGGGGCGCACGCGGTGTCGAAGGCGAGGCCGGTGCCGACGGGGGCCGGCAGCAGCAGGTCGGAGACCTTGGCGACCGGCGCGAACGCCGAGTCGGCGACCGTCACCACGGTCAGCCCGGCCTCCCTGGCGTAGGCGAGGGCGTCGACGACCTCGCGCGGATGACGGGGCAGCGCGAAGCACAGCAGCGCGGAGGCGCCCGCGCGTACGGCCGCGTCGAGACGGTCGTGGATCATCGTGCCGCCCTCGTGCAGCAGCCGGACGTCGGGGTGGACCTTGGCGGCGAAGTAGGCGAAGCCGTACGCCTGGGAGGCGGCGGCCCGCAGTCCGAGCACCGGCAGCGGTCGGGAGGCCGCGAGCAGCCGTCCCGCCTCCCGCACCGGCCGCGGGTCGGCGAGCGCCTCGGCGAGGTGCCGGAGGTTCTCGATCTCGGCCTCGACGGCCTGCTGGTACTCGTTGTACGACGCCGAGTCCGCGCTCTGTTCGGCGGGTGCGACCTCCCGCAGGTGCCGGCGCAGGGCCGGGTAGCCGTCGAAGCCGAGGGCGACCGCGAAGCGGGTGACGGAGGGCTGGCTGACCCCGGCCAGTTCGGCCAGCTCGACACTGGACAGGAACGGCACGTCGGCGGCGCGCCGCACCATGCTGTGCGCGATGCGCCGCTGGGTGGGTGTCAGCCGGTGCCCCTCGAAGAGGGTCTGGAGCCGGTTGGCGGGGCTGTCGGCGGCCCTGGCTCCGGTGTCCTCCACCGCACCCGCGCCGGGCGTCCGCCCGTCCGCTTCCGTGTCCCTGTCCGTGCTCATGCCTGGTTCCCCCTCCGGCCGCCCGCCCGCCGGGCTATTCACCGGTCAGTAACTCTGCATGACGTCATACAGCCGGGCAAGGCGGGCGGGGCGTCGCCGTCGACCGGCGGGCGGGGCGTCGCCCGGATGCCGGCGGGCCGGCCTTGTCCGGACGGTCCGGACGGTCGGTGGGCCCCCGTACCGACACGGGGGCTACCCCCAGTGCCCGCGCCGTGTCCGCTGCCTACCGTGGATCCCATGACGGGACGGGAGACCACCATGGACGCGCGGGACACCGAGCTGAAGAAGGAACTCGACGCCGCTCTGCAGGCCCGCAGGGAGCTGGGCGAGGAGTACGAGTCCGCACTGGTGGACTCGTTCCTGGAGAAGGTCGACCAGCGCATCGACGGCGCGGTCGAGCGCCGGGTGCGCCGGCAGTTCGCGGAGCAGCAGACGGTGTCGGCCCGGGGCGGCCGCTCGTCCGGGGCGACCGACTCCTGGGGCGAGCGCTTCGGCTTCGGGATCGTCTCGCTGGTGCTGGCGATCCCGCTGTCCGGGATCGGCGCGGGCGTGGCCCACCTGCCGGGCCTGATCGTGTCCTGGGTCGGCATCGTCGGCGTCAACGTCGTCCAGGCGGCCCGGATCAACCCGAACCTGTTCGGCCGGCGGCGCGGGTCCGCGCAGAACGGCGACTGGGAGGGCTGACGGCCGGCGACGCGGGCGCGGATCCAGCACCCGGACGCCGGCCGAGCACGTCCGGGGCGTCCGGAGGCGTCCGGGGACAGCAGGGGGCGCGGCGGTCCGAGGGCGGTGAGCGGCCGCACGGGGCGCCGGGAGGAGTTGTGCGCGGGGACCGCCGCACCCCCTTACGGGGGGCGGGACGACGGCGGTCCCCGCGAGGGACGCGGGCCGGGTCAGGCCAGACCTACGCGTCCGTGGCGTCGGTGGAGGTCCGGGAGCCGCTCCGGAGGTCCGTGACGCCGTTCTGTTGCCGGTGGGGCGGGGAGCCGCTCCCGCCCTGCCGACACCCACGAATATGCCGGACGCGTGTTAAGCGTGTGCTGCGCGGACGTGACGCCCTCGTACCACTTCCGCGAAGTCCGCTCCGAAGTCCACCTTTCCGGTGGGAAAACGGAAGTCCGACGCCGCCGGGGGCGGTTCACCGCAGGTTTCCCCGGTGTTCCGCCCCCGCACGCCGGAAGCTACTTCCCGCCCCTGGCGAGGAAGGCCAGCAGGTCCTGCCGGCTGACGACACCGGTCGGCTTGCCCTCGACGAGCACGATCGCCGCGTCCGCAGTGCCCAGGACGGACATCAGGTCGCCGACCGGCTCGCCGGAGCCGACCTGCGGCAGCGGGGCGGACATGTGCTTCTCCAGCGGGTCCTCCAGCGAGGCCCGCTTGCTGAACAGGGCGTCCAGCAGCTCGCGCTCGACGACGGAGCCGACGACCTCGGCGGCCATCACGTCCGGATGACCGGCGCCCGGCTTGACGACCGGCATCTGCGAGACGCCGTACTCGCGCAGCACCTCGATGGCCTGGCCGACGGTCTCCTCCGGGTGCATGTGGACGAGGGAGGGCATGGCGCCGTGCTGCTTGTCCTCGAGGACGTCGGCGACGCGGGCGCTGGGGCCCTCGTCCTCCAGGAAGCCGTAGTCGGCCATCCACTCGTCGTTGAAGATCTTGCTGAGGTAGCCGCGGCCGCTGTCGGGCAGCAGTACGACGACGACGTCGTCCGGCCCGAGCCGCTCGGCGACCCGCAGGGCGGCCACGACGGCCATGCCGCAGGAGCCGCCGACGAGGAGCCCCTCCTCCTTCGCCAGCCGCCGGGTCATCTGGAAGGAGTCCTTGTCGGACACGGCGACGATCTCGTCGGCGACGCCGCGGTCGTAGGCGGTCGGCCAGAAGTCCTCACCGACGCCCTCGACGAGGTACGGCCGTCCGGAGCCGCCCGAGTACACGGATCCCTCGGGGTCGGCGCCGACGACCTGGACGCGGCCGTCGCTGGCGTCCTTGAGGTAGCGGCCGGTGCCGGAGATGGTGCCGCCCGTGCCCACACCCGCGACGAAGTGGGTGATCCGCCCCTCAGTCTGCTCCCACAGCTCGGGGCCGGTCGAGTGGTAGTGGGAGAGCGGGTTGTCGGGGTTGGAGTACTGGTCGGGCTTCCACGCGCCGGGCGTCTCACGGACCAGGCGGTCGGAGACGTTGTAGTAGGAGTCCGGGTGCTCGGGGTCCACGGCGGTCGGGCAGACGACGACCTCGGCGCCGTACGCCCGCAGCACGTTGATCTTGTCGGTGCTCACCTTGTCGGGGCACACGAAGATGCACTTGTACCCCTTCTGCTGCGCCACGATGGCCAGGCCGACGCCGGTGTTTCCGCTGGTCGGCTCGACGATCGTGCCGCCGGGCTCGAGCGCGCCGCTCTTCTCCGCCGCCTCGATCATGCGCAGGGCGATGCGGTCCTTCACGGAACCGCCCGGGTTGAAGTACTCCACCTTGGCCAGGACGGTCGCCCGGATGCCCTTGGTCACGCTGTTGAGCTTCACCAGCGGGGTGTTGCCGACGAGGCTGATCATCGAGTCGTGGAATTGCACCGTTGTCTCCGGTTGCTTGCAAAACAGTGGTCGTAAGTGGTCACGCCAGCCTACGACCCCGCCCGCGACGTCCACTCCCTGTGGAGATTGGCCGACGGGGCGTACGGGGCAAGGAGTGGGTGTACGGACACGAGGAGGTGGCGGCGAGGCATGACGAGCACGTCCAGGGCAAGAGTGGCCCGGCGCATCGCGGCCGGAGCGGCCTACGGCGGCGGCGGGATCGGGCTGGCCGGTGCGGCGGCCGTCGGCCTGGTGCTGGCCGAGGTGCGGCTGGCCCGGCGCCAGGTCGGCAACGGCACACACCCGCACGTCCCCCAGGCGGACGGCCGCTACGGCCGCGCCTACGACACCCCCGGGCCCGGTGTGGAGCCCCTGTACCTGACGCTGCTGGGCGACTCCACGGCGGCGGGGCAGGGGGTGCACCGGGCCGGGCAGACGCCGGGGGCGTTGCTGGCCTCGGGGCTCGCGGCGGTCGCCGAGCGGCCCGTGGAACTGCGGAACGTGGCGCTGCCCGGCGCCCGGTCCGACGACCTCGACCGTCAGGTGGCGCTCGTCGTGGGCGACAGCGGCCCGGTGCCCGACGTCTGCGTCATCATGATCGGCGCGAACGACGTCACCGCGCGCATGCCCCCGACCCGCTCGGTACGCCACCTCTCGGCGGCGGTACGGCGGCTGCGCACGGCCGGCGCGGAGGTGGTCGTCGGCACCTGTCCCGACCTGGGCACGATCGAGCCGGTCGGGCAGCCCCTGCGGTGGCTCGCCAGACGGGCCTCCCGCCAGCTGGCGGCCGCCCAGACGATCGGCGTGGTCGAGCAGGGCGGCCGCACGGTGTCGCTGGGCGACCTGCTGGGTCCCGAGTTCGAGGCGAATCCGGGCGAGCTGTTCGGCCCCGACCACTACCACCCCTCGGCGGAGGGCTACGCCACGGCGGCGATGGCGGTCCTGCCGACGGTCTGCGCGGTGCTGGGGCTGTGGCCGGCGGAGGAGGAGCGTCCCGACGTCTCCCGCCGCGAAGGCTTCCTCCCGGTGGCCCGGGCGGCGGCCGAGGCGGTGGAGGAGGCGGGCACCGAGGTCGCGGCGGCCATGCCGACGGGCCCGCGGGGCCCGTGGGCCCTGCTCAAGCGGCGGCGCCGCCGCCGCGTCCCGGAGCCGGAGCCGTCCCGGGTGTCGCCGTGACCGGAAGGCGCGGAGGGCGCGGAAGAAGCGGAGGGCGCGGAGGGACGAGGGAAAGGGGCGCCGGAAAAGCAAGCGCTTAGAAAACTGCGGCCAGGGTCACACCGCCACACCCGTGACCTGGCCCATACGTACGGGTAACTTCCAGTCACGTCCCGTCCGGGAGAACCACCCCGTACGCCCGCCCGCCGCCCCTCGACGAGGCGCCGCGCGCCGCCCCCTTCCTCTCTGGAGCCGTGATGCCCGAAGCCGTCATCGTCTCGACCGCCCGCTCCCCCATCGGCCGTGCTTTCAAGGGCTCCCTGAAGGACCTGCGCCCGGACGACCTCACCGCCACCATCATCCAGGCCGCCCTCGCCAAGGTCCCCGAACTGGACCCGAGGGACATCGACGACCTGATGCTCGGCTGCGGCCTGCCCGGCGGCGAGCAGGGCAACAACCTCGGCCGCATCGTCGCCGTACAGATGGGCATGGACCACCTGCCCGGCTGCACGGTCACCCGCTACTGCTCCTCGTCCCTCCAGACGAGCCGCATGGCCCTGCACGCCATCAAGGCAGGCGAGGGCGACGTCTTCATCTCGGCCGGCGTCGAGACGGTCTCCCGGTTCGTGAAGGGCAACTCCGACAGCCTGCCCGACACGCACAATCCGTTCTTCGCGGAGGCGGAGGCCCGCACCGCGGCCGTCGCCGAGCAGGAGGGCACCACCTGGCACGACCCGCGCGAGGACGGCCTGGTCCCGGACGCCTACATCGCGATGGGCCAGACCGCCGAGAACCTGGCCCGCCTCAAGGGCGTCACCCGCCAGGACATGGACGAGTTCGGCGTCCGCTCGCAGAACCTCGCCGAGGAGGCCCTCAAGAACGGCTTCTGGGAGCGGGAGATCACCCCGGTCACCACCCCCGACGGCACGGTGGTCAGCAAGGACGACGGCCCGCGCGCCGGCGTCACGATGGAGGGCGTGGCGGGCCTGAAGCCGGTCTTCCGCCCCGACGGCATGGTCACCGCCGCCAACTGCTGCCCCCTGAACGACGGCGCCGCCGCGCTCGTCATCATGAGCGACACCAAGGCCCGCGAGCTGGGCCTGACCCCGCTCGCCCGGATCGTGTCCACCGGTGTCTCCGGCCTCTCTCCCGAGATCATGGGCCTCGGCCCGGTGGAGGCGAGCAAGCAGGCCCTGCGCCGGGCCGGCCTCACCATCGACGACATCGACCTGGTCGAGATCAACGAGGCGTTCGCCGCCCAGGTGATCCCCTCCTACCGCGACCTCGGCATCCCGCTGGAGAAGCTGAACGTCAACGGCGGCGCGATCGCCGTGGGCCACCCCTTCGGCATGACCGGCGCCCGCATCACCGGCACGCTCATCAACTCCCTCCAGTTCCACGACAAGCAGTTCGGTCTGGAGACGATGTGCGTCGGCGGCGGCCAGGGCATGGCGATGGTCGTCGAGCGCCTCAGCTGAGCCGCACGGCGGCCCCGGCGGTCACCTCTCGGTAGCCGTCGGGGCACCCATCGTGAGCCGATGGCCCGGAGTCCGGGAAGCACCCGGATTCCGGGCCGTTTTGTGATCCAATCTCCCCCAGGATGTGACCTATCTCCCTCCCCGGAGGGATTTACGCAGCTCAGAGTCGTTTCACCACCTGGGGCCGGGTCCAATTTCCTGCCCGTTTCGTGACGTTACGCACTGACAGCTGGATAGTCCGCCCTTCAAGCTGATGTAGGAAGTCGGGGGTCGACTTTGAACCGGGAGTACGTCAGTGAGCGCCATGCCGATCGCCTTGCTGGTCACCACGGCCGCCACGGGCGCCGTGGGCGTCGCCGTCCTGCGCACCCTGCTGCAGCTGCGCCGTCAGGTCGCGGCTCTGCACACGCAGCTCGCGGAGACCGCCGAGAGCACCGCCGCCGGGACGCGCGGCTTCGTTCCTGCCGCCCGCACCACGGCCGGCACGGAGGAGATACGCACGGCGGTGGCCGAGGCCCTCGCCGAGGAGCGGGAGCGGGAGCTGGCCGAGGCGCGCGCCTTCTGGGCCGCCCAGGAGGCCCGTGACGTTTCCGACGCGCCCTCCCTGCTGGGTCTGCCCGACAGCGAGCTGTTCCTGCCCCGGCAGGCCGATTTCGTGGGCCTGGAGCCGCTCGAGCCGGTGACCGAGCCGCCCGCGGACACCGACGAGTTCGCCGGCGACTCCCCCGAACTGGCCGCGGCCCGCCGCCGTCACCCCTCCCACCCGGACTTCGTGCCGGTCCAGTCACCCGTCGCGAACGACCACGAGCGCACGGTGACCGCGCTGGAGGAACTCGCCGCCGCCCGCGTCGAACTGACCGATGTGCGGCCGGGTCCGCTCGGCACCCTCGACGTCTACGTCTTCGCCGACGGCACCACCTTGTGCATGACCCCGGGTCACCGGGAGACCTCGGACCGCCTCGCGCGGGCCCTGACGGCCGGCGAGAGGCCGTACCTGCTGGGCGGCTCGGGCATCTCGGGCGCGTACGCCCTGACCTTCGCCTGCGGCGGGGAGAGCGTCTACATCCTGGCGGACCGGGTCATAGCCAGCCTCTGAGGCGCCCCCGGCCGGACCTCGTCCCCCTGCCTCGTCCCCTCAGACCCCCGCCCGCTTCTGCGCCTCCTCCACCAACCGCACGGCCTCGTCGATCTGGCCCTCGTCCGTGAGGACGAGGGCCAGATCGTGCACGGCGACGGTGATCTGGTCGGCCGCGGCGAACATCCCGGCGTCGGGCATCTCCCGGGGTTCCGCTCCCGGCGCCTCCGCGAGCTGGGCCCGCCGGGCGAACTCCCTGGCCAGCCCCAGCGCTTCGGCCGCGCCGCTCCGCTGGAGCCGACTCTGCGGTGCCGCCCGCAACCGGTCGGCGAAGTGATCCACGGCCTGCGTCAGACGCTTCGTATCCACCACGCCGTGAGCGTACGCGCCGTACCGGGACTGTTGCCAACGGGCGAACGCTCGGGCACGGTGACCTGAAGGACCGGCTTACATCCCCTTTGCGTCCGGAGGCGCCGATGTCCCATGTCCTCTCCGAGGAGACCCACCGCAACATGCTCGCCCGCATCCCCCATTGCACCGGTCGTGAAGTCGCCGACTGGCTCCGCACCGTGGAGGACGGCCCCTCCCTCTTCCGTTTCGAGGAGAAGGTGAGCTGGCTCCGCCACGAGCACAACCTCGCGTACGGCCACGCGAAGGCGATCGTCCACGAGTACGACCTGAGGAGGGCCGCGCGCAAGCTCCGGTAGCGCGCCCGCACGACATCACACACACCGCCCACGACGAAGGGCCCCGGGGTGTCCCGGGGCCCTTCGTGACGTCGGCGTGTCGCTGCCGAGGCGCTCGCGCTAGTCGCTGCTGTTGAGGATCGACAGGAGTCGCAGGAACTCCATGTAGATCCACACCAGGGTCAGCGTGAGGCCGAAGGCGGCGAACCAGGCCTCCTCGCGCGGGGCGCCGTAGGCGATGCCGTCCTCGACCTGCTTGAAGTCCAGGGCGAGGAAGCAGGCACCGAGGATGATGCCGATGACACCGAAGACGATGCCGAGGGTGCCGCTGCGGAAGCCGAGGCCGTCACCGCCGCCGAAGACGCTGAACAGCAGGTTCACCGCCATCAGCAGGACGAAGCCGAGGGCCGCCGCCATCACGAAGCCGTAGAAGCGGCGGTTGACGCGGATCCAGCCCGCCTTGTACGCCACGAGCACGCCGGCGAAGACCGCCATCGTGCCGAGCACGGCCTGGGCGACGACTCCGTCCGCGATGTACGTGGACACCGCGCTGGAGATCACGCCGAGGAAGACACCCTCGAGGGCGGCGTACGACAGGATCAGCGCGGGCGACGGACGGCGCTTGAAGGACTGGACGAGGGCCAGCACCATCGCGACCAGACCGGCCCCGACACCGATGGCGTAGGACTTGCCGAGGTTGGCCTCGTCGACGGGCAGCAGCAGCCAGGAAAGGACCGCGGTGACGACCACGGTGCCGAGCGTGGTCGCGGTGCGCGCGACGACGTCGTCCATGGTCATGACGCCGGTGGTGACCGGGGCCTGCGGTGCGCCGTACTGGACGTCCTGCTGGGCGTAGGGGTTCTGCGCGTAGGGGTTGCCGGCCGGCTGGGCGGCGGGGCCACCCTGCGCGTACGGGTTGCCCTGCTGCGTGCCGACAGCGGGACCCCCGGCCTGCGGCGCGGCGTTGAAGCCCGCGTAGCCGTTGTCGCGGCTGAACCCCCGTCGCGAGAAGACCGGGTTTCTGCTCCTCATTTCACTCCTCCATGGCCACACAGCGCGGCCTTGGGCTCAAGAGTAATAGGTAGGCAAAGGATTGACCCTACTGCTTGGGGAGGATCTTTCCCTTGCCGTCTTGGGCAACACGCTATGTCGATCTCTGATTCCCCGCGGTGGAGGGGCTCATTCCTGACCGACCCGGTACCGGTCCGGAACCGACCGGTGACAACCCGCTGACGCCGCCCCTACATCCTCCGCGCTCCCGTGTCCGCCCCTCGCGCCCCGCACGTCACTCGCACCCTTCACACCCCGCAGGTCACTCTCGCCCCTCGCGTCACTCGAACGGGAACCCGGTGTAGGCCTCCGCCAGGTCGGTCTCGGCGGCCCGGGAGGAGGCGATGCGGTCCAGACGGGCGAGCTGGAGGCGCTCCTCGAAGGGGGTGGCGCCGGGGGTGCGGTGCAGGAGGGTCGTCATGTCGTACGAGAACCGCTCGGCCTGCCAGACGCGGCGCAGGCAGGTCTGCGAGTAGGCCTCCAGCAGCTGCACCGACCCCGTCTCCCGCTCGTGGACGAGGGCGCGGGCGAAGGTGACGACGTCGCCGACGGCCAGGTTCAGGCCCTTGGCGCCGGTGGGCGGCACGATGTGGGCCGCGTCGCCGGCGAGGAAGAGGCGGCCGTGCCGCATGGGCTCGTGGACGTAGGACCGCATGGGGGTGACCGACTTCTGGGTGATCGGGCCGCGCTCCAGCCTCCAGTCGTCGTCCGTCTCGAAGCGGCGCTCCAGCTCGGCCCAGATCTCCTCGTCGCTCCAGGCCTCGGCGTCCGTGCCCTCGGGCACCTGGAGGTAGAGACGGGACACGGACGGGGAGCGCATGGACAGCAGGGCGAAGCCGCGGTCGTGGCGGGCGTAGACCAGTTCGTCGTGCGAGGGCGGCACGTCGGCGAGGACGCCGAGCCAGCCGAAGGGGTACGTGCGCTCGAAGACACGGGTCGGTCCGGCGGGTACGGCCGCGCGGGAGACCCCCCAGAAGCCGTCGCATCCGACGACGTAGTCGCACTCCAGGACGTCCTCGTGCCCGTCGCGCCGGAACCGCACGCGCGGGTGGCCGCTGTCGGCCCCCTCGACGGCGAGCGCCTCCGCCTCGAACAGCAGCGGGCCGCCCTGCCTGAGCTGGAGGGCGATGAGGTCCTTGCACACCTCGGTCTGGGCGTAGACCGTGACGGACCGGCCGCCGGTGAGGGCGGGGAAGTCGACGCGATGGCGCTTGCGGTCGTACCGCAGCTCGATCCCGTCGTGGCGCAGCCCCTCGCGGTCGAGGCGCTCCGCGGCCCCGGCCGCGCGCAGGACGTCCACCGTGCCCTGTTCCAGGATCCCGGCGCGCTGGCGCTGCTCGACGTAGGCCCGGTCGCGGCCCTCCAGGACGACGGAGTCGATCCCGGCGTTGTGCAGCAGCCGGGCGAGGAGGAGGCCGGCGGGGCCGGCGCCGATGATGCCGACGGTGGTGCGCATCGGGGGTTCCCTTCGGACGGGCGTCGTTGCCACGGGGGTCCTGTGCCTGGCGCCTCGTGTACACCACGACACCATGTTCGCGTGGTGAAGTTTTCTTCACCATTGCCGGACGTGAGTGTGCGCGCGTGCGCCCCGCGTGTCAACGGTGGCAGCACCCTCCCTGTACGCGAAGGTCACACGTCCCCGCGACGGACACACGCCCCGGGCCTGCCGGGGCCGGGGAACCAGACGACCCGGGCCTTGCGCGCGCCGCGTGCGGGGGCGAGCTTCCGCGCCGGTTCGGCACCGGTGGACAGACCGTCCGGGGCAGAGCCGTACACGTGCACCTCGGCGGTGCCTGCGCCGTGCTCGGTGAGCGTGGGCATCGGCGTCAGGTACCGGTCGTGCCCGATCTCCTCGGCGAGGACACGCTCCGTCTTGACGTCGAACCATCGTCGATCTTCGTCATGGGGAAGGAACCGGCCGGTGCCCGCGTTCCGGACGACGGCCTCGAAGAGATCGTGCAACGGGTCATCGGGGTGGACGGGACCGGGAGTGGGCACGTACGGCACCGGCATCACGGGCTCGATCAGGTCCCAGGAGAGGCGTATGACCGCACGCCGTCCACGCCGATCGTGCGCCGACGAGTCGTGGGGCCACCGCAAGCCCGGCCGCCCCGGTACCGATGCAAGCGACGGATTTCACTCAACCAGGCCCCCGTCGGCAGCCCTTGACCTCGTCCGCGGACGACGGCACCCGAGAACTCAGCGTTCCCACCGGTCACTCAAGGTGGCTGGGGTGGTGCCCGGAACCGGACTTGAACCGTTGCGGGGACCCCCGCTGACCTGCGGCGTTTCCCCGGCCTGCACTTTCGGTCCCACCTCAGCCCGGCTCCGCCCGTCTCAGTTCGCCTGGCCCCGGGGTTGTGTTCCCGTGGGAACACCCCTGGGAACACCAATCCTCACACCCTGTCAGTTCCGAATCAGCAGTGGGCCCGACAGCAACCCTGTCGGGCCCACCTGCGGCTCCTCGCCTGACTTTGCGGAGTAAGGACCGAGGAGCCGCTCCACCGCTCCCTCACGGACGGGAACGGTGGAGCCTTACGACCCGGACATCCCGAGCGTGGCCGGTTCCGCCCGTAGATGCCCAGAGCAACCGATCGCGGGCGCACGTTCCCATGCGCCGATCGGTGCCATGACCAATCGAGGTGGATTGTCGACTGCCGAGACTAGCTAGTCCCGGCAAGACAGATAGCCTTTTCTGTTATAAAACTCCCGCTTGTCAGTCCCCGAGGACCCGGTCGACGAGGTGATCGAGTCGCTCGTCCAAGACCTTGCCGGGATTGTCCGCAGTCGTGGCCAGCGCCACCATCGCGGTCACGATCACGTCGGCGAGTTCCTTGTTCACGTCCTGCCACGTATGCGAGGCCCCCTTCCTGGGGTTGGCGCCGGTCGCGCCGTGGAACGCCTCGGCGACCTCCCCCAGTTCCTCGCTGATCTTCAGGATGCGCAGCAGGCGAACGTCGCCGGCCGCCGCCGGGGGCGCCTCCGCGTCCAGCCAGCCCCGCAGCCGCTGCACCTGCGCCCACATGTCGGTCATCGTCGTTCCTCTGTCTCGTCTTCGGTCAGAACAGGAGAGCTGGCGCCGCGTCATCGGCCAGCTCCGCGGGGGTGATGTCCAGTGGGGCGGCCGGGCCCAGCGAGAGGGACACGGTGAGCGCTGAGTGGTCGGTCAGCCGGTCCTCGGCGGTGCGCACGTCGTGGACGTACGAGCAGCCGCGCAGCGCGGCCGCCAGGCCGGTGGACACGTGGGCGTGGTCGTAGCGGTAGCCGTCACCGGTCCGCCCCACCCACGAGTACTCCAGCGCCTGGCGGTGCACGCCCCGGAACGCGTCGTGGTAGCCGACCTGGCCGAGCCACGTGTAGAAGGCGTACTCGAAAGGCTCGAAGACCCGGTACCGCGGGACGTGGTTGGGCTCCAGGATGTTGAAGTCCCCGATCACCAGCCGCCGGACGGCATCGCCCGCGGGGATGGTCTGCCGACAGTCCTCCAGGAACCGCCGCTTGCGGGTCTTCTTCGCCTCCGTGGCGTCGCGCGAGGGCACGTAGAGCCCGATGACGTCGAGCGGCCCTTCACCGGTGTCGACGGTCACGGACACGCACCGGTGCGGCAGGTAGCCGGTGGAGGCCGGCCCAGGTCGCGTGGCCAGGCGGGAGACGACCATGACGCCGCGCTCGCCCCGGCCGGGCAGGGGAAACGTCACGCTGTAGCCGGCCGCCTCGAAGCGGCGCGCCAGGAAATCACACCCGACGCTGTCGGCGGTCTCGGTGAGGACGAACACAGACTCGGGCCGGGCAGCCAGATACTCGAGCTGCCGTGCCGCACGCGGGCGCCCCGGATTGTTCAGGTTGAACGTCAGCACGTCCAGGGTGGTCATCAGGCGCCCCTCGTCCACGGTTCGGTGACCGCCGCCACGACCGCGCGGGCGACGTCCTCGGCGTCGGCGGTCGACGCGTCCAGCTGCAGCACGCGGACGCCGGTGGTCATGAGGAACCTAGCGGCCTCGTAGTAGGACGCGCATTCTCGCTGGGTGCCGCCGGGTTCCCGCTCGTACCGGGAGTGCGTGCCGCGCGCCTCCAGGCGCTGGGTGATGACGTCCGCGCGCGCGTTGACGATCACCGCGAGGTCCGGCATGTCGGCGTGCCGGTTCAGCTCCCACACCACATCGCGCGGGACGCCGTCCATGACCTGAAGCACCAGCGAGGAGGCGATGTAGCGGTCGCAGACCACGACCTCGCCCCGGGCGAGCGCCGGCCGGATCTCCTCCTCGACGTGCCGGTACCGGTCGGCGGCGATCAGGCACGCCATGCTCATCCCCCGGTACTCGTCCGTCCCGTTCCGGGCGAGCTGCCCCAGCGTGCTGTCACTCGGCTCACGGGTCGCGTGCACCGCCAGGCCCTCAGCGCGCAGCTGCTCGACGACGGCCGCGACGACGGTCGACTTCCCCACCCCTCCGGGCCCGTCGAGGGTGATGAACCGGCCGCTCACGACGCATCCACCACGTTCAGCACCCAGGACTGCCGGGGAACGACCGGGCACATCTCGGTGTCGACGGCACCGATCCGCTGCCCCGCCGCGACGACCGCGGCCGGACAGCCCTTGCCGCACCCCTCGTTCATGGAACAGCCGCCGCACGTCGGGTTGTCGCCGACAGTCCACCGCGCGTGGAACCGGTACGCGTCGAGACGTGCCGCGATGTCGTCGTGCTCCCACACGTTGCCGACGATGAAGTCGGTGTCGGGGTGCTGGCTGATCTTCGTCCGGGCGGCGAACACCAGATAGGGGCAGACGGTGACCTCGCCCTTGGTGAACACGTAGATGATCGTCCCCGCCTCACAGTTCGCCAGCGGCTTGTCCTCGTTCGGGAAACGGATGTGAACGATGTCCAGGTCGTCGTCGGCGAACGGCATCGTCAAGCCGTGGATGTGCCGCATGTGCTCGTCCGGCCGCCGCAGCTTCTGCGCGCTCCGGGCCGCACCACGCCCCATCTCGCCGAGCGGGTTGAGGAGCACGTACTTCGCGCCCTGCTCCTTGGCGAAGGCGCAGAGCTGCGCGTACTCCTCGTCCTGGGCGAGGTTGTTCGGGGTGCACAGCAGGCCCTGCAGAATGCCGGCCGTCGCGAACCGCTTCACCGTCTCGACGGTCTCGGCGAACCCCTCGGGGCGGCCACGGAACACCCCGTGGCTGTCGGCCGAGAACCCGTCCAGGCTGACGTTCATGTGCACGCCGAGTTCGGCGAGGGTGGCGATCTGCTCGTCCGTCACCATCGTGGCGTTCGTGCAGATCCCGACGGTCATGCCGGCCTCGCAGAAGTCGTCGGCGATCGGAAGGAGGTCGGGGTGCATGAACGGCTCACCGCCGGTGAGCGTCACGCGGTTGACGCGGGCCTCGAGGAGCTGCGGGATCAGGCGGTCCCGGACGGCGCCCCAGTCCATGTTCTCGCCACGTTTCGTCGCCGACACGAAGCAGTGCTTGCACGATTCGTTGCACGGCTCGCAGATCTGGATCAGGGCCTTGCGGTACGGGTGGTCGACGGACGTGCGGAAGTAGCACGAGGTGGCATGGTCGGGCTTGACGAGTGGACGAGGGGACACAGCAACCTCCGGGGTGGGACGGAATGGACGAGGGCCCCAGATCGGGCGTCTGGGGCCCTCGGATGGACCCGCCCGCTCCCCGGCGCCGTGTGATGAGCAGCCATGCAGGAAGCGGGCGGGCGTCGGACGCTCCGGCCGAGGCAGACCTGGGCATCAGGCCGGAGCGGACTGTGGGGCGGCGCGGCTCGCGCCTACGACGATGGCGCCAGGCCGCGGCCCTGGGCGACGCCGGTTCAGCCGGTCACGCGCAGCCGGTGAGCTTCGCGAGGAAGTCCGCGTTCGCGGTGACGTCGTGGGCGAGGACCACCGAGTGGTGCGGCAGCTCCGCCAGCCGGTGAGCCACCTCGCGGCGGGCCTCCTCGCTGCCGCCCCCGTCAATCCCGGCGAGGCCGAAAATGTCCGGGTAACGGTCCTCGGTCTGTCCGCTCATGAAGTCGCCGTCGCTCAAGGCCCGGCTCGCGTCCTCCTCGGCCGGGACGGCGCCCGCCTCGATGCGCGGGAACACCAGCGCCGCGGCCTCTCCCTCGGTTGCCAGGGGCAGCCCGAACCAGGCGGGGAACTGGTCCGGGAACACCTGCGCCTTCAGCTCCTTGCCGCCCTCCCACAGCGGCTCGTGGCGGTTGGCGAGGATCGCCTCCGTAACCCGGATGTCCTGCGTCGGGTGGAGCGTCTCCCCGGCGTGCAGGCGCTCGCGGACGAGGTCGAACCAGCCGAGCCCGTCGAGGAGGCCGAGACCGAGCGCGGCAGCCGACGGCCAGGGCAAGACGTCGACGCCGCCGCGCCCGTTGGGGCGGACGAACACGCGGTCGTTGGCCAGCAGGCCGCACCCGTGCCGGGCAGCGAGGGCCAGGACGGTCGTCGTCTTGCCCGCGCCCTTCTGGCCGAACGTCAGGATCGTGCGGCCTTCCTTGACGACCGCGGAGGCGTGCAGCACCGCCCAGCCGTCACGCAGCAGGATCCCCCGCATCACCTCGCGGGCCAGGCGCGCCGTCGCCGTGGCGACCGGCTCGGTTTCGCACCCGAAGATCATCAAACTTCCGGTCCCGGGCTCGGACCGGTAGGCGAGCGCCTGCTCCGGGGACACCGCGCGGATCACGCCCGCCGCGCTGTCCTCCGCGCGGAGCGTCTGCGCCTTGGCGTACACCACGCTCGTGTGCGGCGCCTGCGTCACCGCCAGCGCCTCCTCGGCGTACCGGTCCGCATCGACCTCAGCCAGGACCAGGGGCCCCGCGCAGACGTCCTGTGCAGGTGCCTCGGCCGCCTTCCACCACGGTCCGAAGTAGCGGGCAGACCAGTCGGTGACGGCCTGATCGGCGGAGACGACGGTAACGGCCGCGCCGGCACTCTCCAGGCGTACGGCGTGAGCGGTCATGAGTGAGTCCTCCCAGACAGAAGCGGTTGCGGTGGGACACCGCGCACGGCCGCGTAGGCGGCGCGGAGCTTGGAACGGGCGGCCTTCAGCTGCCGGGCTTCGGCAGCATCCAGCGCAGGCACGAACGGCAGGAACCGACCCTGCGTGAAGTGGACCGGGATCCCGAGCCAGACGTCTTTGTGGCGGACGGACAGCTCGGTCGTCCCGTCCTCGACGCCGCAGGCCAGACGCAGCGTGGACGCGACCACGCCGGCGGGGCCGCACCGCGTACGGCCGATGCCGGCGTTGATCCGGCCGGGCCGCGCGGTCAGCTCGTCGCGGACCTGCTGGAGAGGGACGGGGACGGGATGCCCGTGGACGGTGGTCGACGAGGCGCAGACGACGGCCGCGTCCCCGTGCTCGCCGATGACGTGCCCGGACACCGCCGACGTCGGCACGTCCAGCAGCCGGGCCAGGGCGAGCCGGTAGCGGGCGCTGTCCAGGCCCGACCCGATGCCGAACACCCTTGGGCAGCCGGATTTCTCTGCGAACAGGCGCGTCATCACGTCGACCGGGTTGGTCACCATCAGCACCGTCCCCCGGTAGCCCGCCAGATCAGCGGCAAGGGCTCGGATCACGGGGGCGTTCGCCTGTGCCCCGCCCATCCGCACGTCCGCGCTGAGGGTGTTCGCGAACCGGGCCCGGACCGCGATCACCACGGCGGCGGTCTCCCGCAGCTCGGCCGCCTCGGCCGGGCACGGCCGTACCGGGGACCCCAGCGCGGTGCGCATGTCATCGAGGTCGTCGGCCAGGGCCGCGGCCTGCCCGGCGGCGCGTGCCGTGACGAGGAGCCGGTCACACAGCCCGGCGGCCACCAGTGCCCCACCGACGGCCTGGCCGACGGCCCCGGCGCCGATGATGCCGACGGCCGGCACCCGGGCCGTCATACGACCGCCTCGACGATCCGGGCGAGGGTGCGCTCGCCCCGGCCCTTGCGAAGGAGAGGATCGAGGAGATCGGAACTCACCTCGTCGACGAGGGAACACACCGTCGCGGCCCGCTCGACGAGGGCCAGACCGATACTGGGCAGCGGCAGCGCGGCCGGGGCGGACAGGTAGGTCGTGACGATGTTCAGCGTGTCCATCAGCCACAGCGTCAGCAGGTTCCGCAGCCACTCCCGCCGCTCCCGCACCGACAGGTGCCCCACACGGGAGAGGGCGACAATGCCGAGCCCGTCCACGACGAGCCGCACGGTCGCCGGATCCGGGCGGCGCGCGACGAGGAGCAGGACCGTACGGCTCAGCAACTTCGCCATGTCGACCATCGGGCTCGCCCGCAACAGGCCCGGGTCTAGGAACACCGGCCGCCCGTCGGGGCCATCGGGGAACAGGACGTGCTCAGGCTTGAGATCGCCGTACACCAGGCTCGCGCCCACGGCCGAGGGCAACTTCGTCCGGAGCGCGAGCAACCGCCGCACGCTGCCCTGCACCAGGTCCGCGACTTCACCGCACCGGGCAGGGCATCGCTCCGCGCCGAGCTGGTCGACGTACACGAAGCCGGCCAGCCCTTCGAACTTGCGGCAGAACGTGCCGTCGATGCTGCGCTCGTCGATGACCCCGGCCCGGTCCAGGCGGCGTGCAGCGCCCGGCCGGTGCAGCGGCCGCAGCTCGGCAAGGGTCCGTCCCAGCAGCGCGCCAGCGTCACCGGGCCGTTTCAGGAGAAGTTCCGCCAGGGTCGCGCCGGGTACGGCCTCGGTGAAGATGACGCCGGCCCGCATGCCTGCGACCGTGCACACTCGGGGGCCGTCCAGGTCAGCCAGGATCCGCAGTTGCGCGGCCTCCCGCACGAGGAGGCCCTCCGACCGCTGCACGTAGTCCTGTTGCGCCTGGCGCACAGCGCGCCAAGAGCCGCACGTACCGCGCAGCAGCGAGACGAGAGAGACACCCAGGAGCGACGTCTTCGCGTACAGGGTCCGGTCGCCGACGCGGGCGCGGTGCACATATCCGGTGACGCTGGGAACGTGCTCCTCCAGCACGACCGGCTCACCCGGCCAGATACCGGCCGCGGCTTCGTGAATCTGGGCCGCGGAGTGGACGAACACCTCGGCCACGGTGGGGCGGGGGCGACTTCGCTGAGCAGAGATGGCATAGACGCCAGTGGTCACGAACTTCTCCTCATGGGCAGTTCGATTCGTGGGAGCGGGCACCGGCCGCCCGTCGGGGTGGCAGACGGCTGGAGACGTAGGACCGTCGGCGTGCCACCTCCGCACGTCAACGGGTGTCCTGGGGGGCGAGTCGAGCGGCGTCTTCTGCGTCAGTGCTGCGCGACGGTGGCCGCGACGATGGCGAGGCCGACCGCGGCGACTGCCAGGACGTAGAAGGCCTGCGCCCAACCGGTCGTGTATATGGGGATGTTGCTGGCAGGCGGCGCCGACTGTGTTTGGGCGTCCTCTAGTTCGGCCCACACGCGCTTGCCCCACGGCAGCAGGTCTGTTCCCCAGCAGGGCGCGAGGGCATCGACGAGGGCCAGGCCCCGGCCGTGGTCATCGCCGGGTTCGGCGTGGACCAGTGTGGGCATGGTCCGGCTCCGGTCGATCACCGCGACCCTCACCTGGTCGCGGGCGAGGCGGCGCAGGGTCACGCGGAACACGCTGGCCTGCGCGTGCAGGACGGCGTTGGTGGCGAGTTCGGAGACGACCAGCTCGGCTGTGTCGGCCAGCGCGGTGGACAGCTCCCATTCCTCCAGGATCGCCGCCGCGAACCGGCGCGCGTCGCGTACCGAGGCTCCTTTCCGCTGGAACACCTCGGTCGCCACCGGCCTGCCGTCCTCAGCGATTCGCATGCTGCCCAGTGCGCGGCGGCCCGCCGACACCTCAGCCTCGCCGATCATTGGCGAGCCGCTCCCGGCCGGTGTGCACGAGCTGCGAGACCGCGTCAGCAACCGTCAGGATCCCGGCGCTGTCCATCGGCACGCACCAGTACGAGCGGCGGACCGGATCGGTGGCGGAGAGCGCGGGCACTCCGAGGTAGTGGTTCTGCCCGAGGTATTCGGCGTCGTCCCTCGTCCGCTTCCACTCGGGGCGCCGCCCCGTGCTGATGCCGACGAGGGCGTAGTACCGTCCGCTCTCCTGGTCCATGAACACCGGGCCGCCCAGCAATGCCTTCGCCAGGTATCGGTCGACCTCGACGAGGTTGTCGGTGCGGGCCGCCACGTGGACGAGGGGCGCACTCATCCGGACGGCGCCGAAAGCACCACCACAGCGCAGGAGAGCCACGCCGTCGGAGAGCCATTCCGCGCGGGCCCGGCTCCGGTCGGGCGCCGCCGTCAGCAGCCACTGCTCAGCCGCGAGAGCCCGCTCCGCGCGGGTTGTCACTGATAGGTCTGTCCGGGTTTGCACTGGTCCAGCTCCCCTCGGTGATGCTCGGTCCACTACCAGCCAACTCCCGGACAACCGAGGGCGCCGGACCTACGGGCGGACATTCCGCCGGACATTTCCGCGACCGGACTTTCCCAACGCCGCGAAGCCGCTACCGTCAGTGACGACACATCACGGAGGTTGCACGTGAGCGAGCTGACGCAGTTCGAAAGCGCATGCATCGCCATGGGCTGGAGAAGGTCGGCCCAGTTCTTACAGGCCTTCGAATCGACCGCGCGCATGCTCGGCGAACCGGTGACCATCACGGATCGCCACTTCCGCCGGTGGAGAACCCCCGTCCCGCCCAATCCGAAGGGCCGCAACTGGCGCATCCTGCACGCCATGTTCGGCGTAGACCCGCGGGAGTTGGGTTTCCCCGGGCCGCCCCCAAGTGCTTACGTGAGTGATGCAGCACTGCTCACACAGGAAGGCACGAGCGTGGATCGACGGGCATTTTTGCAGGACTCCATCGGGGTGGCCGCAGCCGCCGGACTTCCCACGCCGCCAGCCAGAACAGCACCGTTCCTCCCCGGCGGTGCAGTCGGTACCGCCCACGTCGTCGAACTCCGCGAAGGCCTGCGCTCCCTCTACCACCTCGACGACGCCTACGGCGGCGGCGACGTCCGCCGGCTGGCCCGCCGCCACCTCAGCCGGGTCCAGCGCGTCATCAACACCGCGCAGTACCCCGAAACCATCGGCCGCCAGTTGCAGCTGCTCGCTGGCGAAACGGCCGAACACTGCGGCTGGCTCCACTACGACGCCGACCAGCAGGACGAGGCCCGCCGCTACTGGGGCGAGGCGCTGACCGTCGCCACCGTCCTGGAGGACTCCAGCCTCGCCATTCTCGTCCTGGCGTCCCTGAGCATGCAGGCCTCGTACGAGGGCCGTCCCCGCGAGGGCCTCAACCTCGCCCGCGCCGCGCAGTACCGCGCCGCCCGCTACGGCTCGCCCGTCCTCCAGTCCCTCCTCGCCTCCCGCGAGGCCCGCGCCCTGTCGCTCATGCAGGACGCCACCGCCGCACGCCGCCAACTCGCGCTCTCCATGCGCCTGGTAGAAGACCCCACGCGTGGACGCCCGTCTCCCGAGTGGGCCGCCTTCCACGGGCAGGCCGAACTCGACTACGCCCAGGGCCTGCTCTACACGGAAACCGGGCAACACGGCGCCGCAGTCCAGTTCCTCGGCGCCGCACTCGCCCACCAGGACCGCACCTACGGCCGCAACCGGGCCCTGTACCGGCTCACTCTCGCCCGTAGCCTCGTTCACGCCGGCGAAGTCGACGAGGCTGCGAAGCACGCCGTGGAAAGCCTGGAACACCTGGAAGAGGTCGAGTCCGGTCGCGTCACCCGGCGTCTCGGCGAAGTGGCCACCCTCCTGCGAGACGTGGACGCCGCCAGCGCCCGCGACGCCGCCGACCAGCTCACCGAATACACGGAGTCGAGGGCCGCCTGATGCCGGACATCGTTTACGAACGGGCCGACGGCCAGAACGCGGCCGCCCAGTTGGACCGCTTCCTCGGCGCCTACGAGGAGGTCTACGCCGAGGCCCCGTACAACGAGGATCCCTCCGACGTCGCCGAGTTCATCGAGCACTACGCCGTGCACGCCCGCCGGCCCGGGATGCGACTCGTCCTCGCCTCCGACGGCACAGAGGTAGTCGGCTTCACCTATGGGTACTACCTCGCCCCGGATACGCGCTGGTGGCGGAATCTGCAGGACGTCACCTTGCCGGACGCCTTCACCCGCGAGGACGGGCGCCGCACCTTCGTCATCATCGAGCTGGCCGTCCGGAAGGCCTGGCGGCGCCGCGGTGTCGCCGCCGCACTGCACGAACAGCTCACCCGCGGCCTCCACGCCGAGCGCGTCACCCTGACCGTACGACCCGAACCGGAGGCCGAGGCCGCCCGTTCCGCATACGAGTCGTGGGGCTACCGCAAGGTCGGCATCTCACACCCGTGGGACGAGGCACCGCTGTACGCGTGCCTGCTCCGGGTGCGTGACCTGCACTGATCGTGCTGCGGCCGCGCTCTCGCCGCTCGCCGGACACAGGAGTGCCCAGGCGTCGCGGCCCTGGGGCGCTCGGCGGCTCCGCAGCGTGCTCGGCCGACTCGGCACCGATGCGACCGACGGTTTTCGCCCGTCCAGGACCACTGCTGTCGACAGCCCTCGACCACCGCGTGGAAGACCACCGGCACGTATCCACGGAGTAGACGACCCGTCCGGCGTTTCTCCCCGGAGGCGCCCGCCCGACATGGCGTACCGGGGAACGGTGGTTGCCTCGTGAACGACGGCACCCGAGAACTCGGCGCGTGAACCGGTCACTCGGGGTGACCAGGGTGGTGCCCGGAACCGGACTTGAACCGGTACGCCCGCGAGGGGCAGCGAGGTTTAAGCTCGCCGTGTCTGCATTCCACCATCCGGGCAGGCCATGGGCTCCGCGTCGCGACTGGAGCCTATCGGGAGGCGTCTGGCCAACAGGGGCCGGGCGACCCGATGTTGTCTTATTTTATTGACTTCTGAGTGAGCATCAGACCGCGAACTCGCCATCCGCACGTGCCAGTAGCCTCATGCGCACCGTCGGCGGGTGTGGACGGAATGACGGAATTTCACCGTCCGAACGAGGGTGCTCCACCTGTTCTTGACGAACGGCACCTCAGGGGCGCGTGTCATCCCCTGGTATGACACGGCGGCCCGCGGTCCCTCGGAAGTCTGCCCCAGAGACCGGAACAGCGGTTGA
Source organism: Streptomyces sp. NPDC088766 (assembly GCF_044750845.1). Classification (NCBI taxonomy): domain Bacteria; kingdom Bacillati; phylum Actinomycetota; class Actinomycetes; order Kitasatosporales; family Streptomycetaceae; genus Streptomyces; species Streptomyces sp. NPDC088766. The sequence continues at coordinate 54,064 of NZ_JBIVKQ010000025.1, read as the reverse complement.
CTACAGGGCGCCGGGCGGCCGAGACGATGGTGCGGATCCCGAAACGCAGCACGCCGTCGTCCCCACAGGAGCCCCGCCGTGACCACCATGCCCCTCGCCGACCGGTCCACCGCCGTGGCCGCACGCGCCACGGACCTGTCCAAGACCTACGGACAGGGCGAGACCCGGGTGGTCGCCCTGGACCGGGTCTCCGTCGACTTCCGGCAGGCCGAGTTCACCGCGATCATGGGCCCCTCCGGCTCCGGCAAGTCCACGCTGATGCACTGCGTGGCCGGGCTGGACACCTTCTCCTCCGGCTCCGTGCGCATCGGCGACACCGAGCTGGGATCCCTGAAGGACAAGCAGCTCACCAAGTTGCGCCGGGACAAGATCGGTTTCATCTTCCAGGCGTTCAACCTGCTGCCCACCCTGAACGCCCTGGAGAACATCACCCTGCCGATGGACATCGCCGGCCGCAGGCCGGACAAGGAGTGGCTGGACAAGGTCATCCGCATGGTCGGGCTCGCCGACCGGCTGGGCCACCGCCCCTCGCAGCTCTCCGGCGGCCAGCAGCAGCGCGTCGCCGTCGCCCGCGCCCTCGCCTCCCGGCCGGACATCGTCTTCGGCGACGAACCGACCGGAAACCTCGACTCCCGTTCGGGCGCAGAGGTGCTCGGCTTCCTCCGCAACTCCGTGCGCGAGCTGGGCCAGACGGTCGTCATGGTGACCCACGACCCGGTGGCCGCCGCGTACGCGGACCGGGTGGTGTTCCTCGCGGACGGCCGGATCGTCGACGAGGTGCACGGGCCCACCGCCGAGTCCGTGCTCGATCGCATGAAGCGCTTCGACGCCAAGGGCCGCACCACCTGACCGGCGGCCAGGACCCGCAAGGACCGACAGACCGAGAAGAAAAGAACCCATGTTCCGTACCGCCCTGCGCAACGTCCTCGCGCACAAGGCCCGGCTTCTGATGACCGTGCTCGCCGTGATGCTCGGCGTGGCCTTCGTGTCGGGGACGCTGGTCTTCACCAACACCGTCTCCGATGCCTATCAGAAGAGTTCCGCCAAGGGATTCGACCAGGTCGACGTCGCCGTCACGGCCGAGCCGCAGGGGGACGAGGGCGACCGCATCGGCAGAACGCCCGAGCTGACCGAGTCCCTTCTCGGCGCGAGTGCGAAGGCCCCCGGCGCCGCGTCCGCCATCGGCGTCGTCCGCGGCTTCACCGCGATCGCCGGCAAGGACGGCAAGCTCGTCGGCGAGGGCTTCCAGTCGCAGGGCGGCAACTACTGGGGCGACAAGGACCCCCGGTACCCGCTTCAGGAGGGCACCGCCCCGCGGGGCCCCGGCCAGATCGCCCTCGACTCCGAGACCGCCCGGCGGGCCGGCTACGAGGTCGGTGACACCGTGCGCCTCTCGGTGGACGGCCCCGTCCTCACCCCGAGGATCACCGGCGTCTTCACCACCGACGACGGCAACGTCGCCGCGGGCGGCAGCCTCACCCTCTTCGACACGGCCACCGCCCAGCGGCTGTTCGGCAAGACCGGCACGTACCACGAGATCGACGTCAAGGCCGCCGCCGGCACCTCGCAGACCGCGCTGAAGGCCGCCCTCGACAGGGCACTGCCGAAGGACCTCGTCGAGACCACCACCGGCAAGCAACTCGCCGACGAGCAGGCGGAGATGATCTCCGCCTCGATGAGCGGTCTGAAGCAGGGCCTGCTGGTCTTCGCCGGCATCGCGCTCTTCGTCGGCACCTTCATCATCGCCAACACCTTCACCATGCTGGTCGCCCAGCGCACCAGGGAACTGGCGCTGCTGCGCGCGGTCGGCGCCTCCCGCCGGCAGGTGACCCGGTCGGTGCTGGTCGAGGCGTTCGTGGTCGGCACGGTCGCCGGGCTGACCGGACTGGTCGCGGGCGTCGGCATCGGCGCCGGACTGCGCTCGCTGATGGGCACGCTGGGGGCGACCGTGCCCGACGGCCCGCTGGTCGTGTCGCCCGGCACGGTCGCGACCGCTCTGGCCGTCGGCGTCGTCATCACCATGCTGGCGGCCTGGCTGCCCGGCCGGCGGGCCGCGAAGATCCCGCCGGTCGCCGCGATGAGCAGCGTCCACGCCACCGCGTCCACCAAGTCGCTGGTGCTGCGCAACACCCTCGGCGCCCTGTTCTCGGCGGCGGGTGTCGCGGTCGTCCTCGCGGCCACCACGATGAACGGCTCCGACGGCCAGGCCCCCATGGGGCTCGGCGCGGTCCTGCTCGTGATCGGCGTGTTCGTGCTGACGCCCCTGCTGTCCCGGCCGCTGATCGCGGCCGCCGCGCCGGTCCTGCGCGTCTTCGGCGTGTCCGGCAAGCTGGCCCGGCAGAACTCGGTGCGCAACCCGCGTCGTACGGCCGCCACGGCCTCCGCGCTGATGGTGGGCCTCACCCTGATCACCGGCATGACGGTGATGGCGGGCAGCCTCCAGAAGTCGATCGACAAGATGGCGTCGGCCGCGGTGCGGGCCGACTACGTGGTGTCGATGGCGAACGGCAACGGGCTCTCCCCCGACGTCGAGAGGAAGCTGAGGGCGACCGACGGGGTGGCCGTCACCAGCCCGCTGCGCAACGCCCCCGCCCGCATCGACGGGCAGACCGAGTACGTCACCGGCGTCACCGGCTCCGCCATCGCGCAGCTCACCGACCTCCCGGTCGACGACGGCGTCTTCCAGGTCGGCGGCAGCCGGGTCGTCGTGGACGAGGACACGGCCGGGTCCCACGGCTGGAAGGCCGGTTCGGACTTCACGGTGGCGTACGAGGACGGCGCGAAGCAGCGGCTGACGGTGGCCGGCGTCTACCGGGGCAACGAGATGATCCGGGGCATCGTCCTGGACAACACCGCCCTCGCCCCGCACCAGGACGACCCGACCGACATGCAGGTCATGGTCAAGACGGCCGGCGGTGCCTCGGACGCCACGAAGGACAGGCTGGAGAAGGCCCTCGGCGCCAACCCGGCCATCAAGGTGCAGAGCAGGCAGGACCTCTCCGACGAGATCGCGCAGATGTTCACGCTGATGCTGAACATGCTCTACGGCCTGCTCGCGATGGCCGTGATCGTCGCGGTGCTCGGGGTCATCAACACGCTGGCGATGTCGGTGTTCGAGCGTTCGCAGGAGATCGGCATGCTGCGGGCCATCGGGCTGGACCGGCGGGCCGTGAAGCGGATGGTGCGACTGGAGTCCCTCGTGATCTCGCTGTTCGGCGGGGTGCTCGGCATCGGGCTCGGCGTGTTCTTCGGCTGGGCGGCCGGTGAGTTGATCGGCACGTCGATGGCGACCTACGAACTCGTCCTGCCGTGGGGCCGGATGGCCGTGTTCCTGGCGCTGGCCGGCGCGGTCGGAGTGCTCGCCGCGCTCTGGCCGGCGCGGCGGGCGGCCCGGCTGAACGTGCTGACGGCCATCAAGTCGGAGTGACCGACGGTGGGTTCGGGGGCCCCGTCGGCCACGGCGACGGGGCCCCTCGCGCTGTCCGCCGCAGGTCAGTTCCAGGTGCGGGTGCGCAGCGGCAGGCCGGCGGTGCCGGAGTCCGTGGTGCGGACGGCCAGGACCTGGTTGACGCCGATGCGGTTGCGTTCGAAGGCGAGCGCGGAGGCCGCCATGTAGAGGCGCCAGACGCGGGCCCGGCCCGCGCCGGCCGACCGCACCGCGCGGCGCCAGTCGGCCTCCAGCCGGGCCACCCAGCGGCGCAGGGTGAGGGCGTAGTGCTCGCGGATCGACTCCACGTCACGGACCTCGAAGCCGGCGCGTTCCAGCTGGGTGACGGTGGTGCCGAGCGGGGCGAGTTCACCGTCCGGGAAGACGTAGGCGTCGATGAACTCGTCGACCTCGTAGGCCGTTTCGTCGCGCTGCGGACGACGGGCGATCTGGTGGTTGAGCAGCCGGCCGCCCGGCTCGAGAAGGGCGTGCAGGACACCGGCGTACTCCAGGTACCTCTCGGCGCCGACGTGCTCGGCCATGCCGATGGAGGAGATCGCGTGGTACGGCCCGTCGGCGACGTCCCGGTAGTCCTGGACGCGGATCTCCACCCGGTCGGCGAGGCCGGCGTCCGCGACGCGCTTGCGGGCGTACGCCGCCTGCTCCCGGGAGAGGGTGATGCCGACGACGCTCACACCGTGCTCACGGGCCGCGTGGATCGCCATCGAGCCCCAGCCGCAGCCCACGTCCAGCAGGCGCCGGCCCGGTGTCAGTGCGAGCTTGCGGCAGACGAGTTCGAGCTTGTCGCGCTGGGCGTCCTCGAGGGTGCCGTCGGCGGACTCCCAGTAGGCGCAGGAGTACACCATGGAGGGGCCGAGGACGATCTCGTAGAAGTCGTTGCCGACGTCGTAGTGGTGGCTGACGGCGCGCCGGTCGGTACGGCGGGTGTGCAGGTGGGTCGTACGGCGGACCTCCTCGCGCGGCGGAGCGGGCGGCAGCGGGGGGCCGGCGAGTCTCACCAGTCCGCGGACCGCGGCGCGGAAGGACGGGTCGCGCAGGGCCTCGGCGAGGGTGCGGGCGTCCTCGCCGCGGTCCCAGATCCGGCCGGAGAGAAGGTCGAGGGCCGGGTACAGGTCGCCCTCGACGTCCAGGTCGCCGGCCACCCAGGCGCGGGCCATCCCCAGCTCGCCCGGTTTGAAGAGGAGCCGGCGGACGGCTCTTCGGTTGCGTACCACCAGGGTGGGCGCGTCGGGCGGGCCGGCCTGGGAGCCGTCCCAGGCGCGGATCCGCATCGGGAAGGGGGCTCCCAGCAACTGTTCTACGAGGGCGTGGAGCCGCGGCGCGGCGTCTGGCATGGTGCACACCTCCGTGACGGTGATCCCGGATGTCCTTGCACCACGTAAACACTCGCGGGGCTTTCCCGCAGTCCCCTCCGGGGGTCATGGCTGGGCAAACCATGCGGACCCGGGTTGTGGTCCCGCCGCGGGGCTCCGCCCCGGACCCCGGTCTCGCCCACCCGGCCCGCCCGACTCGGTCGGCGACCATGTGCCGGCACGGGGCTCCGCCCCGGACCCCGGGCTCACCCGCCCCGCTCACGCCGAAGGGGCCGCCCGCACCACGGATGGCGGGCGGCCCCTTCAGGGGGTTCGGTGAAGCCGGGTCAGGAGGCCTTGGCCTTCTCGCCGGTCTTCTCGGTCTGCTTGGCCGCCACCGGGGCCGGCTTCGCGGCCTCGTAGAACTCCTCGCGCGGGGACTCCAGCGCGCCGAGCGAGACGACCTCGCGCTTGAGGAACATGCCGAGCGTCCAGTCGGCGAAGACGCGGATCTTGCGGTTCCACGTCGGCATCGCCAGGCCGTGGTAGCCGCGGTGCATGTACCACGCCAGCCGGCCCTTGAGCTTGATCTTCATCTTGCCCATGACGATCATCGCGACGCCCTTGTGGAGGCCGAGGCCCGCCACCGCACCCTTGTTGGAGTGCGCGTACTCCTTCTGCGGGAAGCCCCGCATGCCGGAGATCACGTTGTCGCCGAGGACCTTGGCCTGACGGAGCGCGTGCTGCGCGTTCGGCGGGCACCAGGCGTTCTCGACGCCGGCCTTGCGGGCGGCGACGTCGGGGACCTGGGCGTTGTCGCCGGCGGCCCAGATGTAGTCGGTGCCCTGCACCTGGAGCGTGGCGGCCGTGTCGACGTGACCACGGGGGCCGAGCGGGAGGCCGTAGCGGGCGAGGACGGGGTTCGGCTTGACGCCGGCCGTCCAGACGATCGTGTTGGAGTCGACCTCGAGCCCGTTCTTCAGCACCACGTGGCCGTCGACGCAGGAGTCCATCGAGGTGGAGAGGTAGATCTCCACGCCGCGGCTCTCCAGGTGCTCCTTGCCGTAGGCGCCCAGCTTGGGGCCGACCTCGGGAAGGATCTTGTCGGCGGCGTCGACGAGGATGAAGCGCATGTCCTCGCGGGACACGTTCTTGTAGTACTTGGCCGCGTCGCGGGCCATGTCCTCGACCTCACCGATGGTCTCCGCGCCGGCGAAGCCGCCGCCGATGAAGACGAAGGTGAGCGCCTTGCGGCGGATCTCCTCGTCGGTGGTGGAGTCGGCCTTGTCGAGCTGCTCGAGGACGTGGTTGCGCAGGCCGATGGCCTCCTCGATGCCCTTCATGCCGATGCCCTGCTCGGCGAGGCCGGGGATCGGGAAGGTGCGGGAGACCGCGCCGAGGGCGATGACCAGGTAGTCGAAGGGCAGCTCGTACGCCTCGCCGACCAGCGGGGCGATCGTGGCGACCTTGCGGTCCTGATCGATGGTGGTGACCCGGCCGGTGAGGACCTCCGCCTTGGGCAGCACGCGTCGCAGCGGGACGACGACGTGGCGCGGGGAGATGTTGCCGGCGGCGGTTTCGGGGAGGAAGGGCTGGTAGGTCATGTACGACCGGGGGTCGACGACCGTGACGGTCGCCTCGCCGTAGCGCATCTTCTTCTGGATACGCCGAGCTGCGTACAGGCCTACGTACCCACCGCCTACTACGAGGATCCTGGGACGCTCCGTGGTGCTCATGCCATCGAGTATCCACCCGCCTCAGGGGGGTGGCTCGTGCGCCCCTTCACAAGCTTCCTCGGGGTGTGTGCTATCCTCCGCCGCCCACGTGATCCATGTCATGGTGCGCGACGGGAACCCGTGTGCACCCGGTGCCGTTGTCAATGCCGCGTGAGCTGCCTCTCCGGGCTTCGGGGTGCCGGGTGAGGCCTTTGAAACACGTCTCGCGCGACCCTCGCGAAACGTCCGCGGCTTCCGCTTTTGAACATGTTCACCCGACTGTCGAGCGCCCGGAAGGGCCAAGCGGCCCCCCTTGGTCCTCCGGGAGGGCCGTTTTCCTTGTGAAGAACTTCACGAAGTTTTCCGGGGGCGTGTCGCCGAGGGGCGTCTCCCGGCCGTTCCCCGCCCCTCGAACGCGCTCAAACGTTCTCCCACCTGCTCAGCAGAGGGATTACGCCACCGACCAGGCGATGCCGTCGAGGATGTCGTGCTCGCTCACCACGACCTCCTCGGCGCCGGTCCGCTCCATGATCGACAGCAGCACCAGGGCACCCGCGGCGATGACGTCGACCCGGCCCGGATGCATCGAGGGGACCGCCGCCCGCTCGGCGTGGGTCGAGCGCAGCAGCCACTCGGTGATCTCACGGACCCGTTCCCGGGAGACCCGGGAGTGGTGGATGGCCCGCGAGTCGTACTCCGGCAGTTCCTGCGCGATCGCCGAGATCGTCGTGACGGAGCCGGCCAGGCCCACCAGGGTGTGCGCCTCGCGCAGCGGGACCGTGCGCTCGGCGAGGTCCAGGGCCGCCTCGATGTCGGCGCGCATCGCCGTGACCTGCTCCTCGGTGGGCGGGTCGGTGACCGCCCCGGCCACGACCAGGTGCCGTTCGGTCATCCGCACGCAGCCGACGTCCACGGAGCGTGCGGCGCGCACCCGGTCGTCCCCGACGACGAACTCGGTCGAGCCGCCGCCGATGTCCACGACGAGGTACGGCTTCGTCAGGTCGTCACGGCCCGTCAGTTCCCTGGTGGCGCCGGTGAAGGAGAACTCCGCCTCCTGCTCGCCGGAGATCACCTCGGGCTCGACGCCCAGGATGTCCAGCACCCCGCGCACGAACTCGTCCCGGTTCTCCGCGTCGCGCGAGGCGGAGGTGGCCACGAAACGCAGCCGCTCGGCTCCCTGCTCCTTGACGACCGCCGCGTACTCCCGGCACGCGGCGAAGGTCCGCTCCAGCGCCTCGGGCGCGAGCCGCCCGGTCCGGTCGACCCCCTGCCCGAGCCGCACGATCGTCATACGGCGGTCCAGTTCGACCAGTTCACCCGTCTCGGGGTGAGCGTCGGCGACGAGCAGACGGATGGAGTTCGTACCGCAGTCGACGGCGGCGACGCGAGTCATCGGGCGTCCCCCTCGACCGGCTCGAAGGCGGAGCGGGCCGTCCCGTCCTGCGGCGTGTCCACCTGCCGGCCCTCACCGGACGGCGGCTGGGGCGGCGTCACGCAGGTTCCCCTGCTCCACCACTGCGGCAGCATGCCGAGCGCCTCGTCCCCGAGCGGATTGACTCCCGGCCCGGCGGCCAGGGAGTGCGCGACCAGCACGTGCAGGCACTTCACCCGGTCCGGCATGCCGCCCGCGCTGGGGAAGTTCTTCAGCTCCTCGATCTCGTCCCGCCGCCGCACGTAGTCCTCGTGCGCCGCCCGGTAGGCCGCCGCCAGCTCCGGATCGGTCCGGAGCCGTTCCGTCATCTCCTTCATCACGCCGTTCGCCTCGAGCGTGCCGATGGCGGAGTTCGCCTTCGGGCACGTCAGGTAGTACAGCGTGGGGAAGGGGGTGCCGTCGGGGAGGCGGGGGGCCGTCTCCACCACGTCCGGCCGGCCGCACGGGCAGCGGTGGGCGATGGCGCGCAGTCCGCGCGGCGGTCGTCCGAGCTGCTGCTGGAAGGCCTCGACGTCGGCGTCGGTGGGCTCGGTGCGGGGAGTGGTGGGCGGTGGGGTTTCCATGCCTGTACGGAAGTCTCTCTAGTCGGTTCATCGGCCGGCGGCGGCGTCGGACTTGTCGACGGCGTCCCAGACGTTCGAGTACCAGGGGCGGTCGGCGGCCCCCTGATCGGCACGGGACTGCTCGGCGGCGTCGGGGTCGACGACGATGTAACCCGTCTCCCCCGGCATCACGTAGTGCAGCCGCAGCCGGATCTGCTGTTCGGCGTAGGCGTCGTCCTGCCAGCGTGCCTTGAGGTCGCGCAGCTGTGCCACCCGCTCGCGGGCCTGCTCCTTCTCGCGGTGGAGGTCGGCGATCTCGGCGCGCTGGGAGACGTACTGCCGCATCGGGTAGGCCAGGGCCACGATCAGTGTGCACAGGACCAGGGCGAGGAGGGCCGCGCGGCCGGTCAGGCGCGAGCGGCGGGCCTGGCGCTTGGTCTGGGACCGGTAGACCCGGGCCGCGGTCTGCTCGCCGAGCAGCTTGATCCTGGTCGTGGTGGAGAAACGGTCCCGGTCCTTCACGGCCATGTCGTCCCCGCCTCCCGTCTCACACGTGCGTACGTCCCCGGACACGGTACGGGACCGGTACGGGGACGTACGTACGACTGGCTCGGGATGAGCCCTCAACGGCTCAGCCGGGCCGGTTCAACCCTGTGCTGTACGGCTTGCTCCAGCCCTTGCCGTGCTCAGCGGTCCGCGGAGCGGAACCGCGGGAAGGCACTGCGGCCGGCGTACACCGCGGCGTCGTCGAGGATCTCCTCGATGCGCAGCAGCTGGTTGTACTTGGCGACGCGGTCCGAGCGGGCCGGCGCGCCGGTCTTGATCTGGCCGCAGTTCACCGCGACGGCGAGGTCGGCGATGGTGACGTCCTCGGTCTCGCCGGAGCGGTGGGACATCATGCACTTGAAGCCGTTGCGCTGGGCCATCTCGACGGCGTCCAGCGTCTCGGTCAGCGAGCCGATCTGGTTGACCTTGACCAGGAGGGCGTTCGCGGAGCCCTCCTCGATGCCGCGGGCCAGGCGCTCCGGGTTGGTGACGAAGAGGTCGTCGCCGACGATCTGGACCTTGTCGCCCAGCTTGTCGGTGATGACCTTCCAGCCGGCCCAGTCGTCCTCGTACAGCGGGTCCTCGATGGAGACCAGCGGGTACGCGGAGACCAGCTCCTCGTAGTACTCGGTCATCTCGGCGGCCGAGCGGGACTTGCCCTCGAACTCGTAGGCGCCGTCCTTGTAGAACTCGGACGCGGCGACGTCGAGCGCGAGCGCGATCTGCTCGCCGGGGACGTAACCCGCCTGCTTGATGGCCTCGATGATGAGGTCGAGCGCGGCGCGGTTGGACTCCAGGTTCGGGGCGAAGCCGCCCTCGTCGCCCAGGCCGGTGGACAGGCCCTTGGTCTTCAGCACCTTCTTGAGGGTGTGGTAGACCTCGGCGCCCCAGCGCAGGGCCTCGGAGAAGGACTCCGCACCGATCGGGGCGATCATGAACTCCTGGATGTCCACGTTGGAGTCGGCGTGCGAGCCGCCGTTCAGGATGTTCATCATCGGAACGGGCAGCAGGTGCGCGTTCGGGCCGCCCAGGTAGCGGAAGAGCGGGAGGTCGCTGGCCTCGGAGGCGGCGTGGGCGACGGCGAGGGAGACGCCGAGGATGGCGTTGGCGCCGAGGGAGCCCTTGTTGTCGGTGGCGTCCAGGTCGAACATGGCCTGGTCGATCAGGCGCTGCTCGGTGGCGTCGTAGCCGACCAGCTCGGGGCCGATCTGCTCGATGACGGCCAGGACGGCCTTCTCGACACCCTTGCCCTGGTAGCGGTTCGGGTCACCGTCGCGAAGCTCGATGGCCTCGAAGGCGCCGGTGGAGGCGCCGGAGGGGACGGCGGCACGACCCGTGCTGCCGTCGTCGAGGCCGACCTCGACCTCGACCGTGGGGTTGCCTCGGGAGTCCAGGATTTCCCGGGCTACGACGACGTCGATGGACGGCACGAGCATCTCCTTCTTGGGATGTGACGCTGGTTGTGCGGGGCACGAGCGGGCCGTGTGGAGCCCTTGCTGAGCCTTGCGACTAGAGCCTAACCGCCCCGGGGCGCCGGTCGGCCGACCGACCGTCCCGTGGACAGGGAGACGGTACCCATTGTTTCAGCCCGGAACAAAGGGGGTGGCCAACAGAAGGTGGCGAGCGGGAGAAGAAAACCCCGCCCGGGTGCGTACGGGGGAACACGCACCGGGGCGGGGGGTCCGTGGGGACGGGGGCTCCCTCACGAGGCCTTCAGCGTGACGGCCTCGGCCGTGAGGGGGCTGTGGTCCGGCCGAGGGCCGGATGTCACTTCAGGTGCAGCTGCTGACCCGGGTAGATGAGGTCGGCGTCCTGGACGATGTCCTTGTTCAGCTCGAACAGCTCGGCCCAGCCGCCCTTGACGCCCCGCGCCTCGGCGATGGAGCTGAGGGTGTCGCCCGTGACGACCTTGTACTCGCCGTCGCCCTTCTTGACCTTCTTGCCGGTCGGGGTGGTGACGGTCTTCTGGGACTTGGCGGCCGGGCGCTCGGCGGAGCGGGAGGCGCTCTGCTTCTCGGTGGAGCGGGTGGTGGTCTCCGAGGAGCCGCCGGCCGAGGAGCCGCCGGCGGACGAGCCGGTGGAGGCCGAGCCGGTGGAGGCCGAGCCGCCGTTGTACGCGGCGCCGGACAGGCCCACGCCGCAGACCGGCCAGGCACCCTTGCCCTGGCCCGCGAGGACCTTCTCGGCGATCTGGATCTGCTGGGACTTCGAGGCCTTGTCGGCGGTGGAGGCGTACTGCGTGCCGCCGTACGCGGCCCAGGTGGAGGCGGAGAACTGCAGGCCGCCGTAGTAGCCGTTGCCGGTGTTGATGGACCAGTTGCCGCCGGACTCGCACTGGGCGACCGCGTCCCACTCGGAGGCGGTGGCGGCGGAGGCGTTGCCGGCCGCCATCAGCGGGGCGGCGATGGCGACACCGGTGACGCCGGCGAGCGCGGCGGCGCGGGTGGCCCTGGACGGACGGCGGTGCTTGCCCTTGGCGGAAAACAGCATGGTGGATCCCCTCACCGACGCCTGCGAGGTGAGCTGTCGGGTTCGGGCCGTGTGAGTTGCCCGGCCACTCCCGCCCGGGAGCGCTGCTCCCCGGAAGGCGTGGCTTCACCCCGAGCCGTTCCGGTCGACCGACCGGTACGGCACTTACCTTGGGTCCCCCGCTCCTGCCTACGGCGCTTGACGCGACGACTGTTCCCGGGCTGCCACTGGCAGGATTCGGCGTTGCGACAGCCGGGGCTCGGGTTGCCGAGCGGTCACGACCGTAGACACGCCCTCGGCGGAATTTCAAAGACGATCACGGCTTCTGAGACTCATCCCACACTTTCACCAAACCGGACATTCGGCGCGAAGCGTGACGTGAACTCCCGCTGTTTTTCCCGTTTTTCCGCCTTATTCCACCGCTGTGTCGAGCGTCTGACCGGGAGCGATGTTGTTCGGGTCGGCGCCGATGGCGTCCTTGTTCTCCGCGTAGAGCGCGCGCCATCCGCCTTCGAGGCCAAGGGAGTCGGCGATGGAGACGAGGGAGTCGCCGTCGCGCACGACATAGGTGCCCACCGCGCCGCCGGAGGCGCCCGCGGCGTGCCGGCCGGAGGAGGCGGTGGCGGTGCCGTCCGGCACGGCCTCGTCGGCGGAGGTGCCGCGGTGGCGGCCGGAGGCGAGGGAGCCGGTGTCGACGAGGCTCCAAGAGCCCGCCTCCTGGACCGACTTGTCCGAGTCGTCCACTTCAGGGGTGGCCGTGGGTGAGCTGTCACCCGTCCGCGAGGTGCCCGCGTCCACGTCCGCCGACGCATCGGACTCCGAGGAACTGTCCGGCTTTCCGGAGGAAGAGGACGAAGCGGACGGGGAGGTCTCGTCCGTGGCATCCGTGGAGGATTCGGTCGACGGGGAGGCCGACGCCGCCTTGCCGCCCGAGGAGCCGGAGGAGCCTGAGGAACCCGAGGAGTTCGAGGAGTTCGAGGAGCCGGACGACCCCTTGGACAGGTCGGACAAGCCGGACGACACGGAGGAACCGGACAAGTCGTCCGCCACCCCGGTGTCCAGGTTGCCCGCCCCGTTCTCCTTGCTGAGCCCGGACGTCAGCCCGCAGGTGCCCCAGGCGCTGACGCCCTGGTCGGCGAGGACCTTCTGCGCGACGGATATCTGCTGGTTGCGGCTGGCCAGGTCGGGGCGCTCGGCGAAGTCGAGTCCGCCGTACGCCTCCCAGTCCTCCTGACTCAGCGCCAGGCCGCCGTACTCGCCGTTGCCCTGGTCGGCACTCCAGGAGCCGCCGGACTCGCACTCCGCCACCGTGTCCCACACCGTGCCGTCGGCAGCGCTCGCACCGGTGGCGCCGAGCAGTGGGATGGCGATCGCGGAGCCGGTCACGCCGGCCGCGACGAGGAGGGCCGGAGCCTGACGGGGGCGCCGGTGTCGACCGTTCCCGGAGAGCATGCGGGGGCCTTTCTCGAGACAGCAGTGCTTGCACGGGCCGCGAAACGGGGGCGCCGCGCTGACAGGTGAACGTATCGGCAGACGATCACTTGTCACAAGTTAATGCCGCGCAGATCACGTGAAGATCACAGAGTTGAGGAACGGTCACTTCTGCTTCGCCGTCCGTGCACATAACGGATGGTCAGCGGACGGCTGCGGGGGGTTCACCGGGAACGGCCGGGCCGAACCGCACGGGCAGGGTGCGCAGTCCGCGCATGATGAGGCCGCCGCGCCACCTCAGGTCGGCCGGATCGGCGTCCAGTCGCAGATCGGGCAGCCGGGTCAGCAGGGTGGCCAGCGCGGTCTGTCCCTCCAGGCGGGCGAGGGGTGCGCCCAGGCAGTAGTGGATGCCGTGGCCGTAACCCAGGTGCTGGTTGTCGCGGCGGGACAGGTCCAGGACGTCCGGGTCGGCGAACCGCTCCGGGTCCCGGTCGGCGGCCGCCAGCACGACGAGGACGGCGTCGCCGGGGGCGATGTCCTGCCCGCCGACGGTCAGGGGCTCGGTGGCGAACCGCCAGGTGGCGAGTTCCACGGGGCCGTCGTAGCGCAGGAGTTCCTCCACGCCGGTCGCCAGGAGGCCGCTCTCGCCCGCGGCCAGGGAGTCCTGGAGGCGGGCGCGCTGCCCGGGGTGGGTCAGCAGGGCGTAGGTGCCGTTGCCGATCAGGTTGACCGTCGTCTCGAACCCGGCGAACAACAGGATGAAGGCCATGGCGGCGGCCTCGTTCTCGGTGAGGTGCTCGCCGTGGTCGGAGGCACGGATCAGACCCGAGATGAGGTCCTCGCCGGGGGCCGGATCGGCGGGAAGCTCCAGGCGCTTGCGGTGGATGAGGTCCAGGAGGTAGCCGCGCATCTTCTTCACCGACCGGGCGACACCGCCGCGCGGGCCCCCGCCGTGCCGGATCATCATGCCCGCCCAGTCCCGGAAGTCGTCCTGGTCCTCGCGGGGAACGCCGAGCAGGTCGCAGATGGCGTAAATGGGGAGCGGGAAGGCGAAGTCGTGGATGAGGTCGGCGGTGCCCCGCTCCGCGAACCGGTCGATGAGCCCGTCCGTCAGCTCCTGCACGCGGGGCGCGAACTCGGCGACCCGGCGGGGCGTGAAGGCCTTGCTGACGAGTCGTCGCAGCCTGGTGTGGTCCGGCGGGTCGATGTTCAGCAGATGCGTCATCAGCTCGGCCTTGCGCTCACCGGGGATCCCGGTCCTGCCCCTGGCGTGCGCGGGCTCGTCGTGGTGCGCCGGGTTCTTGCTGAGCCGCTGGTCGGCGAGGGCCTGCCTGGCGTCGGCGTACCGGGTGACCAGCCAGGCCTCCACACCGCTGGGCAGCCGCGTGCGGTGCACGGGCGCGTGCTCGCGGAGCCAGGCGTAGGCGGGGTAGGGGTCGGTGGCGAACTCCCAGGTGAACAGGGCTGGCGCGGACGGCTCGGGTGCGGGCTGCTGGGTCACGCCCCGACGGTAACCGGGGCCGGGTCGACGGCCGCGCGCGGCCTGACGCGGCCACGGCCCGCGGCTGCCGGATCACGGGGTCCCGGCGGAACCCCGGACCTCGGGACCTCGGGACCTCGGGACCTCGGACCAAGGGAACACGGGACCACCGGACCACCGAACCACCGGACCACGACGAATTCCCCGAGCACCGGGGCGGGACGCCGGTCCGGCCTCACGACGCCGGCGCGGGGCCACGTCGTGGTCGTCCGGTCTCGCGGCGGGACCGGACGCGGCCCCCGGCGCCGCCCGCACGAGCCCCGTCCTACTCCCCCACGCCTTCGGCCGAGCGGATCGCGTCCCGGTAGGTGCGGGCCGCCGCTCGCAGGGCCGCCTCCGGGTCCACGCCCTCCGCCTCCGCGCGGGCCGCCAGGGCGAGCAGTTCGTAGCCGATGCCCTCCGCCGACGGGAGCGGCACCTCCAGGTGCGCCGAGCGGACCCTCGACGCGAGCTTCGCCGCCAGGGCCAGGCCCGGCTGGTGGAGGGGGATGCCGTCGGTGACCGATGCGCGGCGCTTCTCGACCGCCTTCGTGCGCAGCCAGTGCTCCTTGACCTCCTCGGGGGTGGTCGCGGTGGCGTCGCCGAAGACGTGCGGGTGGCGGTGGACGAGCTTGGTGACGATCGTGCCCGCGACGTCGTCGACGGAGAACGGGGCCTCCTCGTCCTCCTCGGCGATGCGGGCGTGGAAGACGACCTGGAGGAGGACGTCGCCCAGTTCCTCGCGCAGCTCGTCGCGGTCGCCGTCCTCGATGGCCTCGACGAGTTCGTACGCCTCCTCGATGCCGTACTTCGCGAGGCCCCGGTGGGTCTGCCGGGAGGACCAGGGGCACTCGGCGCGGATGCGGTCCATGACCTGCACGAGGTCGAGGAGGCGGGCGCCGGGGAGGTCGTAGGAGGCGGGGAGCAGCTCCAGGTCGGGCATGGTCACGCGGCCGGAGCCGGCCAGGCGGGCCAGGCCGTCCGTCAGGGCGGGCTCCCCCTCGCCGGTCGCCACCACGACGACCGTGCGGCCGCCGGCGCAGGCCGCGAGGAGGTCCTCGGCGGTGGGGGCGGTCTCCGCCACCGCTATGCCGGCCTCGCGCAGGTACGGCAGCTGGGGATGGGTGCCGTCCGCGCACATCACCTGGTCGGCCTCGCGCAGCGCCTGCCAGGCGGGCCAGGACAGCAGGCCGGGGGCGACCCGGTGGCTGGTGGTGAGCAGGACGACGCGGCCGGGGGCCGGGGCGCCTTCGGGACTCGTTGCGTTCACTCCCCGAACGTAACCCAACCCGCCGACGGCCCCCGGCCGCACCGGAGGGTCAGGCCGTCTGCGGCGGCTGGGACGCCGTCGTCACGTCGCGGACCCACGGTGTCCTCGCGTCGACGCGGCTGACCTTCTGCACGTCCCAGTCGCCGTAGCGCGGGTTGAGGTCGACGTCGAGTTCCTTCGACGCCTTCGACAGGGCGTTCCAGAACTCGGGCCGGCTGGTGTCGGTGCCGAGGCCCGTGGCGAGTTTCTGGGCCTCCAGCTGGAGGCGGAGGTTCTCGTCGAGGCGCTGTGGCGGGATGCCGTACTGCTGGAGCCAGGTGGCCTGCAGGCCCTTGGAGCCGCCCGCCTGCTGTTCCAGGCCGGCCCGCATCGCCTGGACCTCCTTGCGGCTGACGGTGATGCCAGCGTCCTCGGCGGCGCGGTGCAGCACCCGGTCGAGGACCATGCCGTGCAGGGTGTCGCGGGTGAGGTTGCCGGTGCGGGCGATGGCCTGGGCGTACTGGGTCTCGTCGGGGACGGCGGCGCGCTGCGCCTCGCGCACCTCGTTCACCCGGCTCTCCAGCTGCGAGACGGTGATCCGCTGGCCGCCGACGACGGCCGCCGCTCCGGGGTGGGCCTCGTTCCCGCAGGCCGTGAGGAGGGGACCCGCCACGACGATCACGGCGGACAGCAGGAACGCGGTGCGACGACGGCGGTGCAAGGAAGCCTCCCGAGGAGATTGTGCGGCGGTGCACAAAGTCTTGCAGTGATCGATGGTAGGCAGTGGGGCGGCTGGGGCCAACCCATTGGACCAACGATTCACCGGGACTTCGGGCACCGCCGCGCCCGCACCCGTACGGGGGTCAGCCCACGAGGGCGACCGGGGCGTCCCACGCGTCGCGGTCCACGGTGATCGTGTAACCGCCGCGGGTCTCCTTGCTGTTGACCATGTACTGGTGGCCGCGGCTGTGGTCGGTGTACTGCGTCGCACCCCAGGGCCAGTCCGCGGTGGTGGTGTTCTGCTTGTCCCACAGCGCGTACCAGAGGTTGCCCGGCAGGTCCGTCTTGTCCGTGGCGGTGGCGATCGCCTTGGCGCTGGAGCTGCTGAAGCCGTAGTAGCCGGCCCGGTAGGTCTTGGCGCGCAGGGTCTTGGTGAAGGAGCGCACGTACGTGAGCACGGCGTCGTTGCACGCCTTGTTCGTGATGTCGTACGACTCCATGTCCAGGTAGACGGGGCTGCCGGCCTTCATGCCGAGCGCGGCGGCCTTGGCCACGGCGTCCGCGGCGTCGGTGGCGCCGAGGGAGGCGGCGGTGGCGGCGCTGATCTTCTCGGGGCTGGTGCCGGTCTGGCAGGGCGGCTGGGCGCCGACGTAGAGCGGGATGAGCTTCCAGCCGGCCGCGTCGACCGACTTCACCCAGGACGCGGTGAGGTTGGCCTGGGTGCAGCCGCGGTTCTTGCCGCCGATGTACACGGCGGCGGCGCCGTAGAAGCCGTCGCTCTTCCAGGCCTTCATCGCGGACAGCGAGGGCGCGGTGCAGGTGTCGAAGGCGCGGCCGGTGTAGGTCTTCTGGGCCGGCCAGGCGGTGGCCGCCATCGACGTCTGCGCGGCGATCCCGGCCCCGGCGAGGACGGCGGCGCCGGCCGCCCCCCACGTGATGTACCTGCGTCTTCTGGACTGCCGGTGCTCGGCCATCCCCACCCCATCGTTTCGTCCGCGCGGGTACGGCCCGGTCGCGGCGTACGCGTGTGCGCAGGTGTGTGCCCCCTGAATCGAACGCACCGTACCCCGCGGCTCCCCCGCACTCGGGAAACACAGGACCCCCGCAGCGGCAAGATTCGCTCATGTCACGGTAAAGACGGGGAGGTCCGGGCGGGGCCCGCCGTGGCCTAATCTTGCTCCCTGGCCACTAGGGGGGCGACATGACGACAGTGATGACGGATACGGACAAGCGGCTCGAGGCGGGCTGGCTCCAGCGGATCGCCTGGGTGGCGCTGGCGTGGCTGTCCTTCGGCCTGCTGGCGTGGGTGCCGTTCCTGTACGTGGCGATCCGCCGCGGGCGGTCCTCGGACTGGGTGGCCTTCGGCGCGTACGCGCTGTACGAGTGCGTGACCGTGCCGTGGATGGCGACGGACGACAGCCCCGACGGGGACGGGTTCATGGGCCTCGCCATCATGGTGACGCTGGTGACGGCGGCCTGCATGCTGCTGTTCGCCATGTTCGACAGGCGGGTCCCGACGATGCCGGCGACGGCGTACGGCACGCCGGGGCCGCAGGGGCACCCCTACCAGCAGGGGTACCCGTACGGGCGGTAGTCCCCGGCCGGGCCCGGCGGCGCCGGTCAGAGCGGGTGCCGCAGCCACACGTTGGGCTCGACGTACACCGCGTGGTCGCGCTCCGGCTCGCAGCGCACCGGCACCAGCGCGCCGGGCACCTCGACGTCGCCCCGGGTGTCGAAGGGCAGTCCCGTCCAGCGGCGCCACTCCGCGAGGGAGGCGGCCACCGTCATCGACGCCGGCGCGACCCGCTCGATGCTCGCCCCGGCCCGGACGTGCACCCGCAGCCACGGGTCGTACGGCAGCCCGTCGTCGCGCACCCGACGGGCGTACTCCTCGACGGGGGTGTGCGGTTCGAGGTGTTTGGCGCTCGGGCGGACCGGGGCGACGACCTCGGCGAAGCCCCGCGCGCGGGCGTTGTCGCGCATCGCGCGGAGCATGCGGCCGGACAGGCCCCGTCCCTGGGCGTGCGGGGCGACCACGACCGAGATCGCGCAGACCGTGTCCGGACGCACCCCGCGGCGCAGGTCGGAGAAGGCCCACACCAGCACCTGGTCCCAGCCGCGGGCGGGCAGCTCGCCGCGCCCCTCGGCACGCAGGGCGAACGGCACGCTGAAGGCGTGTGCGAGGACCTGGCCCCGCTCGTCCTCGGCGAACAGCACGTACTCCGGCAGTTCGACGGGGATCCGCCCGTAGTGCGCGTTGCCCACCGGGTCCTGGGTGGCGAACTCCGGCCAGCTGTCGGGCATGCCGAACACCGGCCCCAGCATCTCGGGCCGCTCGGCGAGGGAGAAGACCTTCGGTTCCATGAGGGCACGGTAGGCGGCGGCGAGGCGGCCGCGGTACGGGTTTTCGCGGCCGTGAGCCGGTCGCCGGGCGGCGTGCTCAGTCGGCGTGGAAACGTTCCGGCGCCCTGGTGGGGTTGCCGCCCGTGGGGAGTTTCTGGCCGGGGCAGCCGGAAAGGACCTTCTCCATCGCGGCCTTCTCGGCGGCGGTGACCCACAGCTGGTACTTCTTCTTCACCGCGACCTGCGCCGCCACGTACGGGCACCGGTAGGCCTTGTTGGGCGGCAGCCAGGTCGCCGTGTCGCCGTCCCCCTTGGAACGGTTGGTGCTCGCGTCCACGGCCAGCAGGTTGAGGGGATCGTTGGCGAGGGCGATGCGCTTGCTCGCGTCCCAGTACTTGGCGCCCTTCTGCCAGGCGTCGGACAGGGCGACGACGTGGTCGATGTCGACCTTGCTGCTGCCGCGCCGGTAGGTGACGTGCTTGCCGGAGTACGGGTCCGACTCCAGCACGCCGTAGGACACCTTGCAGGTGCCGTCGGTGAACCGGACGTCCTCCAGGTCCCGTTTGAGGATGTCGTCGCGGGTTATCTCCATCTCTCTCCCGATCGCGATGCACATGAGGCACAGCCGTAACCCACTCCTGTCCCTCACCGTTATCAGTCATGCCATGAGACACATGAGTGACGACGGAGACAGGAAGCAGATCCATGACGTTACGCACGGAGAAGGCCGTCTCGCCCACCACCGGCGAGACCACCTGGCTCCTGGTCGACGAGGAGACGTACGCGCCCCACCCCGAAGCCCGTGAGTTCTCCCTGTACCTGCGCGGAGCAGGTCGATCGCCACAGACACAGCGCGCGTACATCCCCAGAGTCGGTCGCTTCCTCAGCTGGTGCGCGGAGCGGGGCACCGACTGGAAGACCGTCCGGCTCGGGGACATGAGCCTGTTCAAGTTCCACGTCGAACGGACACCGACCCGGTACGGGCAGCCTCCGACCGGCAAGACGGTCAACGCCACGCTCACCGCGGTCTGCGAGTTCCTCCGCTTCTGCGCCGTCCAGGGGCACGTGGATCACGAAGTCGCCGCGCGTCTCAGCGAGCCGCGTTTCCTCGCCCACGCCCCGGCCGGCTTCGATCCCGGTGAGGGCGGCCAGCACCTGATGGTCAAAGCCCGCGTCCTGAAGGCGCCTGAGATCGAGCGGGCACCACAGACGCTCACTGGCGTCCAGACGGAGCAGGCCATCGAAGCCGCTCGCACCGCGCGTGACCGGTTGCTGTTGACCGTCCTGGTGGAAGCGGGCCTCCGCATCGGCGAAGCCCTTGGACTGAGGCGTGAGGACATGCATCTGCTCCCCGACTCCACGCACCTGGGCTGCCGAACCGCCGGCGCGCACCTGCACGTCAGGCCCCGGCAGGACAACGTCAACGGGGCGCGGGCCAAGGGCGGGCGGCCTCGCATGGTTCCGCTCACACCGGAAGTGGTTCACCGATACCGCGATCATCTCGCCGAGCGTGAACAGGTAGTCGGCTCCGCCGACTGTGACTACGTCTTCCTCAACCTCGTCGGCGTCCACGCGGGGCGTCCGCTCTCGTACTCCAATGCCAAGCAAGTGATGGAACGGATCGGGAGGCGCTGTGGTCTGACCGCCCGGCCGCACATGATGCGGCACACGGCCGCCACCCGCTGGATCCGCAACGGGGTCGCCCCGGACGTCGTACAGACCCTCCTGGGGCACGCCTCCTCGGCGAGCACGGCCGTGTACCTGCACGCGCAGGACGAGGACCTCCGCGCAGCCGTCGAAAGTCTCGCGCCGGAGCTGCTGCGATGACCATTGCGCTGCTTAGCCCCACTGCCGTTCCCTCCGTCCCCGGTACCCCGGAGTGGCCGTCGTGGCTCGCGGCACGCCTGCCGTCGAGCTGGCGCACGGGTGAGTGGGACCCCGCTCAGGCACTCTTCACCGCCGATCCCGGCAACCCTACGACCAGCGTGTTCGTATGCTCCGTCGGTGCCTGTGGCACCCATGTGGCGAGCAACGGATCCCGCTGCGACGCCTGCCGTAAAGCCCGCTACCTTCTGGGCAATCCCGCGGACTTCGACGCCACGCACATCCCGGACCCGTCCCGCCGGCGCCCCAACACCTCCGCGAACGGGGCAATGCCGGGCATCTCCCAGTTTTCGCTCGCGAGCGTGAGCCCCGCGGTCCGCCAGGAGCTCCTGTACGGGCTCCAGCAGCGCGACGAGGCCGGGATCAGCCTGGTCCCTCAGCGGGTACGCCGCATTGTGGCCGGCCTCCCCGCCGGACTCGGCTCACTCCTCGACCTGGACGCCTCCTTTTCCTCCGGGCTTCCTGCTGCGGCGTCCGGCGTCCTGAACGGTGTGCTCCTGCACGTCCGGCGCGTACGCGTCGAGTTCGAGGGCATCGATCCGACCTCGGGCGACGTATGGGAGTGCGCCCTCATCGGGCTGACGGCAGGGCGCGGCCGCAGGTATGCCGCTGTCCACGGCGGCATCGACTTCCGTCCGGTACGGCAACGTTGGCTGCGGGAACTGGTCAAGGAGTACGGCCGCACGGCACGCCCCAACGTCATGGACCTACGGCAGACCGTCTACGCGGCGACCATCGCGTCCTCCGCGCTGGCAAGCCGCCCCCACGGGGATGAGCCGGGGCTCCTCGCCATGGCCGACATGAATGCCGTAGTGGACCTGTTCCGGATCACCAAGCGTCCCGAGGACGGTCACGACTACTCCACCAGCCACCGCAGAGCCCTGCTCCGCCACTGGCGCACGTTCCTGGAATACGCCCGTCAGGCCGGGATGATGGACCACGTGCCCGGCAGGTTCGCGCTCAACCCCCGCTTCCACAGCATCGCCACCGTGGAAGTGACCGAGGACGATCTCGGCCGTGCGATCCCCGAGCACGTCATCGCCCAGCTCGACATACACCTCGGTCTGCTGGGCACCTCCACGGGGTACGCGAGCGGCGGCTGGACGGCCGTCGACTTCGCGCGAATGTACCAGGTGGTCTACGCGGTCCTCCGGGACACCGGCCGACGTCCGGGCGAGGTCACCAGCCTGCACCGCGACTGCCTGGAGCGGGTCGACGGCAAACCGACGCTGATCTACGACAACCACAAGCGGCGACGCCACGGCCGTCGGCTGCCCATCTCGGAGAGCACCGCCCAGCTGATCGAAACCTGGCAGAAAGAGCTCGATGCACTGCCAGCCGTACCGGCCTGCGCCCAGTGGCTGTTTCCCTCGCCGGGACAGCGCAACCGTCCGCGCCGCGGGCATCTGAACACTTCGCATTTCTGCAACCGGATCTTCCGGAACTGGGTCGACGAACTGATCCCGGACCTTGTGGACGACCGGCTCGACGAGGACGGCGCCCCGCTCGCCTACGACCGCACTCAGGTCGTCCCGTACGGCTTCCGCCACGCGTACGCCCAGCGCCATGCGGACGCGGGCACCCGCCCCGACGTCCTGCGGGAACTCATGGACCACCGTTCACTGGACGTGACCATGGGCTATTACAAGGTCTCCCTCAGCCGAAAGCAGGAGGCCGTGCGCACGGTCGCGGCACTGGCCGTCGACCGGCACGGAGCAGCCCGCGGATTCGGCGATCCCCTCGCCTACGAGGTGGAAAGCGTCGGGGTTCCCTACGGCGGCTGCACGGAGCCGAGCAACGTCAAGGCCGGCGGCGGGCACTGCCGCATCCGTTTTCAGTGCGCCGGATGCGACTTCTACCGACCCGATCCCTCCTACCTGCCTGCACTGGAACAGCAGATCGCGGACCTGCGAACCGACAAGGAGGCCGCCCTCGCGATGGAGGCCGCCGACTGGGTCGTGCGCAATCTCGACGACCAGATCCGCGCCTACTCGAAGTCGGCCGACGAGATGCGGCGGAAGCTCGACGCGCTGCCCGCCGAGGAGCGCGCGGTCGTCGAATCCGCCTCGCGCGAGCTGCGCAAGGCCCGCTCCGCAGCGGCCTTCGTCCCCTTGCAGGCACTGACGACACGGAGCCCCGAATGAAGAGTCACGCCGCTTCAGGCGGCAATGACCGGAACTCACGGGTCGAGCGCCTGCGCGCCAGCCGCGCCAAGGACAGCGAGGAGAAGACCAGGCGGGCGCTCGATGCAGTGGACGGCCTTCTCCGCTCGGGACGACGGATCACCGTCGCCCAAGTAGCCCGGGAAGCCTCGGTGTCCACGTGGTTCGTCTACAACCAGTCCCCGGTCCATCAGGCCGTTCAGGACGGCATCACCACCCAGCGAACGCAGGGGCGCCAGAACTCCCACGCTCCGGAGGCGCCTCAGGTGTCACCGGCCGGACTACGGACGGACCTTGCACTGGCCCGCGAAGAGATCAAGGACCTCAAGAAGGAGCGTGATCAGCTTCGTAACCGGGTCAGGCTGTCCCTGGGCGCCGAATTGGAGGGCGTGAACCAGCACGAGCTGCTCGAGCGGGTACAGCAGATCGAGCAGCAAAATACCGCGCTGGAGCAAGCGTTGTCAGAGGCCAGGGGCCAGATCGCTGCCCTGGAGAGCCAACTGCGTGAGGCGGAGGACGACCTCACCGCCGCACGAGCCAGTCTCCGCCGCGCCATGCGGTCCGTTCCAGCCCCGTAACCCGCGCTGCATGGCCACACTTGTGGTTGTCCGGTTCTCAACCCGTCAACCCGTCAACCGGACAGCCACAAGGCACATCGTCCCAACGGTCAGGACTTCACCGAAGCGGGTCCCCGGCATGCTCAATCGGTGTCCGTCGCGGCCAACACCGCCAGTCGTCGGCGTCCTGGAGAGACAGAGGTCAGGCCGATGTCCCAGGCCACGCGCTCGAACCACTCGGTGTCGGCGCCGAAGCCGTACCAGGCGCACTCCCGTGCACCTGCCTCGACCTCCTCCACGGGGGCGCCCTCGGCAGTACCGCAGAGGCCGGCCAGGGACTGCCACGCGGCCAGCCGTCCGTAAGCACCGCGAGCGCCGGAGTTATAGGCACCTCCCGTGGACGCGGCCGCGAAAAGAACCCGCCATGCCTGGTCCGGCGGGCATGCCGCGACCGAGAAGCTGGTCTTCTTCCCCGCATCCTTCAGGCATTCCAACCCCAGTCCCAGCAGCGTGCTCGGTACCGACTCGACCTCCAGAGGAGCTGCCAGGTCGAAGACTCGTGCCTCGATCCGGCCGTTCGACTCCTCAACCCAGTTCGCCACAGCGGTGCCGATGCCCTTGGTGGCCGCTTCGGTCGTCGTTTCCTCGACCGACGGCACATGCGCCCCGGCATCAGCCCGCATCTCGCGATTCGCCGACGGGCCGTACGGCATAGCGTGGCTGCTGCCGCGAGCGCTGTAGCTCGGCAGATCCGGCCGCCCTTCCACATCGGACAGCGCCAGCGGCAGCCATCCCAGCGGGTGGTGTCTCCAGTGCGGCGACGTCGCCCACCCTGTGATCCCCGGAGTTTTCGTGACGTCGGCACCCCTGAGTACCAGTTCGTGGACGAGGCAGGCGCGCAGTTCCTCCGAGGCGTGCCCGGTGAACGCCACGGCCAATTCCTCCACCGGGTGGCTGGAGGCCAGCAGAGAGGCCGCATAACGGTCCAGCTTCCTGCCGGCGGACTCCGTCGAGGAAACCAGCCGCAGCGCCTCGGCGACATTTCCGGGGCCGGGCGTGGTGGCCAGCAGCCGGAGCAGATGGTCGAAGACGCTCCGGTACTGCCATATCCGCCCGGCGTCAGAGCCGTAAGCCCCAGCGAGAGCGATACCGAGGTCCGTGAGGAAGGCAGAGTCCCCCAGCGCCAGCCTGCGGTCAGCCGTCTTCCACACGTCGGTGACACTCTTCAAGCCCGGCAACTTCGTCACGATCTTCTGTATGCGGTCAGCCACGGTGGGCAGCGTATGTGTCCCACAATCCGGAAGCGATGGCATTTTCCCAGTTCACTGCAGCTCGATCAGCCTTCGCACTGCTTCAGCATCATCGCCTTGTCCGCCGTCGTCACAGGGAGCTCGTACTTGTCGGCGACCTGCGCGAACCGCACCGCGTACGAGCACCGGATCTTCTTGTTCGGCGGCAGCCAGGCCGCGGGCCCCGAGTCCCGCTTCGCCGAGTTGGCGCGCCCTTCGACAGGAAGCAGATTGAGCACGTCGTTCGCCAGCTGCTTGCGCTTGCTCTCCGGCCATCGGGCGGCGCCCATCTGCCAGCTGTAGGACAGCGGGACCACATGGTCGATCTGCACTTCGGCCGCCTTCGCCTTCTTCCAGGCGATGTCCTTATTGGTGTACGGGTCGTACAGGTCCATCGAAACGACCACGCAGTCGGAACCAACTCGGAACCGGACGTTCCGACCGTGGAGCTTCAGCAAGTCGTTCCGCGTGTCACAACCGTTCCTCGCCAGCGGTACTCCGTCCGCCGTGTCCATCCACGCATAGCCGTACTCATCTCGGTCGTAGCCCGTCTTCGGCCCGCGGCCCTTCGTGGCGAGTTCTTCGATGAGCTTGCGCGCGGTGGCCTTGTCCGCCTCCGACGTGAGCGCCGCGAGCCCTGGCTTCGTCCCGTCGGGATTCTTCAGTGGGCTCACCGCGCGCCCGGCAGCGGCGTCCGTTCCAGACCCTGTGGAGCTTCCGCCCGGCTCCAGGCCGTCACAGCCCACAACGAACGCGGCGGCAACGGCGACCGTGAGCACGGCCCTCTTCCCGCAAGTACACAGAAGCCTGTGACTCATGTGCCTCTCACCATGCACAGCCGACCACACCCTCCATACGCTGCGAGAACAGACCCGCCACGGCGCGAAGCATGGAGATAACGCGGGTTCCGCAGTCGTTGGAGTCGGTGTCGGCCCAGGCGCGGCCGAACCTGTCCCGGTCGTAACCGGTGCGCGGCGCCCGCCCCTTCACGGTGAGCGACTCGGCGGCCGCCAGGGCGGCTCCCCCGCCCTCCGTGCGTCCGGACCCGGTGGTGCCGGTGCCGGGAACCTGGTCGGTGCAGCCGCTCATGACGCACACCAGTACCGCGGCCGTCGCCGCTCCGCCGCTCAGACGCCGCACGCGCCCCTCCCCTGCCGGACCACTGACACCCGCACAGGGCGTCTTCCCCCGCCGGACCCGTGTACACCGTAGGCCAGGGGCGCACGGGGGCGGACCGGGCGGGCCGTCCGCGAAGCGAGCCTCCCGCGGACGGTCCTGTGCCGCCCTTCGTTCTTCGGGCGCCGGTGTGCGGGCCCCGGCGCCCGCACACCGGGCACCGCACCTCGGGCACCGCACCTCGGGGACCGGACCTCGCGCAGCGGTGCCTGCCCGCCGCCCGGGCGCCGTGACTACCCCAGCACCGTGACCAGGAACTCGCCCACCCAGCCCAGCAGGTCGCGCCCGACCAGCGGCTTGCCGCCGACCTTCGCGGTCTTGGGGCGGGGTACGAGGAGCTGGTGCGCGGCCGGCTTGACGACCGTCCCCGGATAGACCCGCTTCAGCCGCAGCTCCTGCGACTCGCGCAGCTCCACCGGCGCGAACCGGATGTTGGTACCCTGGAGCATGATCTCCCCGACGCCGCACGACCGCGCGAGCATCCGCAGCCCGGCCACCAGCAGCAGGTTCTCCACCGGCTCGGGCAGCTTGCCGTAGCGGTCGACGAGTTCCTCGCGCACGGCCTTGACGTCGTCCTCGGAGTTGGCCGAGGCGATGGCCCGGTAGGCCTGGAGGCGCAGCCGCTCGCCGGGGGCGTAGTCGTGCGGGACGTGCGCGTCGACGGGCAGCTCGATCTTGACCTCGAGAGGGGCCTCCTCCTCGATCTCGCCGGTCTCCAGCTGCCGCCGGTAGTCCGCGACCGCCTCGCCGACCATCCGCACGTACAGGTCGAAGCCGACGCCCGCGATGTGCCCGGACTGCTCGCCGCCGAGGAGGTTGCCCGCGCCGCGGATCTCCAGGTCCTTCATCGCCACGTACATGCCCGCGCCCATCTCGGTGTGCTGGGCGATGGTGGCGAGGCGCTCGTGGGCCGTCTCCGTGAGCGGCTTCTCCGGCGGGTACAGGAAGTAGGCGTAACCGCGTTCGCGGCCGCGGCCCACCCGGCCGCGCAGCTGGTGCAGCTGGGACAGGCCGAAGTTGTCGCCGCGTTCGACGATGAGGGTGTTGGCGTTGGAGATGTCGATGCCGGACTCGACGATGGTGGTGGAGACGAGCACGTCGAAGCGCTTCTCCCAGAAGTCGACGACGACCTTCTCCAGCGCGGCCTCCGACATCTGGCCGTGGGCGGTGGCGATCCGCGCCTCGGGCACGATCTCGCGCAGCCTCGCCGCGGCCCGGTCGATGGACTCGACCCGGTTGTGGATGTAGAAGACCTGGCCCTCGCGCAGCAGTTCGCGGCGGACGGCGGCGCCGATCTGCTTCTCCTCGTAGGGGCCGACGAAGGTGAGGACCGGGTGGCGCTCCTCCGGGGGCGTGGTGATCGTCGACATCTCGCGGATGCCGGTCACCGCCATCTCCAGGGTGCGCGGGATGGGCGTGGCCGACATCGTCAGGACGTCGACGTTGGCCCGCAGCTTCTTCAGCTGTTCCTTGTGCTCGACGCCGAAGCGCTGCTCCTCGTCGACGATGACCAGGCCCAGGTCCTTGAACTTCGTCTCCGAGGAGAACAGGCGGTGGGTGCCGATGACGACGTCGACGGAGCCTTCGCGCAGGCCCTCCAGGACCGCCTTGGCCTCCGTGTCGGACTGGAAGCGGGACAGTGCCCGCACCTTCACCGGGAACTGCGCGTACCGCTCGCTGAAGGTGCCGAAGTGCTGCTGCACCAGCAGCGTGGTGGGCACGAGGACGGCGACCTGCTTGCCGTCCTGGACGGCCTTGAAGGCGGCGCGGACGGCGATCTCCGTCTTGCCGTAGCCGACGTCGCCGCAGATCAGGCGGTCCATGGGGACCGACTTCTCCATGTCGTCCTTGACCTCGGCGATGGTGGTGAGCTGGTCGGGCGTCTCCGCGTAGGGGAAGGCGTCCTCCAGTTCGCGCTGCCAGGGGGTGTCCGCGCCGAAGGCGTGTCCGGGTGCGGCCATGCGGGCGCTGTACAGCTTGATCAGGTCGGCGGCGATCTCCTTGACGGCCTTCTTCGCGCGCGCCTTCGTCTTCGTCCAGTCGGCGCCGCCGAGGCGGTGCAGGGTGGGCGCCTCGCCGCCGACGTACTTGGTGATCTGCTCCAGCTGGTCGGTGGGGATGTAGAGGCGGTCGCCGGGCTGGCCGCGCTTGGCGGGGGCGTACTCCACGACCAGGTACTCGCGGGTGGCGCCCTGGACCGTGCGCTGCACCATCTCGATGTAGCGGCCCACGCCGTGCTGTTCGTGGACGATGTGGTCGCCCGCCTCCAGGGTGAGCGGGTCGATGGTCTTGCGGCGGCGCGCGGGCATCCGGGCGCCGTCCTTGCCGGCCGCCTTCTGTCCGGTCAGGTCGGTCTCGGTCAGTACGGCGAGTCCGAGCGCGGGGTCCACGAAGCCGTGGTCGATGCAGCCGCACGCCACGTGCACGACCGAGGGGGAGATCTCGCCGAGGTCCGCGTCGAGGCGGGCCGCGACGCCCTCACCGCCCAGCACCTCGACGGTGCGGGCCGCCGGGCCGTGCGCCTCGGTCACGAAGACCGTGCGCCAGCCGTCGGCGAGCCAGCCCTTGGTGTCGGCGAGGGCCCTCGCGGTGTCGCCGCGGTAGGCCTCGGGGGCGTGCATGCCGAGTTTGAGGGTGTCCGCCTCCGGCTCCAGGCCGGCGGCGAAGGGGGACACGGACCACCACATCATGTCCAGCTCGCGCGCGCGGTCCCGCACGTCGGCGATGGACCACAGGGAGGCCGCGCCGACGTCGATGGGGGCCTCGCCCCCGCCCGCGGTGGCCGCCCAGGACGCCTGGAGGAACTCCTGGCTCGTCGCCACCAGGTCCGCCGCGCGCGTGCGGACCCGCTCGGGGTCGCAGACGACGGCCATAGACCCCTTGGGCAGCACGTCGAGCAGCAGCTCCATGTCGTCGACGAGGACGGGCGCGAGGGACTCCATGCCCTCGACGGCGATGCCCTCCGCGATCCTGCCGAGCAGCTCGCCCAGTTCGGGGTGCTGTTCGGCGAGGGCACGCGCGCGCGCGCGGACGTCGTCGGTGAGGAGGAGTTCGCGGCAGGGGGGTGCCCACAGGCCGTGTTCGGCGACTTCGAGGGAGCGCTGGTCGGCGACCTTGAAGTAGCGGATCTCCTCGACGTCGTCGCCCCAGAACTCGACGCGCAGGGGGTGTTCCTCGGTGGGCGGGAAGACGTCCAGGATGCCGCCGCGCACGGCGAACTCGCCGCGCTTCTCGACCAGCTCCACGCGCGCGTACGCGGCGGCGGCGAGGGCTTCCACGATCTCGTTCAGGTCGGCGCTCTGACCGCCCCTCAGGGCCACCGGCTCCAGGTCTCCGAGCCCCTTGACCTGCGGCTGGAGCACCGAGCGCACGGGCGCCACGACGACGGAGACCGGACCGGTCTCGGGGTCGTCGGGGCGGGGGTGGGCCAGGCGGCGCAGAACGGCGAGGCGGCGGCCGACGGTGTCGCTGCGCGGGCTGAGCCGCTCGTGCGGGAGGGTCTCCCAGGAGGGGTACTCCACGACACCGTCCGCGGGCAGGAGCGAGCGCAGGGCGGCGGCGAGGTCCTCCGCCTCCCGGCCGGTCGCCGTGACCGCGAGGACCGTGCGGGAGGTCTCCCTGGCGAGGGCGGCGATCGTGAAGGGGCGGGCTGCCGGGGGACCGACGAGGTCGATGTGCATGCGGTTGCCGTCGGCGGCGGCGGAGACCGCTTCCGCGAGGGCGGGGTCCTTCACTACGGCGTCGAGCAGACCGTGCAGGCTCATGGAGGGGGTTTTCCGTCCGGGGGTCCGAGGTGGGTGGTCTTGAGTGGGTGGTCCGGGGTGGGTGGTCCGGTGCGGGTGGGGCGGGGTGGGTGGTCCGGTGCGGGTGGGTCGGGGTGGGTGGTCCGGTGCGGGTGGGTCGGCAGGGGCGTGTGGTCCTGGCTGGGCGGGCAACGCGAAGGGCCCGACGCGTGTCACGGGCCGGGGGTGTCCAGGGTACGACGGGGCGGGGCGGTCCGCCCGGGGCTGTGGACAAAGCGCGGTGGCGGCGGGGCGGTGGCGGCGGGACCGGGTCGTTGCGCCCCCGCCGCCCCTTCCCGTCCCGGCCCCGGAGGCTGCCGCCCCGCCGCCCCGCCGCGCCACCGGCCCCAGCTCCGGCCTGGACGGCCTCGTCCTCGAGCGCCGGACGGGCCGCGTTGCCCCACCGCCGGTTTTCAGCTCGCCGAGTCGGCACGTCGCGCACGACGAAGCCGGCGCCGAAGAGCCCCCCGTGGCTCCTCGGCGCCGGCCTGCCCGACCGGAGGTCAGTCCGTGGCGATCGCGTTCAGGACGTTCATCCGGCCCGCCCGGAACGCCGGGATCAGTGCGGCGAACAGGCCCACGAAGGCCGAGGCGACGAAGACGCCGAGGATCGTCGGCCAGGGGATGTCGAGGACGGTCAGGCCCTCCAGGGCGAGGAGCTGCTGGGCGGTGGCTCCCCAGCCCATGCCCAGGCCGAGGCCGAGCAGCGCGCCGAAGAGGGCGATGACGACCGACTCCAGGCGGATCATGCGGCGCAGCTGCCGGCGGGAGAGGCCGATCGCCCGCATGAGCCCGATCTCCCGGGTGCGCTCCACCACGGACAGGGCGAGCGTGTTCACCACACCGAGGACCGCCACGATGATCGCGAGTGCCAGGAGGCCGTAGATCAGGTTCAGCATCTGGCCGATCTGGTCCTTGAGGGCTTCCTTGTAGTCGGTCTGGTCGCGGACGGTGTACTGCGGGTAGTCGTGCAGCGCGGTCTTGAGCGAGGTGTAGGCGGCGTCCTGCTGCCCCTCCTTCGCCGTGGCGAAGACGAGCTGGTCGAGCGGCATCTTCTCGGCCGGCACGTACTTGGCGACGGTCGAGATGGAGGCGTACATGGCGCCCTTGTCGATGACGACCTCGTCGCTGGTGATCGCGCGGACGGTGAGCGCGGCGGTGGTGCCGTCCTGGAAGGCGACCTCGACCTTCGAGCCGATCGTCAGGTGGTGCTCCTCGGCGAAGCCCTCGAAGACGGACATGGAGTCGGGCCGGTAGGCGTCGGCGAGCTTGCCGGCCACGGTCTCGGTGGAGACGTCCGTCGCGTACGAGGGGTCGGCGGCGTTGAGGGTCTCGCCCTTGGACGTCTTGCCGTCGGGGGTCGTCAGGTCGGCGTCGAGGAGTTTGTACTCGGTGACCCGCTCCAGGCCCGGCGCCGACTTCACGGCCTGCACGGCCTGCGGGGTGATCAGCTGGCCGTTGTCGTTCTGGATGATGAAGTCGGTGCCGACGCTGCTGTCGAGCTGTTCGGTGGCCGAGGCGACCATCGAGGAGCCGACCACCGACAGGCAGGCGACCAGGGCGAGCCCGATCATGAGGGCGGCGCCGGTGGCGCCGGTGCGGCGCGGGTTGCGCAGGGCGTTGCGCTCCGCCATGCGGCCGACGGGGCCGAAGGCCCGCAGCACGATCGCGCCGAGCACCCGGACCAGGCCGCCCGCGAGGAGCGGGCCGATCACCACGAACCCGATCAGGCTCAGCACGACGCCCAGACCGAGCCACAGGGAGCCCTCGCTCGCCTTGTCGGCGGCGGAGGCGAGGTACAGGCCGGCCACGCCGCCGCCGGTGAGCAGCAGTCCGAGCACGGCCCGTACGACGCCGGCCTTGGCGTCGGTGGGGGCGCCGGCGTCGCGCAGCGCGGCCATGGGGGAGACCTTGCCGGCGCGGCGGGCGGGCAGGTAGGCGGCGAGGACGGTGACGACGACGCCGAGGACCAGGCCGACGACCGGGGTCGTCCAGGCCACCGTGAGGTCGTCGGTGGACAGGTTCATGCCGGTCATGCCCATGAGCTTCATCAGGCCGACGGCGATGCCGACGCCCGCGCCGACGCCGAGGACGGAGCCGACGACGCCGAGCAGCAGCGCCTCGGCCAGGACCGAGCGGTTGACCTGCCTGCGGCTGGAGCCGATGGCCCGCATCAGGCCGATCTCACGGGTGCGCTGGGCGACCAGCATGGAGAAGGTGTTGATGATCAGGAAGATGCCGACGAGGAAGGCGATCCCGGCGAAGCCGAGCATCGCGTACTTCATCACGTTCAGGAACTCGCCGACGTCCTTCTGGTTGGCGTCCGCGGTCTCCTTGGCGGTCTGCACCTTGTAGTCGCCGCCGAGCGCGGCCACCACGTTCTTCTTCAGCTGCGCGTCGCTCACTCCGGCCGCGGCCGTGACGTTGACGTCGGTGAAGACGTCGGGCTCGCCGACGAGGGTCTCCTGCGCGGTCCTGGTGTCCAGGTAGAAGATCGCCGCGCCGGGGTTGGTGACGGTGAAGGACGCGATGGCCGAGACCTTCGCGGTGTGGGTGCCGACCGCGGTGATGACGCCGATCTCGTCGCCGAGCTCCAGGTGGTGCTTGTCGGCGGTGTCGGCGTCGACCATGATCTGGCCGGAGTTCTCGGGCGCGGCACCCTTGGTGATCTTCATGGTGCGGGCTTCGTTGGCGTTCCAGCTGCCGACGATGGTGGGGCCGCCGCTGGTGGGCGACAGGCTGTCCTTGTCGGCGTCGACGACGGTCACGGCGCTGGAGAAGACGGTTCCCTCGGCCGACTTCACGCCGGCCGCCCCGCGGACCTTGCCGACCACGTCGGCGGGCATGACCGGCGGCTTGCCGTTCTTGGCGGTGGTCTCACCGGTGTCGGAGGCGCCCTTCGCGCTGACCGTCACGTCGGAGGAGGTGGCCGCGAACAGCTTGTCGAAGGTGGTGTTCATGGTGTCGGTGAACACCAGCGTCCCGCAGACGAAGGCCACCGACAGCAGGACGGCCACGGCCGACAGGGCCATGCGTCCCTTGTGCGCGAAGAAGTTGCGCATCGAGGTTCTCAGCACGGTCATGACGTACGCCCCCGGGCGTCGAAGTCCTTCATGCGGTCCAGGACCTGCTCGGCGGTCGGCTGGTGCATCTCGTCGACGATGCGGCCGTCGGCGAGGTACAGGACGCGGTCGGCGTAGGAGGCGGCGACCGGGTCGTGGGTGACCATCACGATGGTCTGGCCGAGTTCGTCCACGGAGCGGCGCAGGAAGCCCAGGACCTCGGCGCCGGCCCGCGAGTCGAGGTTTCCGGTCGGCTCGTCGCCGAAGATGATCTCGGGGCGGGCGGCGAGGGCGCGGGCCACGGCGACGCGCTGCTGCTGGCCGCCGGAGAGCTGGGTGGGCCGGTGTTTGAGCCGGTCGGACAGCCCGACCGTCTCGACGACCTGCTGCAGCCAGGCCTTGTCGGGCTTGCGGCCGGCGATGTCCATGGGCAGCGTGATGTTCTCGATCGCGTTGAGCGTGGGCAGCAGGTTGAACGCCTGGAAGATGAACCCGATCCGGTCCCGCCGCAGTTGCGTCAGCTTCTTGTCCTTGAGCCCGGTGATCTCGGTCTCGTCCAGGTGGATCTGCCCGGACGTGACGGTGTCCAGGCCGGCGAGGCAGTGCATCAGGGTGGATTTGCCGGACCCCGAGGGGCCCATGATCGCGGTGAAGCGGCCACGGGCGATGTCCACGTCGACGTGGTCGAGGGCGACGACGCGGGTCTCACCGGACCCGTATGCCTTGACGACCTGCCGCGCCCGAGCGGCAACGGCCGTACGCCCTCCAGTGCCCCCGTGCCTGGGAATGGTCACAGCCGAAGTCACGTGAATCTCCAAAGGTCGAAAGTGAGGAAGCGAGCGGGACGCGCGAGTGGTGCCGCGTCGGTGCGTGGTGCGGTGTTGCGTCCTGGGTCCTACGTCGAAGAGTCTGTCGGCGCGACCGGGTGCGGCGCGCTGGGGCTCGGACCCGTCTTCGTGGGGGGTTAACCCCACCTCCGGCCGGTGGGGTTGTCCGCCCCAGCGGCGTAAAGCCAGGTTAAGGAGCCACCCCGGCCTCTCTCGTCCTCCGGCGGTACGAACCCTCCCCGAGCCGTAGTACGGAGATACCCCTAGGGGCTGTCCACCGAGAGGCGGAGTGCTCCTCGGGGTCATGTCCACCCTCAGGCCCGGTCAGGCTCCACCCTCCCGTCGGGTCAGGGGCAAGTGGGAGGCTGTCCGGGCCTGATGGGTGCAAGGGGCACGGCACGGGCAGGGGAGGGGTACGGGATGGGCGACGTCAGACCCGCGACACGGGAAGCCGCGAGGCGGGGCACGGCCACCGGGAAGCGGGGAGCGGTGGTCGCCGCGCTGATGCTCTCCATGGCGCTGGCCGCGCTCGACGCCACCGTCGTCTCCACCGCCGTGCCGCAGATCGTCGGCGACCTCGGCGGGTTCTCCGTCTTCTCCTGGCTGTTCTCCGGCTATCTCCTCGCCGTCACCGTCACCCTGCCCGTCTACGGCAAGCTCTCCGACACCTTCGGCCGCAAACCCGTACTGGTCGCCGGCGCGGCCCTCTTCCTGCTCGGCTCGCTGCTGTGCGCGCTCGCCTGGAACATGGGCGCGCTGATCGCGTTCCGCGTCGTGCAGGGCCTGGGTGGCGGCGCGCTGCAGGGCACCGTGCAGACCCTCGCCGCCGACCTCTACCCGCTGAAGGAACGCCCGAAGATCCAGTCCAGGCTGTCCACGGTGTGGGCGGTGTCCGCGATCGCGGGACCGGGTCTGGGCGGACTGCTGGCGGAGTACGCCGACTGGCGGTGGATCTTCCTCGTCAACCTGCCCGTCGGGGCGGTGGCGTTGTGGCTGATCGTGCGTCACCTGCACGAACCGGAGCGGACGTCGGGAACACGCGCGCGGGTCGACTGGGCGGGCGCGCTGGCGGTCTTCGCGACCGGCGGGGTGCTGCTGACCGCGCTGGTGCAGGGCGGGGTGGCCTGGCCGTGGCTGTCGGCGCCGTCGTTCGCCCTGTTCGCCGCGGGACTCGCCCTGGCCGGCCTCGTCGTGGCCGTCGAGCGCCGGGCCGCCGAGCCGATCATCCCCGGCTGGGTGTGGCGCCGCCGTACGATCGCCGCGGTCAACCTCGCGCTGGGCGCGCTGGGCCTGCTGATGGTGGCGCCCACGGTGTTCCTGCCGACGTACGCCCAGGCGGTGCTGGGCCTGGATCCGGTGACGGCCGGGTTCGTGCTGTCGGTGTGGACGCTGAGCTGGCCGCTGTCGGCCGCCCTCAGCCAGCACGTCTACCGGCGCATCGGCTTCCGCGACACCGCCCTCCTCGGCATCGGCGCGGCGACGCTGATCCTGCTCGCGTTCCCCCTGCTGCCGTATCCGGGTGCGGCCTGGCAGCCGGCGCTGCTGATGCTGCTGCTCGGCGCGGCCCTGGGCCTGTTCCAGCTGCCGCTGATCGTCGGCGTGCAGTCGACGGTCGGCTGGTCGGAGCGCGGCACCACCACCGCGTCCGTCCTCTTCTGCCGCCAGAGCGGGCAGACGATCGGCGCGGCCGTCCTCGGCGCGGTCGCCAACGGCGTGCTGGCGGCCCGGCTGGGCGGCACGGGCGACCTGGACTCCGTCGTGCGCGACCTGGACGCGGGCGCCGCCGCCGAGGCGACCCGGCACGCGGTCGCGGAGGCCGTGCACGCGGTGTACCTGGGCGCGGCGGGCGCCGCCGCGCTCGCCTTCCTGGTGCTGCTGTGCCTGGCCCCGCGCCGTTTCCCGGTGCTGGCCGAGCCGGGCGACTGATCCCGCACCGGCTGCGGGGAACCGACGTACCCCCGGGGGCCGGCACCCGGGCGCGACGGCCGACGGACGGCCGGGGCCCGGCGGGCGCTCACTGCGCGGCGTGCCCCGTCAGGGTGCTCAGGCTGCTGCGCACGGAGTCGATCTGCGCCTGTACGTCGTCCCACCGCTCGCCGTGCTCGCGCAGCACCCGCTCCGTCTCGCGGGCGATGCGCTCCGCACACGCGCGTGCCTCGACGAGGACTTCGGCGGCACGCGCGCGTGCCTCCTCCTGGCTCCGGCGGGCGGCTTCCCCGGCGTCGGCGAAGTCCTGCTCCGCCGCGGACAGCGCCGACTCGGCGCGCGCCACCAGCCGCGCGTGGTGCGCGTCGAGCGCGGCGGCCCGGTCGGCCTCCTCACGTTCGACCGCGGCCCACCGCTCGGCCTCGTCCCTGTCCCGGTCGGCGAGCAGGGCGGCGGTGCGCCGGCGCATCTCGCGCAGGACCGCGAGGGCCTCGCCCCGGTGCTCCCTCACCTCGCGCCGGGCGCCGACGCGGATCCCGTGGGCCTCGGCGCGCGCCGCGAGCAGGTCCTGCCGGGCGCGCTCCTCCGCCGCCGCACGCACCTCGCCGGCCCGCTCCCACGCCGCCGCGCGCACCGCCCGGGCGTCCGCCTCGGCCCGCGCGACCTGCTCCCGCGCCGCGCTCCGGGCACGTTCCCGCACGGCCGCCGCCTCCTCCCGTCCGAGCTGGAAGATGCGCCGCGCACGCTCCCCGAGGGCGTCGTACGTCTGCGGCGCCAGCCCGTTCACGGCGTCCCGCAGCCGTACGGCCTCGGCCTCCATGTCCTTGGCCAGCACGGTCAGCCGGGCGGCCCGCTCCCAGGCGGCGTCCCGGTCGGCCGAGAGCGCGGCGGCGTACGCGTCGACCTGTTCGGGCCGGTAACCGCGCCCGCGAACGGTCATGAACCCGGGTGGTGCCATCGAAGCGCTGATCACCTGGAACCCCTCTCCACCAGACGGCCGCAGAATAGATGATTTACCGCATATCCTGAGGTATCGGCTGTAAGGGCCCGTAACGCGACACTCCGCACACGGGTCACGGCCGACCGCCCATGCGAAAGGGCCGGCCCCGGTCACACGACCGGGCCCGGCCCTCCCGCACACACACGCGCGTCAGCGTCGCGTCAGCGGGGCGTACGCCTCACAGCAGCCCGTCCCACATCTCCTCCAGCAGCACCGACCACCAGCTCTCCGGCGAACCCAGCGCCGCCGGGTCCAGCGCGGCCAACTGCGCCTGGAAATCGACGGTCCAGCGGCCCGCCTGCTCCTGGTTCAGACCGAACCGCAGCCGCCACATCCGCCCCAGCAGCGCGAGGCAGCGCGCGAACTCCGGCAGCCCGCTGTTCACGAACTGCGGCGGCACGGGCGCCCCGCCCGGCCCCGCCTCCACCGGCACGGCGACGATGTGCGCCGTGCCGTACTGCACGCAGATCGCCTTGCCGAAGTCGCTGCCCATGACGAGGTACGAGCCCGCGTCCGCCGCCGGCTGCACCCCCCGCTCCGCCGCCAGCTCCGCCAGCGTCGGCACCGGCCGCCCCGGCTGGGCCTGCGCCCAGAAGAACGGACCCAGGTCCACCGGCAGCCCCGCCACCACCAGCGTGTGCGCCACGATCGGCGGCACACCCTGCCGGGACACCGCGGCCTGCTCGAACCGGAACACCCCCGGCCCGAACACCGCGCCCATCTCCTGCGCGATCGCCTCCGGCGGGACCGGCGGCGCCGGCTGCACCGGCGGCAACGGCGC
Organism: Streptomyces sp. NPDC088766; assembly: GCF_044750845.1. Lineage (NCBI taxonomy): Bacteria > Bacillati > Actinomycetota > Actinomycetes > Kitasatosporales > Streptomycetaceae > Streptomyces > Streptomyces sp. NPDC088766. The sequence continues at coordinate 16,912 of NZ_JBIVKQ010000025.1, read as the reverse complement.
ACGCACCGGGGCGGGACGCGCCGGACCGTCGGCGACCTGATGCAACTCACCCTGATGAGCCAGGAGCTGCCGCATCCCCTGCTGCCGGCTCGCATGGTCCGTGCCGTACGGCGCGATGCTCGTGATCCGCGCCTGCGGCCACTGCTCACGGATCATCCGCGCGCAGTACGCCCCCGGCAGCTCACACGACTCCAGCTCGGTGTGCAGCTCCAGCACCTGGTCCGGCGGCACGTTCATCGCCCGCAACTCGTGGAAGATCTGCCACTCCGGATGCGGCGTGCCCGGCGCCGAACGCCGGATCACCTGCCGCTCCGACCCGTCGTGCGCCCGGTAGCGCAGCACGGCCTGGTAACCCGGCCCGACGGTCGGCTGCCCCTGCTGGGGATAGCCGTACGCCTGCGGCTGCCCGCCGCCGGGCACACCCGGCGGCGGCACGGCACCGGGGGGCGGCATCGCACCGGGGGGCATCGCACCGGGCGGCGGCATCGGCGGCCGCGGGACGCCCGGAGCAGTTCCCGGAGCACCCGGAGCCGCCCCAGGGGCGCCCGGCACACCGGGCACGCCGGGAGCGGGCGGCGGCGGAGGCGCACCGGGACCGCCCGTCGGAGGCCCGGACAGCATCGTGGCGGCCCGGTGCGCGGCACCCTGAGCCCCACCGGCGGACCCGTGGGCGCCCGGAGGCTGGGGAGCACCCGGAGGCTGCGGCGCGCCCGGCCCCATCCGGCTCGGGTCGGCAAGCATCGTCGCGGCCTGGTGCACCCCATCCGGGGGCGTACCGCCGGGCGGGTTCGGCGGGGCGGGCGGGTTCGACCCACCAGGGGCACCGGGGGCACCCGGAGCACCGGGGCCGCCCGGCGCCCCCTGCCCGGCCGGACCCTCGGGACCAAGCGCCGACACCAGCTGCGTAGGCACGTAACCGCCCGCCGACGCGCCCGGTCCGGCCGGACCGGCGGACGGCGGAGGTGTGGCACCCGGCCGCGCGCCGGGCATGCCCGGCGCGCTCGGCGGAGGCGGCGGCGCTCCACCGGTACGCCGGCGCGGCGGCGGAGCCGCCTTGCTGGTCGCCGCATCGGCGATGTCCCGGGCGTTCGGCGCGAGCGGCCGGGCCGGAGCACCCGTGGCACCCGGACCCGCCGGCGGCTGCGGCACACCGGGCCCCTGCGGACCGCCGTAGGACGACGGACCCGGCACAGGCGTCCCCTGCGGCCCGGCCGACGGCGGAGGCGGAGGCGGTGTCCCCGGCCCACCCGGCACCGGCGGCGGCGTGGGGGTGGAGGTGGGCGGCGGCGTGGGAGCACCGCCCGGCGCACCCCGCCCGTCCACGTCCGAAAGCGCCGGCGCAATCGCCGTGGGCGGAATCCGGCTGCCACCCGAGATCAGCGCCGTCTTGGCGTCCGACGCGGCGGACGGCGGCGGCGCCTCGTCGTCGGCACCGCTCAGCGGCGGCGCGAACACCGTCGCCGGCAGCGGCACGGAACGATCGTCACCGGCATCGCCGTTGGTGTCCGTGCCCGTCCAGGGCGTGGCCCCGGCAGGTGTGGGAGCCGGCGTCGGGATCCCCGCCTGCGTCCGGGGCAGCGACGGATCACCGAAGTCACCGGCCGGACCCACCGAAGCGGCGGATGCCGGCGAGGAGGAAGCAGCCGGGGAGACGGAGGAAGAGGAAGAGGAAGCAGAAGCGGACACGGACGGAGAAGACGCGGACGACGGGGGCGACGCGGACGACGCGGAAGGCGGGGCATCCGCCGCCTCCCCGGCCCCCAGCCGGTCCGCCGCCTCCTGCAGCCACTCCGGCGGCGACAGCAGGAACGACGTCTGGTTCAGATCCACCCGCGCCGCGGCCGGCGGCACCGGCGCCGGCCCGCCCTCCGGACGGCCGTACTCCTCCTCGTACCGGCGGATCACCTCACCCACCGGCAGCGCCGGCCACAACGTGACCTCACCGCTGTCACGGGCCAGCACCAACCGCTGCCCGCCCCCGTCCGAACGCGGCCCCTCCGCACGGTCCTCGGCCCACACCACGAACCCGAGCCCGAACTCCCGCACCCGCACCTCACGGTGCTGATACGCCGGAACGTCCCCGTTGACCCACTCTTCACCGCGCTCCTGCGCCTGCGCGAACGTCACCATCGCCCGATCACTCCCCCACACCGACGGACGGAACGGAAGAACCGGAGGTAACAGGAACAACCCGCGCGAAACCACCGTCCACCATCAGATTCGCCACCGTCTCCAACTCCGGCGGCCGCCCCGCCAGCCGCGACAGGAAGACGTCGAAGTCCTCACCGCACGGCAGCAGCAACCGCTCCACCCGCTCCGCCGGCGACCACGCCGGATCCACGTCCCGCACGTCGTCGTACGCGCAGAACCACACCGAACCGATCCGGTCACCCTTCACCTTCACGGCCAGCAGACCACCCTGCACGAACCCGACACCCAGATAGTCCTTGGTCAGATGATCACGCAGACACTTGTTCACATACACCAGATCATTGACGGCCGCCTCGTCCCGCACCGTGAAGAACGGCTGGTCCACCAACAGCCCCAACTCCGCGTCCAGCGCCACACCCACCGGAGCACAACCACCCGCAGCCTTCAAGAACGTCCGGTACGCACCCGGCAACCGGTACCCCAGGTCCTCCTCGACCCCCTGCACCTGCTGCTCCGTCACCGCCACACCCGACTTCGACAGCCCGAAATGCGCCGGACGCGTCTCCTGCAACGGCCGCGTCCCACGCTTCGCCTGATCCACCACCGCCGTCGCGATCCCACCGTGATGGCGCAGCAACGCCTTCACCTCCACCGGAACCAGCTCCAGCCGCCGCGAACCCACCACGTGGTGCCACGTCCAGCCGTGCGGCGTCGCCACACTGTCCACCGTGTCCCACAACTCGTGCCCCGACGCCGACAACGCCGCGTTCGCCGACACGTAGTCCGTCAGCCGCAGCTCGTCGACACCGAAACCCTCCGGAGGATCCGCGATCTCCGCAGCCGCCCGCGCGTAGGACGAGAAATCGGGGTAACCACGCTCGTCCACCCGTACCCCTCTCGGGTGACGTGCGGCCCGGACCGGATCCGGGAAATGCACGACCTGCCCGGCGTAGGCCGCGTTCGGCGGCGCGGCTCGCTGCCCGAGCCGACCTGTCGTCATGGCGGTTGCCCCCTGCGGCGCTCTGGACGGACCCCGGCGGCCGGATCCGCACCCGGACCGACCACCACGCCCCGTATCCGACTGTCTCCAACGGTCTCCCACGCGCGTCAACCGCGCGCCAGGCGGTGCCGACAGCCTATGCGGTACGACGGCACCGGTCACCGGCCCTCCACTTCCGTGACCAGCCGTCACCCCGCCGTGACAGCCAGCCCGAACCGGGCGTGTCGCACCGCCCCAGCTTCCACACCGGCCACGCCGTTTGGCACTCTGATGACTTCCGGGGGGATGCACGGAGGGGAAAGACGATCATGAACGCCACGCAAACGGGACCGCACACCAGCCGCTCCGGCGACCCCCGCATCGGCTGGAGCAGCGACGAAACCCCCCACACACCCGCCCTCCGCCACCGCCGCGACGGCATACTCCCCACCATCGCCGCCGCCCTCTCCGTCCGCGGCGCCACCCTCACCAGCACCGCCGCCCGCGGCGACCAGCCCCCCACCCTGCACCCCCTCGTCCAGGAGTTCCTCGACACCCTCCCCAGCGACCGCCGCGACCGCTACACCGGCCGCTGCGCCGAAGCACTCCTCATCTCCCGCCACATCACCACCACCGACGCCACCCGCAGCAAACGCGCCGCCCGCAGACCCATGACCAACGGCGAAGCCCGCAAAGCCCTCAAACAGGCCAAACTCACCGCCCGACGCATCCGCGAGGACGGCGACCCCCTCCACGGCAGCTTCGCCACCCCCTGCCGCGCCTGCACCGCCCTCAGCGCCCACTTCGGCGTCCGCATCGTCGACCCCACGACCGACAACAGCTGACCCCCACACCCCCACCCCCCACGAACCACCGCACGACGGCCCCACGCCGCCCCATGACCCCGACGAACGAAGGGCAGATGCACCCCGACCGCACCTCCCCCAGCCTCGACTCCGCTCGACCGGGGGGACCCCCATCGCGCTTCCCCGTACCCGTCGACGCCGCCCTGCGCGCCGCCGGCTGGCAACCCGGACGCTGGGACATCAAACAAGCCGAGATCTGGGCCGACACCCTGCGCGAACACACCTCACCCGCCGGCCACCGCCACGCCGTCTTCCCCGCCGCCGTCGAAGCCTGGGCCGAATTCGGCGGCCTCCACATCACCCCCACCGGACCCGGCCGCCAGATCGCCCCCGCCACCCTCCACCTCGACCCCCTCCACGGCCTCCACCTCGCCCGCACCCTCGCCGACCTCGGCCGCGCCCTCGACACCGACGTCAGCCCCCTCGGCGCCGAGACCGACAGCCACTCCCTCCTCGCCATCGACGCCGAAGGCCGCGTCTACGCCCTCGACCACACCGGCGACTGGTACCTCGGCCCCGACATCGACCAGGCCCTCGGCACCCTCGTCTCCGGCATCGAACCCGTCCGCCTCACCGCCGGCTGACCCCCACAGACCCCACCCCCCACCTCACCCCCACACCCCCTACACCGCCGGAATCACCGCCGACACCCGAAAACCCCCCGCCTCCGTCGGCCCCGACACGAACACCCCACCCAACGCCACCACCCGCTCCCGCATCCCCACCAACCCGTTGCCACCCGACGGCAACCGCGCCGACGACGCCGACCCCACCTCCGGCGGCGGCTCGTTCTCCACCTGCATCGCGATCTCCGCCACCCGATGCGCCAACCGCACATACGTCTTCGCACCCGCCGCATGCTTGTGCACGTTCGTCAACGCCTCCTGCACCACCCGGTACGCCGTCTGCTCGACCGCCCGCGCATACCCCCGCACCTCACCCTCCACCGACAGATCCACCACCATCCCCGCAGCCGCCGACTGCCCCACCAACTCGTCCAACTCCGACAGACACGGCCCCTCCCCCTCCTCCACCACCCCCGGGGCGACAGCCACCGCGGCCACCCCCACCGCCGCCGACGGCACCACCGCACCCCGCGCCCCCGCACCCTCACCACTGCGCAACACCCCGAGCATCTCCCGCAACTCGGTCAACGCCTGCCGCCCCATGTCCCCCACCAGCGCCGCGTTCCGCACCGCCTTCTCCGGATCCTTCCGCGCCACCGCCTGCAACGCCGCCGCATGCACCACCATCAGACTCACCCGATGCGCCACCACGTCGTGCATCTCCCGCGCGATCCGCGTCCGCTCCTCACCCCGCGCCCACTCCGCCCGCTCCTCGGCCCGCTCGGCCAGCAACTGCAACTCCCGCTCCAGACTGTCCGCCCGCTCCCGCAGACTCTCCATCAACCGCCGCCGCGCCCCCACGTACAGCCCCAGCAGCAACGGCGGAGCGGTCAGCCCCAGCGACGTCGTGATCGCGGCGAACGGAATGAACCAGTCACCGATCGTCAGACGCCCCTGGTCCATGCTCTGCCCCACCCGCACGAACGTCACGATCAACGTCCCCACCAGCTGCATCCCCGCCAACGAGGCGATGATCCGCCGCGGCAGCTCGGACGCGGCCAGCGTGTACAGCCCGACGATCCCCATCAGGAAGCCCATCTGCGCCGGCGTGATGGCGATCGCCACCAGCACCACCGCGATCGGCCACTTCCGCCGCACCAGCAGCACCGACCCCGCGAGCAGCCCGAACACCACCCCCGCCGCCGGCGGCACACCCGCGTCCCGCGCGAACGGATACCCCTCCACCGCGCACTCCGCGGCGGACACCACCGCAAGACTCCAGTCGAACACCGCACTGCGGCGCCTGCTCCACCACCAAGGCCCTCCCCGAGCCGAGGCGTGCTCTTCCCCCGTCGTGGTCATACCTCCACCCTACGGGCGCCCGCCCCGCCTTTTCCGGCGACTTTCACCGACTCCTCCCCACCACACCCCACAACCGAACAGCATCGAAACCCCCCGGTATACCTCGAACTGCTGAATGAGCCCTGTTCGAGCCCGGAACCTCACGTTCCGGCCGGACGGTATGCCTATGACACCTTCACTCGGCAAGTACGCGGACTTCGAGGGCCTACGGGAACGAGCCGTCGCGCTGCGACGGGCGGGCTACAGTCTTCGGCAGATCCGGGACGAGCTTCAGGTTCACAACAAGGAGACCCTCCAGCGACTGGTCGAAGGGGAACCTCCTCCGGAGTGGACGAAACGCCCCCGGGCGAAGGACGACCTGCGCGAGAAGGCGCGGGAGCTGCGGCAGCAGGGCTGGACGTACAACCAGATCCAGGCGGAGCTGGGCTGCTCCAAGAGTTCGGTCTCGCTGTGGGTGCGGGATCTGCCCTCGCCGGAACGCCCACGCTCCACCGACACCTCCGCAGCACGACGCGGAGCACAGCGTGCGGTCGAGAACCGCACTGTGGCGCAGGAAGCGTTGACGGCCCAGGCGTGCGCCGAGATCGGCCCGATGACATCCCGCGAACTCTTCCTCGTGGGTGTCGGGCTCTACTGGTCCGAGGGGGCGAAGGCCAAGCCCGGCTCGAACCGTCGGGTCATCTTCGTGAACAGCGACCCCGACATGGTCCAGGTTTTCCTGTCCTGGCTCGACCTGCTCGGCGTGGAACCGGAGCGCCGACGGTTCTCCGTCGCCATTCACGAGTCGGCGGACGTTCCGGAAGCCGAGGCCTACTGGGCGCAGCGGCTCGGCATCGATGTCGGCGACCTACTGAAGACGAGCCTCAAGAAGCACAACCCCAAGACGAACCGAACCAACACCGGCGACACCTACCACGGTTGCCTCCGAGTCGCCGTCCTCAAAAGTGCCGACCTGCATCGTCGCGTGGAAGGCTGGTGGTACGGCATAGTAGGGGCTGCACTCGCTACCGATCCAAAAAATCGGACATAGCGAGCAAACCATCCCGGGTCGTCTAATGGTAGGACAAAGAGTTTTGGTCTCTTGAATGAGGGTTCGATTCCTTCCCCGGGAGCCCCTGTGGGCCCTGACAGCACTGTCAGGGCCCACTCTCATGTCCGCCAAGAAACGCCCCGGTATCCTTCGGATGTCCCACCTCTCCACAGCCGAAGGGCAACTCCGTGAGCGCCATCCGCCCGGCAGCCGTCGTCGTTCTCGCAGCGGGTGAGGGCACCCGTATGAAGTCGGCCGTACCGAAGGTCCTGCACGAGATCTGCGGCCGCAGTCTCGTGGGGCACGTACTGGCCGCCTCCCGTGAGCTGGACCCCGAGAACCTGGTCGTCGTCGTCGGTCACGCGCGCGAGAAGGTCACCGCTCATCTCGCCGCGATCGACCCGGCCGTACGGACCGCGGTGCAGGAGGAGCAGAACGGCACCGGGCACGCCGTGCGGATGGGTCTGGAGCAGCTCGGTGGGGCGGTGGACGGGACCGTGGTGGTGGTCTGTGGTGACACTCCGCTGTTGACCGGTGCGACGCTCGCGCAGCTGGCGGCCACGCATCACGCGGACGGGAACGCGGTGACGGTGCTGACGGCGGAGGTGCCGGACGCGACCGGGTACGGGCGGATCGTGCGGGACGAGGTGTCGGGTGCGGTCACGGGGATCGTGGAGCACAAGGACGCGTCGGAGGCGCAGCGGGCGGTCCGGGAGATCAATTCGGGTGTGTTCGCGTTCGACGGGCAGTTGTTGGCGGGGGCGTTGAAGCAGGTTCGTACGGACAACAGTCAGGGTGAGGAGTACTTGACGGATGTGCTGGGGATCCTGCGGGAGGCCGGTCACCGTGTGGGTGCGTCCGTGGCCGGTGATCATCGGGAGATCGCGGGGATCAACAACCGGGTGCAGTTGGCGGAGGCGCGTCGGATTCTGAATGACCGGTTGCTGACGGCGGCGATGCTGGCGGGGGTGACGGTGGTGGATCCGGCGTCGACGTGGGTGGATGTGACGGTGACGTTCGGGCAGGACGCGGTGGTGTTGCCGGGGACGCAGTTGTTGGGTGCGACGCGTGTGGGTGAGGGTGCGGAGGTGGGTCCGAACTGCCGGCTGAAGGACACGGTGGTCGGTGCGGGGGCGCGGGTGGACAACACGGTGGCGGACGGGGCGGAGGTGGGTCCGGAGGCGACGGTGGGGCCGTACGCGTATCTGCGGCCGGGTACGCGGCTGGGTGTGAGGTCGAAGATCGGTACGTACGTGGAGACGAAGAACGCCGTGATCGGCGAGGGTACGAAGGTGCCGCATCTGTCGTACGTGGGGGATGCGACGATCGGGGAGTTCACGAACATCGGTGCGGCCAGTGTGTTCGTGAACTACGACGGGCGGGACAAGCATCACACCGTCGTCGGGTCGCATTGCAGGACGGGTTCGGACAACATGTTTGTGGCTCCTGTCACGGTCGGGGACGGCGCGTACACCGCTGCCGGGTCCGTGATCACGAAGGATGTGCCGCCCGGTTCGCTGGCCGTGGCCCGTGGTCAGCAGCGGAATATCGAGGGTTGGGTGGCTCGTAAGCGTCCGGGGAGCGCGGCGGCGAAGGCTGCCGAGGCGGCTTCCCGGGAGGGCGACGGCGAGAACTGACCGGAAACGAGTGCGTCGTGGACGGCGTACCGTGATAAGTGCACATCCGCACCCCCACCAGCTGAGACGGCCCTGTCGCGCCCAGCGGCGAGGTTTTGGGACAGTCGGCTGAGACACCTCTGAGGAGACAGTGCTGTGACCGGGATCAAGACGACCGGCGAGAAGAAGATGATGTTCTTCTCCGGCCGCGCCCACCCCGAGCTTGCCGAGGAGGTCGCCCACCAGCTGGGTGTCGGGGTCGTCCCGACGAAGGCCTTCGACTTCGCCAATGGTGAGATCTATGTCCGTTACGAGGAGTCGGCGCGTGGTGCGGACTGCTTCCTGATCCAGAGCCACACGGCTCCGATCAACAAGTGGATCATGGAGCAGTTGATCATGATCGACGCGTTGAAGCGTGCGTCGGCGCGTTCGATCACGGTGATCGTGCCGTTCTACGGTTATGCGCGGCAGGACAAGAAGCACCGTGGCCGTGAGCCGATCTCGGCGCGGCTGATCGCGGATCTGATGAAGACGGCGGGTGCGGACCGGATCCTCACGGTGGATCTGCACACGGATCAGATCCAGGGTTTCTTCGACGGTCCGGTGGATCACCTGTTCGCGTTGCCGCTGTTGGCGGACTACGTGGGCAGCAAGGTGGACCGTTCGAAGCTGACGGTGGTGTCGCCGGACGCGGGTCGGGTCCGGGTGGCGGACCGTTGGTGCGACCGTCTGGGTGCGCCGTTGGCGATCGTGCACAAGCGGCGTGACAAGGACGTGGCGAACCAGGTGACGGTGCACGAGGTGGTCGGTGAGGTCAAGGGCCGGGTGTGTGTCCTGGTCGACGACATGATCGACACCGGTGGCACGATCTGTGCGGCGGCGGACGCGTTGTTCGCGCATGGTGCGGAGGACGTCATCGTGACGGCGACGCACGGTGTGCTGTCGGGTCCGGCGGCGGACCGGTTGAAGAACTCGAAGGTGAGTGAGTTCGTGTTCACGAACACGTTGCCGACGCCGGGTGAGCTGGAAGTGGACAAGATCACGGTGCTGTCGATCGCGCCGACGATCGCGAACGCGGTGCGTGAGGTGTTCGAGGACGGTTCGGTGACGAGCCTGTTCGACGAGCAGTAGGCGGTGGGCCCGCTTCTGCCGGGTTGATCGATTTTTCTGCGGCCTCCCCCGCCGAGTAGACTGCGCGAGTTGCTCGGCGAGGGAGGCCGTACGCGTGTGATGCGTGTGTACGGCGGTCCGTTATCGACGCGCTCTTCGTAGCAGGCCGTTCGTGGCCGGGTGACCTTTTCGCCGTCGCTGTTTCTACGAGGAGTGAGTGTCATGTCCGAGGTAAAGATCACCGCTGAGTCCCGTACCGAGTTCGGCAAGGGTGCGGCTCGCCGTATCCGTCGTGACAGCAAGGTTCCCGGTGTGCTGTACGGCCACGGTTCGGACCCGATCCACCTGACGCTGCCGGGTCACGAGCTGCTGCTCGCGCTGCGTACGCCGAACGTCCTGATCGCTCTGGACATCGACGGCAAGACGAACGAGCTGGCGATCCCGAAGTCGGTGCAGCGTGACCCGATCAAGGGTTTCCTGGAGCACGTGGACCTTCAGCTGGTCCAGCGTGGCGAGACCGTGTCGGTCGAGATCCCGGTGCACACCGAGGGTGAGCTGGCTCCGGGTGGCAACCTGCTGGAGCACGTTCTGAACGCGCTGCCGGTCGAGGCCGAGGCCACGCACATCCCGGAGTCGGTGACGGTCTCCGTCGAGGGTCTGGCGGCCGGTGACTCGATCCTGGCGAAGGACATCCCGCTGCCGTCGGGCACGAAGCTGGGCGTCGACGGTGAGACCGTCGTGCTGCAGGTGCTGGCCGCGCAGGCGGAGGAGCCGGCCGAGGGTGAGGGTGAGGGCGAAGAGGCTTCCGCGGAGGCCTGATCCTCACCGTCGTCGTTTGTTCGTCAGCCGCTGTTCCCTTCGGGGGCAGCGGCTGGCGCGTATCGAGGAGACATGGACGTGACGACCGACGCCAATGCGCCCTGGCTGATCGTGGGGCTGGGCAATCCGGGTCCGGAGTACGCGATGAACCGGCACAACGTGGGGTTCATGGTGGCCGATCTGCTGGCCGGGCGGATCGGGGGCAGGTTCAAGCGGGCGGGGCGGGCGCAGGCGCAGGTCGTGGAGGGGCGGATCGGTCCGCCGGGGCCGGCCAACCGGCGGGTGGTGCTGGCGAAGCCGATGTCGTACATGAATCTGTCGGGCGGTCCGGTGAACGCCTTGCGGGAGTTCTACAAGGTGCCGGTGGCGCAGGTGGTGGCGGTTCATGACGAGCTGGACGTCGATTACGGGATGTTGCGGCTGAAGCTGGGGGGCGGGGACAACGGGCACAACGGTCTGAAGTCGATGACGAAGGCGTTCGGGGCGGACTATCACCGGGTGCGGTTCGGGATCGGGCGGCCGCCGGGGCGGATGCAGGTGGCGGACTTCGTGCTGAAGGACTTCTCGGGGGCGGAGCGCAAGGAGCTGGACTGGTTCGTGGACCGGGCGGCGGACGCGGTGGAGTGTCTGGTGATCGAGGGGCTGGAGCGGGCGCAGGGGACGTACAACTCCTGAGCCGGGGGGCGGGGGCGTGGACAGGTGTGGACAAGTCGCGACGTGTCGCTCGTCGAGGTTGACGGGCCGTTGAGGCATGGCCAATGATCCCGGCCATGCCTGCCACTGTCGCCACGTCGCACCGGCGTCCTGCTCGTCGGCGTTCCGCGCGCCGGGGTCCCGTCAGCCGGGGTTCCTCTCGTCGGGCGTCGGCCGTCGTGTTGCGGTTCGGGCGGCTGGCGGCGATGTGGGTGGTGGCGGCGCTGATCCTGGTGGCGGGGGTGTGGGGGTCCTGGGGGACGGCGCAGCACGTGATGCTGACGAAGGGCCGGGAGCAGGGCACGATCGTGGTGGTGCGCTGTGGGGGGGACAGTTGCTGGGGGCCGTACGCGCCGTTGTCGCCGGGGTCGTTGGCGCGGGCGCGGGTGGTGATCGAGCGGACGGTGGCGGTGCGCGTGGGGCGGACGTACACGGTGGTGATCAGGCCGGGCGGTGGTGACGAGGTGGTGCGGTCCGGTCCTGCGGGGGTGCTGTACGCGTGGGTGCCGATGGGTGGTGCGTTGCTGTTGGCGTCGGTGGTGGTGGCGGGTGGTCTGGGGCGGGGGCGGCTCGGGTGGGTGCTGGCGGGGTCGGGGGTGGTGTTGTTGACGGCGGTGTTCGTGGCGGTGTAGCGCCGGGGGTGTGGCGCCTGGGGCGCGGTGGTGTCGTACGACGGGCGAAGGGCGCCTCCGGATCTTTCCGGGGGCGCCCTTCGCGTGTGTGCGGGGTGGTGCGGGTCAGCCGGTGTTGCGCAGGCCGGCGGCGACGCCGTTGACGGTGAGGAGGAGGGCGCGGGAGAGGAGGGGGTCGGGTTCCTGGCCGGCGGCCGCGGCGTCACGCTGGCGCTTGAGCAGGGTGACCTGGAGGTAGGAGATGGGGTCCAGGTAGGCGTCGCGGATGGCGAAGGTCTGCTTGAGGACGGGGGTGGCGTCGAGCAGTTCCTTCTCGCCGGTGATCTTGAGGACTTCGGCGACGGTGAGGGCGTGTTCGGCCTTGATCGTGTCGAAGACGTGGCGCAGGTCGTCGGGGACGAGGGTGTCGACGTAGTGCTGGGCGATGCGCAGGTCGGTCTTGGCGAGGGTCATCTCGACGTTGGAGATGAAGTTGCGGAAGAAGTGCCACTGGCTGTGCATCTCGTCGAGGACGGTGTCGAGGCCGGCCTCGCGCAGGGCCTTGAGGCCGGAGCCGACGCCGTACCAGCCGGGGACGATCTGGCGGGACTGGGTCCAGCCGAAGACCCAGGGGATGGCGCGCAGGCCGTCGAGCGAGACGCCGGAGCCGGGGCGGCGGGAGGGCCGGGAGCCCAGGTGCAGGTCGGCGAGCTGGTCCACCGGCGTCGACGCGAGGAAGTACGTCGGCAGGTCGGGGTCCTCGACGAGGGCGCGGTAGGCGGCGTGGGCGGCGTCGCTGACGACGTCCATGGCGGCGTCCCAGCGGGCGAGTGCCTCGTCGGACTGGCGGGGCGCGGTGTGCAGGGCGGAGGCCTGGAGGGTGGCGGCGACCGTCAGTTCCAGGTTCTCGCGGGCCAGTGAGGGGATGAGGTACTTGTCGGAGATGACCTCGCCCTGTTCGGTGACCTTGATCTCGCCTTCGAGGGTGCCCCAGGGCTGGGCGAGGATGGCGTCGTGGGAGGGGCCGCCGCCGCGGCCGACGGTGCCGCCGCGGCCGTGGAAGAGGCGCAGGCGGACGCCGTAGCGGTGGGCGACGTCGCGCAGGCGTCGCTGGGCGCGGTGGATCTCCCACTGGCTGGTGGTGATGCCGCCGAACTTGGAGGAGTCGGAGTAGCCGAGCATGACCTCCTGGACGTCTCCGCGCAGTGCCACCAGGCGGCGGTACGACGGGTCGGAGAGCATGTCCTCGAGGATGGTGTCGGCGGCCTTGAGTTCGTCGGTGGTCTCCAGGAGGGGCACGATGCCGATCTTGGCCCAGCCGGCGTGCAGGTCGATGAGGCCGGCCTCGCGGGCGAGGACGGCGGCGGCGAAGACGTCGTCGGCGCCCTGGCACATGGAGATGATGTACGACTCGATGACCTCGGGTCCGAAGACCTCCAGGGCGCGCTTGACGGTGAGGAAGACGCCGAGGGTCTTCTCGCCGGCGGCGTCGACGGGTGCCGGGGTGGGGGCGAGGGGCCGTCGGGAGCGGAGTTCCTTGGCGAGGAGCTTGGCGCGGTAGTCGCGGGGCATGTCGGAGTAGCGCCAGGACTCCTCGCCGAGCCGGTCGAAGAGCTGGCCGAGGGCGTGGTGGTGGGCGTCGGCGTGTTCGCGGACGTCCATGGTGGCGAGCTGGAGGCCGAAGGCGGCCAGGGTGCGGATGGTGCGGTTCATGCGGCCGTCGGCGATGAGGCCGCCGCGGTACTCGCGCAGGGAGGTCTGGATGAGGGTGAGGTCGCCGATCAGCTCGCTGGTGCCGAGGTAGTCGCGGCCGGGCTCGTGCGGGGTGCCCTTGGCGAGGCGCTGCTTGGTGTTCTCCAGCTTCTGCCGGATGCAGGTGGCCTTGAGCCGGTAGGGCTCCTCGGCGTTGAGGCGCTTGTAGCGGGGGCTGATCTCGGGCAGGCGCTCGAGGTCGGCCTTGAGGGAGGTGAGGAGTTCCTCGGTGGCTCCGGTGTAGCGGATGGAGTTGGAGAGGAAGCCGCGGAGTTCGTCGATCATCTCCAGGGCATCGTTGATGCCGTGTTCGTGCTGGAGGATGAGGACGTCCCAGGTGACCTGGGGGGTGACGTTGGGGTTGCCGTCGCGGTCGCCGCCGATCCAGGTGCCGAAGGTGAGGGGGCGGGTTGCGGCGGGGACGGTGACGCCGACGCGTTCGAGTTCGGCGGTGAGGTCCTCGAGGACGTCGCCGACGGCTCCGGCGTGGAGTTCGTCGAGGTAGTAGATGGCGTTGCGGGCCTCGTCGGCGGGTTCGGGGCGGACGACGCGGAGTTCGTCGGTCTGCCAGACGAGGTCGATGTTCTCGGCGAGGCGGGTGTCGTGGCGGCGGCGGTCGGCCTCGATGACGGGGGTCTCCAGGAGCGCGGCGATGCGCCGGAGCTTGTTGAGGACCGACCGGCGCGCGGCTTCGGTGGGGTGCGCCGTGAAGACGGGGCGGACGTTGAGGTTGCGGACCGTCTCGCGGACGTGCTCGGGGTCGGCGTCCTTGAGGCGGTCGGCGGTGCGGGCGAGGAGGCCGCCCTCGGCGGCGCGCTTGGCGCGCAGTTCGCGGCCGCGGTGGACCTGCTCGGTGACGTTGGCGAGGTGGAAGTAGGTGGAGAAGGCGCGGACCAGCTTGGCCGCGGTCTCCAGTTCTGTGCCGCGCAGCAGTTCGGCGGCTGTCTCGCCGTCCTCGCGGGTGAGGCGGCGGACCTTTTCGACCAGGTCGAGGAGCTCGGGGCCCTCCTGCCGGACGAGGGTCTCACCGAGGAGGTCACCCAGTCGGCGGATGTCGGCGCGCAGCTCGGGGCTGGTTGTCGTCTGGTCGTCGGCACTGCTCACAGGTGCGGCTCCTTGCAGTGTTGAAGCTCGTCCGGGAGGGAACTCGGCCGTCGGACCCGGCGGCGGGGCCGCTTACGGGTCTGTCGTCCGGGAAGAAAACAGAGCGGACCGCGCTGTCCGACCGATCCAAGGATAGGTGTCCGTGGGGACGCGCGGGCTGGCGGGCTCTTGTCGCCGGGTGCCGCACTGCCATACTTACGTCACCGTAGGTTACGGAACCGTAGGAAGTGTGGTGCGGTCCTTCGGGCCCGGCACCTCATCTCGACCCACGACCCCACAGGGGACGCGCATGACCTCAAGCTCCGATGTGATCGAAGACCCTTCACCGGCGCCCGACGGCTCCGGCACCCCCTCCCCCCACGTCTCCCCCACGACGTCCGCCACTCTGGGCGGTGAGCAGAAGCGTTCGGTCGAGCAGGTCGCGCTGCTGGTCTTCATCGTCGTGCCGTTCCTGGCCCTGCTGGCGGCGGTGCCGCTGGCCTGGGGCTGGGGGGTGAGCTGGCTGGACCTGGGGCTGCTGGTCTTCTTCTACTACCTCGGGTGCCACGGCATCACCATCGGTTTCCACCGGTACTTCACGCATGGTTCCTTCAAGGCGAAGCGGCCCCTGAGGATCGCGCTGGCGGTCATGGGGTCGATGGCGGTCGAGGGGCCGCTGGTGCGCTGGGTGGCGGACCACCGCAGGCACCACAAGTTCTCGGACGCGGAGGGCGACCCGCATTCGCCGTGGCGTTTCGGAGAGACGCTGCCGGCGCTGATGAAGGGCCTGTGGTGGGCGCACATCGCCTGGATGTTCGACGAGGAGCAGACGCCGCAGGACAAGTACGCGCCGGATCTGGTCAAGGACCCCGCGCTGCGGGCGATCTCGCGGCAGTTCGTGCTGTGGACGGTGCTCTCGCTGGCGCTGCCGGCGGTGATCGGCGGGCTGGTGACGATGTCCTGGTGGGGCGCGTTCACCGGGTTCTTCTGGGGTTCGCTCGTGCGGGTGGCGCTGCTGCACCACGTCACCTGGTCGATCAACTCGATCTGTCACGCGGTGGGCAAGCGGCCGTTCAGGTCGCGTGACCGGTCCGGCAACGTGTGGTGGCTGGCGGTGCTGTCCTGCGGGGAGTCGTGGCACAACCTGCACCACGCCGATCCCACGTCGGCGCGGCACGGTGTGATGCGGGGCCAGCTGGACTCCTCGGCGCGGTTCATCCGCTGGTTCGAGATGCTCGGCTGGGCGTACGACGTGCGCTGGCCGTCACGCTCGCGTATCGATTCACGCCGGAACACGGGCGGGGACGGCTCCCGGCGCCGGAAGGCGGCCGCCGAAGCGGCATGATGGACGCCGTGGCGACCGACTCCAGCAGCACCCCGAGCAATGAGAAGCCGCGGCGAGTGCGTCGCACCCGGATGACCGGTGCGGAGCGCCGTCAGCAGTTGCTGGAGATCGGTCGCACCCTCTTCGCGGCGAAGGGCTTCGAGGGCACGTCGGTGGAGGAGATCGCGGCGAAGGCCGGGGTGTCCAAGCCGGTGGTGTACGAGCACTTCGGCGGCAAGGAGGGGCTGTACGCGGTGGTGGTCGACCGTGAGATGCGGCGGCTGCTGGACATGGTGACGGGTTCGCTCACGGCCGGTCATCCGCGGGAGCTGTGCGAGCAGGCGGCGTTCGCCCTGCTGGACTACATCGAGGAGTACACGGACGGGTTCCGCATTCTCGTGCGGGACTCCCCGATCCCGCAGTCCACCGGCTCGTTCGCCTCTCTCATCTCGGACATCGCCACCCAGGTGGAGGACATCCTGGGCCGGGAGTTCAAGAGCCGTGGCTTCGATCCGAAGCTGGCGCCGCTGTACGCGCAGGCGCTGGTGGGGATGGTCGCGCTGACCGGCCAGTGGTGGCTGGACGTGCGGCGGCCGAAGAAGGCGGAGGTGGCGGCGCACCTGGTGAACCTGGCGTGGCACGGGCTGGACGGCCTGGAGGCCAAGCCGCACCTGATAGGCCGGCGCAAGAGCTGACCGACGTACACGCGACAGAGGGGGGGGGGGGGGGGGGGCGGGGGCCCGCCCGGGGGGGGGGCGGGGGGGGGGGGGGGGGGGGCGGGGGGGGGGGGGGGGGGGGGGGGGCGGGGGGGGGGGGGGGGGGGGGGGGGGGGGGGGGGGGGGGGGGGCGGGGGGGGGGGGGGGGGGGGGTCGGGGGTGGTGTTGTTGACGGCGGTGTTCGTGGCGGTGTAGCGCCGGGGGTGTGGCGCCTGGGGCGCGGTGGTGTCGTAC
>NZ_JBIVKQ010000024.1:0-145247 GCF_044750845.1 Streptomyces sp. NPDC088766 | reverse complement strand
GTCCACACACCCCGCAAGACGGGCACCACTACGTCCCGGGCCAAGAAGTCGACCACTCCGCGCCCACGCCGCACAGGTTAAAGATCAAGCTAGTGTCCCGAGGTCGCCTTCAGCCCCACCACGGCGACCAGCAGCAGACACACGAAGAAGATCCGGGCGGCGGTCGCCGGCTCCCCCAGCACCACCATGCCGAACACCGCCGCCCCCGCCGCCCCGATCCCCACCCACACGCCGTACGCGGTCCCGATCGGCAGCGAACGGGCGGCGTACGACAGCAGCAGCATGCTGGCGACGATCCCCGCACCGGTGAAAAGGCTCGGCACCAGCCGCGTGAACCCGTCGGTGTACTTCATCCCGACCGACCAGCCCACCTCCAGCAGACCGGCGACGACCAGCAGGACCCAGGCCATGACAGCACCTCCGAGGAACGAACACTCAACAGAACAGTGCGTCGTCTTTGCCTTGGTCCATCCCGGTACGGCGCGTCTCGTCGGGCTCCCTCCACGCTAGCAAAACACACAGAGAAGGGCTGGTGACCATGGTCACCAGCCCTTCTCGGCCACTACTGGCCACTACTTCACAGGCATCAGAGGTACAGGCCCGTCGAGTCCTCCGACCCCTCGAACCGGTCCGCGGCCACCGCGTGCAGATCACGCTCGCGCATCAGCACGTACGCGACGCCCCGCACCTCCACCTCGGCCCGGTCCTCCGGGTCGTACAGCACCCGGTCGCCCGGCTCCACGGTCCGCACGTTCTGGCCCACCGCCACGACCTCCGCCCACGCCAGCCGACGGCCCACGGCCGCCGTCGCCGGGATCAGGATCCCGCCGCCGGAACGCCGCTCGCCCTCACCGGCCTCCTGGCGCACCAGGACCCGGTCGTGCAGCATCCGGATGGGGAGCTTGTCGTCGTGGCTGCTGTGCTCGCTTCTGTTACCGCTCACGCCACGAACCTACCTGTCTCCGCACGGCAGCGACGCCTCCGGGTCAGCCCTTGCGACGCCGCGAGCTGAACGCGAGCAGCCCCACGACCCCGACCACCACGAGGGCCACCGGCACCACCCGCTCCAGACGCGGCGCGCCCTCCTCGTCCACGAACTGCGCCCGCACATCGCTCACCACCCGGTTGACCTGCACATAGGCCCTCCCGAGGGTGTGATCGACATTGGCCGCGACCTTCGCCTTGGCATCGCCGACGATCGTCTTCGGATGCACCCGCACCCCGATCTCGTCGAGCGTCTCAGCCAGCGTGTCTCGACGGCGCCTGATGTCCGCCTCGATCTGCGCCGGGGTTCTGGTGTCCGACGTGTCCGCCACGGTGGGGCCTCCGAAGTGAGCCGACGTTTCCTACGTGTTCTGGACAGTCTGTCAGTTCCCCGCGCGCCCGCACTGTCAGGACCCCCGGTTACGCTGGCCCGATGAGCGAGCGACTCCAGCCCGGGGACGTGGCCCCCGCCTTCACCCTCCCCGACGCCGACGGCAACGAGGTGTCCCTGTCGGACCACAAGGGCCGCAAGGTCATCGTCTACTTCTACCCGGCCGCCCTGACCCCCGGCTGCACGAAGCAGGCCTGCGACTTCACCGACAACCTCGACCTCCTCGCCGGCGCCGGGTACGACGTCATCGGCATCTCCCCCGACACCCCCGAGAAGCTGGGGAAGTTCCGCGAGAAGGAGTCCCTCAAGGTCACTCTTCTGGCCGACCCCGACAAGAAGACCCTCGACGCCTACGGCGCCTTCGGCGAGAAGAAGAACTACGGCAAGACGTACCTGGGCGTCATCCGCTCGACGATCGTCGTCGACGAGGACGGCAAGGTCGAGCACGCCTTCTACAACGTCCGGGCGACCGGTCACGTAGCCAAGATCATCAAGGACCTGGGCATCTGAGTCCCCCCTCCCCCGACCCTCTGGCGGCCCGCACCGCAACCCCGGCGCGGGCCGCCCCCCCCTTCCCGTCCGTGACTGTCCGATAAACGGTTCGTTACTCCGTACGAGACCACGAACGGGTGGTCGGGGACGGAGGGGGTTTCGGTGGCCGCGAGGTACACCCGTGAGTTGCTCCAAGAGGCAGCTCGTGCGACGACAAGCTGGGACGACGCCGTGCGATGGTGTGGAGGAACGCCGACAGCGGGCAGCAGACGCTATCTGCGCCAGAAGATGGCGGACGCAGGTGTCGACGTCTCCCATTTCCCCACACGGTGGGCACGTCACAGTGAGGCACTGCTGCGAGAGGTAGTGGCCGCATCCAGCAGCATCAAAGAAGTGGTTCGCCGCCTGGGCATCAACCCCGTGGGCGGCAACCACACCCACATCAGCCGCCGTATCGCGAGTCTCGGCATCGACACGTCCCACTTCACCGTGCGGCGAGGAGGACCGAAGGGCTCGCGCGGCAATCCGCTCACCCTAGGCTCACAGGGCGACGGCAGAATCCCCGGCAGCCGCCTTCGACACCAACTGCTGCGAAGCGGCATCGAGGATGTCTGCACGATGTGTGGCACGGGTCCCGAATGGAACAACAAGCCCCTTCGGTTGGAGGTCGACCACATCAACGGCGACTGGTGGGACAACCGGCCGGAGAATCTGCGACTCCTCTGTCCCAACTGCCATGCGGTGACGGACACCTACCGCGGGCGCAAGCCGAGGAGGACCGCATGAGCAGACCGGAGTTCACGTGCGCCGTGCTGACCCGGGCTGCCGCCAGGGCCACGAGCACCGCCGACCTGATGCGCGAACTGGGCATGCCCCTGGGTAGCGGCCCGCGCCGCTATCTGAACCAGCGCCTTCGGCACTACGGTATCGACACCTCCCACTTCCGGGAGGAACCCCTGCCGCAACGTGAGCGGCGCAGCTACCCGGAGAGTCTCCTCCGAGAAGCAGCCGCCCGTTCATACAGCATCAAGGAGATGCTGGAGTACATGGGCTTTCCTCCGTGCGACAGCCCGTACGGCCACATCAGGAAGCAGCTGGACAAGTTCGGGATCGACACCTCGCACTTCACCGGAGGCCGCAGGTACGGCCCCGGCGTCCCTCGCCGCGACGAACTGGCACCCGCGGTCGAGGCCGCGACGAGTCTGGCCGGCGTTCTGGCCGCCCTCGGCCGGAGGGACAACAGTGCGGCCCGGGCGCTCGTGAAGCGCGGCATCGAGTTCCACGGCCTGTCGACCGCGCACTTCACAGGTCAGGGCCACTTCCGTGGCACTCGTTCCCCGAACCGGAGATCTGCGGCCGAAATCCTGGTGCTTCTCCCTCCAGGGAGCCCGCGCACCAAGACAATGCTGCTCAGGCGAGCCCTCGACGATCTCGCGGTACCGCATGTCTGCGCTGAATGCGGACTCGGAGACACATGGCAGGACCACAATCTCGTGCTGGAGATCGATCACGTCAACGGCGACCGACTGGACAACAGGCGGCAGAACCTGAGGTATCTGTGCCCTTCCTGCCACAGCCAGACAAGCAGTTTCTCGAACCGCCGCCGGGCGGACGTCGCTTTCCCGGCGCCCGGGCAGGCACAGTAGAGTGAGCGACCTGGGCCCGTACCCCAGCTGGCCAGAGGGCGCCGGTTTAGGTCCGGTGTGTCGTGGGTTCGAGTCCCACCGGGCCCACGGACAGAGCGAGCCCCGCACCTTCGGTTCAAAGGTGCGGGGCCTTTGTGTTGTCTCAGCCCAGCAGCTCCCGCACCACCGGCACCAGCCCCCGGAACGCCTCCCCCCGGTGGCTGATCGCGTTCTTCTCCTCCGCCGTCAGTTCCGCGCAGGTGCGGGTCTCGCCGTCCGGCTGGAGGATCGGGTCGTAGCCGAACCCGTTCGTGCCGGCCGGGGTGTGGCGGAGGACGCCCCGGAGCCGGCCTTCGACCACGCGTTCCGTGCCGTCGGGGAGGGCGAGGGCCGCCGCGCAGGCGAAGTGGGCGCCCCGGTGTGCGTCGGCGATGTCGGAGAGCTGGGCGAGGAGCAGGTCGAGGTTGGCCTTGTCGTCGCCGTGGGCGCCGGCCCAGCGGGCCGAGAAGATGCCGGGGGCGCCGCCCAGGACGTCGACGCAGAGGCCGGAGTCGTCGGCGATCGCGGGGTGGCCGGTGGCGCGGGCGAGGGCGTGGGCCTTGAGGAGGGCGTTCTCGGCGAAGGTGACGCCGGTCTCCCTGACGTCGGGGACGTCGGGGTAGGCGTCCGCGCCGACGAGGTCGTGGGGCAGGCCTGCGTCGGCGAGGATCGACCTGAGTTCGGTGATCTTTCCGGCGTTGCGGGTGGCGAGGATCAGGCGGGTCATGCGCCCAGTATCGCGGCTCGCGTGCGGGGTTCCGCGGGGTCCTACGGCGTGCAGACCTTGGTGAGTTCGCCCGCCGCGTCGGTGACGGGGCCGAGGTCGGGGGTGTTGTCGCCGTTCTCGATGGCGGTGCGGACGTTGGTGACGGCCTCGCGGAGGCCGTCGACCGCCTTGTCGACGTCGACGTTGTCCGTCTTGTCACCTATCTTGTCGAGGTTGTTCTCGATGGAGGTGAGGGACTCCTGGGTCTGTGTCGGGTCGTCGGCGGCGTTCTCCACGGCCTGCTGGAGGTCGGTGACGCTGTCGGCGATGGAGTCGGCGGTCTGGACGCAGTCGAGTGCCTTGTTCACGGCGTCGCAGCCGGTGGTCGTGAGTCCGAGGGTGAGCGCGACGGCCGCGGTGGCGGCGGCGATGGTGACGCGGCGGTGTCGGTGGCGGCCGGCGGACTGGGACATGGCTGTGTTCCTCCCCTTGTGCAGGCCCCGGGAGGCCCCCGTCGTGTACGGCCCTGGTGGGGGCCGCGGGTACGGCCCCGGTGCGGGGCCGTACGGGCGGCCGTCGTCCGGGCCGCCGTGGGTACGGCCGTGCGCGGGCCGTCCTACTGCGCAAGACGCAGGAGCGGACGGCGGGGTTGCCCGCGCGTCCGGCACTGCTTGGCGTGCTCTTTACTTTTGCAGGACGGTATCAAGTGCCGTGCGCTGCGCGGTGGCCAATTCCGTGCAGCCCGAAACGGCCAGGTCCAGAAGGGAGTTGAGTTCGTCGCGGGCGAACGGCTCGGCCTCGGCGGTGCCCTGGACCTCGACGAAGCGGCCGTCGCCGGTGCAGACGACGTTCATGTCGGTTTCGGCGCGGACGTCCTCCTCGTAGCAGAGGTCGAGGAGGGGGACGCCGCCGACGATGCCGACGGAGACGGCGGAGACGGTGCCGGTGAGGGGCCGGCGGCCGGCCTTGATCAGTTTGCGGCCCTGGGCCCAGCCGACGGCGTCGGCGAGGGCGACGTAGGCGCCGGTGATGGCGGCGGTGCGGGTGCCGCCGTCGGCCTGGAGGACGTCGCAGTCGAGGACGATGGTGTTCTCGCCGAGTGCCTTGTAGTCGATGACGGCGCGCAGGGAGCGGCCGATGAGGCGGGAGATCTCGTGGGTGCGGCCGCCGATCCTGCCGCGGACGGATTCGCGGTCGCCGCGGGTGTTGGTGGCGCGGGGCAGCATGGAGTACTCCGCGGTGACCCAGCCCTCGCCGCTGCCCTTGCGCCAGCGGGGGACGCCTTCGGTGACGGAGGCGGTGCAGAGGACCTTGGTGTCGCCGAAGGAGACGAGGACGGAGCCTTCGGCGTGCTTGCTCCAGCCGCGTTCGATGGTGACGGGGCGGAGTTGTTCGGGGGTGCGGCCGTCGATGCGAGACATGGCGTCGAGCCTAGCGGCAGACGCGGAAGGGGCCCCTGCCGCGGGTGCGGTGGGGCCCCTTCGGGTGAGCGGCGGGTTCGACGCCACGACTCACATCATGTCTTCGATCTCCCCGGCGATGGGGTCGGCGTCGGTGCCGATGACGACCTGGATGGCGGTGCCCATCTTGACGACGCCGTGGGCGCCGGCGGCCTTCAGGGCGGCTTCGTCGACCTTGCCCGCGTCGATGACCTCGGTGCGCAGGCGGGTGATGCAGCCTTCGACTTCTTCGATGTTGTCGATGCCGCCGAGCCCGGCGACGATCTTCTCAGCCTTGCTGGCCATGTGCTTCTCCCTGAAGTCCCTGAAGCCGTTGGAGTTCTTGGGTCACCCGGGTTGCCTGGTTGACGTGGTGCGGTCCGGTCGGGACCGCTTTGTCGCAGTAACCCACAGTTGGCCCATCTTTGCGAGCGATCGTGCCGGCGGTGCCGAAGGATGACGGCACAGCCGTGAAATCGTCCGTAGCTGGTCTACACCACCTGACAGGCGGTCGCCAAACCATGAGTGCCGAGAGCGCCGACACCACGGCCGGTCCCGGGCGGGCCCGCTGGAACGCTCTGTTCCAGGGGCTGCAGAAGATGGGGCGCAGTCTTCAGCTGCCGATCGCGGTGCTGCCGGCCGCGGGCATCCTCAACAGGCTCGGCCAGCCGGACGTGTTCGGGGCCGACGGGCTGGGCTGGACGGACGTCTCGAAGGTGATGGCGGGCGCGGGCGGCGCGCTGCTCGACGGCCAGCTGGGGCTGCCGCTGCTGTTCTGCGTCGGTGTGGCCATCGGGATGGCGAAGAAGTCCGACGGTTCGACGGCGCTGGCGGCGGTGGCGGGGTTCCTCGTCTACTACAACGTGCTGCGGCAGTTCCCGGAGGACTGCGGCGAGGGGTTGGAGGCCGTGCCGGGCATCGGCTGCCAGGGGACCGAGGACGGCACGGTGGTGGCGTTCACCTACCAGAATCCGGGTGTGTTCGGCGGCATCGTGATCGGTCTGCTGACGGCCTACTTCTGGCAGCGTTTCCACCGCACGAAGCTGGTGGACTGGCTGGGCTTCTTCAACGGGCGGCGTCTCGTCCCGATCGTCATGTCCTTCGTGGCGATCGGTTTCGCGGCGTTGTGCCTGTGGGTCTGGCCGCCGATCGGTGCCGCGCTGGAGAGTTTCAGCGACTGGCTGGACGGTCTGGACGCCTGGGGTGCGGGCATCTTCGGGGTGGCGAACCGGGCGTTGCTGGTGATCGGTCTGCACCAGTTCCTGAACGTGCCCATCTGGTTCCAGTTCGGTTCGTACACCAAGCCGGACGGGACGACGGTGCACGGTGACATCAACATGTTCCTGGCGGGCGACCCGGACGCGGGGCAGTTCACCTCGGGCTTCTTCCCGATCATGATGTTCGCGCTGCCGGCGGCGGCCCTGGCGATCACGCACTGCGCGCGGCCGGGCCGTCGCAAGGAGGTCGGGGGTCTGATGCTGTCGGTGGCGCTGACGTCGTTCGTGACGGGCATCACGGAGCCGATCGAGTACTCGTTCCTGTTCGTGGCGCCGGTGCTGTACGCGATCCACGCGGTGCTGACGGGTGCGTCGATGGCGCTGACGTGGGGGCTGGGGGTGCACGACGGTTTCAGCTTCTCGGCGGGCCTCATCGACTACGTCATCAACTGGGGTCTGGCGACGCGGCCGTGGGCGATCGTCCCGATCGGCCTGGGCTTCGCCCTCGTCTACTACGTGGTCTTCCGCTTCGCGATCACCCGGTTCGACCTGAAGACGCCGGGGCGGGAGCCGGAGGAGGAGCGGGAGGACATCACCAAGGCCTGACAAGGGCCTTGCGGGCAAGGGTCGTGGGCCTTCGGACCGCCGGTCCGGGGGCCCTTCGCCGTGCCGTGCCGGGGGCGTTCGGGCGGGTGCGGCGCGGGTGCGGTGCGTAGTGCTCCGGTTGCAGTTTTGACGGGTTCCTTATATCGCCTTCATCGTGCTAGAAACAGGTCTACACCACTGAGTGGTGTAGACCACCACCGATGGAGGAAGTCTATGAGCACCGCCACCTCGCCAGCGGCGGCCCCCACGAAGAAGTGGGGATCCGGCCTGTTCCAGGGCCTTCAGAAGGTCGGCCGCAGCCTCCAGCTGCCCATCGCCGTGCTGCCGGCGGCCGGCATCCTGCTGCGGCTCGGCCAGGCGGACTCCCAGGAGAGGTTCCACATCCCCGCCGACGTGGCGAAGGTGTTCGCCGGAGCGGGTGGCGCTCTCCTGGACAGTTCGTTCGGCCTTCCCCTGCTGTTCTGCATAGGCGTCGCCATCGGTTTCGCGAAGAAGGCCGACGGCTCGACCGCGCTGGCCGCCGTGGTCGGCTTCCTCACCTACTACGCGGTGATCCACCAGTACCCGATCAAGGACGGGCACGAAGGCGCCACCTACACGGCGACCGGTCTCGGCGGGGGGTTCTGGCAGAAGGGCAACGAGGCGGCGCAGACCGCGAGCTTCCAGAACCCGGGCGTCCTCGGAGGCATCATCCTCGGCCTGCTGACAGCCGTGCTCTGGCAGCGCTACCACCGCAAGCAGCTCGTCGACTGGCTCGGCTTCTTCAACGGCCGCCGTCTCGTTCCGATCATCACGGCCGCCGTGGGCACCGTCCTCGGTGTGCTGGTCGTCGTGGGCTGGGAGCCCATCGGCAACGTCATCACCGACTTCGGCGAGTGGATGACCGGCCTCGGCTCCTTCGGTGCGGCACTCTTCGGTCTGATCAACCGCGCCCTGATCCCGATCGGGATGCACCAGTTCGTCAACTCGGTCGCCTGGTTCCAGATCGGCGACTTCACCAACGCCGCCGGGACCGTCTTCCACGGCGACCTGCCGCGCTTCTTCGCCGGCGACCCGGACGCCGGACTGTTCATGACCGGCTTCTTCCCGATCATGATGTTCGGTCTGCCCGCCGCCGCCCTCGCGATCGCCCACTCCGCCCGTCCGGAGCGCCGCAAGGCTGTACTGGGCATGATGCTGTCGATGGCCCTGACCTCGTTCTTCACGGGCGTCACCGAGCCCATCGAGTTCACCTTCATGTTCATCGCACCAGTGCTATACGCCATCCACGCGGTTCTCACCGCGGTCTCGATGGCCGTGACCTGGGCTCTGGGTATGCACATGGGCTTCAGCTTCTCGGCCGGCTTCATCGACGTCTTCATCAACTGGGGCATCTCCACCAAGCCCTGGCTGCTGATCCCGATCGGCCTGGTCTTCGCGGTGATCTACTACGTCGTCTTCCGCTTCGCCATCACCAGGTTCAACCTCACCACCCCCGGCCGCGAGCCCGAGGAGGAGGTCGAGGACCTCACGAAGGCGTGAGTCCGGCCCCGCACATGACGAAGGCCCTCGGAGCCCTGAACCGCTCCGGGGGCCTTCGTCGTGCCTGCGCGCAGGGCGAGGACGTCAGATCTGGTACGTCGCCCTCGGGACCGCCACTTCCACCGGACCGTCGAACGCCGCGCGGGCGTCCGCGAGGTTGGCCTGCGGGTCGGTCCACGGGGGGATGTGGGTGAGGACGAGGCGGCGAACACCCGCCCGGGCCGCCGTCTGTCCCGCCTCGCGGCCGTTGAGGTGCAGGTCGGGGATGTCTTCCTTGCCGTACGTGAACGCGGCCTCGCACAGGAACAGGTCGCTGTCGCGGGCGAGTTCGTCGAGGGCCGGGCTGACTCCGGTGTCGCCGGAGTAGGTGAGCGTCCGCCCGCCGTGCTCGATACGGATGCCGTAGGCCTCCACCGGGTGGGCCACGCGTTCCGTGTGGACCGTGAACGGGCCGATGTCGAAGGTGGAGGGCTTGACGGTGTGGAAGTCGAAGACCTCGCTCATGGAGGAGGCCGAGGGGGTGTCGGCGTAGGCCGTGGTGAGGCGGTGTTCGGTGCCCTCGGGGCCGTAGACCGGGAGGGGGGCGCAGCGGCCGCCGTCGTGGCGGTAGTAGCGGGCCACGAAGTACGCGCACATGTCGATGCAGTGGTCGGCGTGCAGATGGCTCAGGAAGATCGCGTCGAGGTCGTAGAGACCGCAGTGGCGCTGCAGCTCGCCCAGGGCGCCGTTGCCCATGTCGAGGAGCAGCCGGAAGCCGTCGGCCTCGACGAGGTAGCTCGAGCAGGCCGATTCCGCGGACGGGAACGACCCCGAGCAGCCGACGACGGTGAGCTTCATAGAGCAGAAACCTCCGCTGGCGGGGACCGGGAAGTACCGGGGAAGGTCGGAAGACGGACGGTCGTGGGAACGGGGCGACAGGGGTCGTGCGGTCCGTCGAGCGTAAGGCGCAAAACCTTCGGTCGCTCCTCCGCCAGGGGCTGTTGTGGGGGAACTCACCTGTGCTGTCACCGGTTCGGCTGGACCCGGAGCGCGGGGGCGCGAGGAAGGGCGCGCGCCGGTGAACACGCCCCGGTACGGTCGTGCGTATGGACACGTCCTGGTGGCTGGCTCTCGTGGCGGTGGTGCTGCTCGCACTGGTCGCCGCACTCGTCGACGGCTGGGGGCGCGGTCGGCGTCCGGCGGGGCGCAGGTCCCGGCCGCCGGGACGGCCGGAGCGGGAGCGCGGGCGGGGCGCCGGGCGGCCGCGGCCTGCGGAGATCTGGTGGGCGAACGTGCCGTTCGAGGACGGGCCGGGCGCGAAGGACCGGCCGTGTCTGGTGCTGACGGTGCGGGGGAACCGGGTGACCGTCGCGAAGATCACCAGCAGGTACCACGACGAGCGGGCCGGGGTGATCCCGTTGCCGCCGGGCTCGGTCGGGGACGCGCGGGGGCGGGCGAGTTACCTGGAGACGGACGAGCTGCGCCAGGTGCCGCTGGGCGACTTCCGGCGCCGGGTGGGTGTGGTGGACCCGGCCCTGTGGGACCAGGTCCGTCACCTGACGACATAGCCCGTCACCTGACGGCACGGCGCTCGGCGGGCGGGCCCGCTCACGCCCAGAGCTGGCCCTGGAGCGTCTCGATGGCCTCTTCGGTGGTGGCGGCCGTGTAGACGCCGGTGGAGAGGTACTTCCAGCCGCCGTCGGCGACGACGAACACGATGTCGGCGCTCTCTCCCGCGTTGAGGGCCTTCCTGCCGACGCCGATCGCGGCGTGCAGGGCGGCGCCCGTGGAGACGCCCGCGAAGATGCCTTCCTGCTGGAGCAGCTCGCGGGTGCGGGTGACGGCGTCGGCCGAGCCGACGGAGAAGCGGGTGGTGAGGACGGAGGCGTCGTACAGCTCGGGGACGAAGCCCTCGTCGAGGTTGCGCAGGCCGTAGACCAGGTCGTCGTAGCGGGGCTCGGCGGCGACGATCCTGACGTCGGGCTTGTGTTCGCGCAGGTAGCGGCCGACGCCCATGAGGGTGCCGGTGGTGCCGAGGCCTGCGACGAAGTGGGTGACGGAGGGGAGGTCGGCGAGGATCTCCGGGCCGGTCGTGGCGTAGTGGGCGCCGGCGTTGTCCGCGTTGCCGTACTGGTAGAGCATCACCCAGTCGGGGTGCTCGGCGGACAGCTCCTTGGCGACGCGTACGGCGGTGTTGGAGCCGCCCGCGGCCGGGGACGGGATGATCTCGGCACCCCACATGCCCAGCAGGTCGCGGCGCTCCTGCGAGGTGTTCTCGGGCATCACGCACACCATGCGGTAGCCCTTGAGCCTGGCGGCCATGGCGAGGGAGATGCCGGTGTTGCCGGAGGTCGGCTCCAGGATGGTGCAGCCGGGGGTGAGCCGGCCGTCCTTCTCCGCCTGCTCGATCATGTGCAGGGCGGGGCGGTCCTTGACGGAGCCGGTGGGGTTGCGGTCCTCCAGCTTGGCCCAGATGCGGACGTCGGCGGAGGGCGAGAGCCGCGGCAGGCGCACCAGGGGGGTGTTGCCCACCGCGGCGAGGGGGGAGTCGTAGCGCATCGGGACCGGCTCAGGCCATGCCGCCGGCCACGGCCGGCAGGATCGTCACGGTGTCGCCGTCGGCCAGCTTGGTGGCGATGCCGTCGACGAAGCGGACGTCCTCGTCGTTGAGGTACACGTTGACGAAGCGGCGCAGCTGGCCGTTGTCCACGATGCGGGCCTGGATGCCCGTGTGCCGGGCCTCGAGGTCGGCGAACAGGTCGGCGAGGGTCTCACCGCTGCCCTCCACCGCCTTCTGACCGTCGGTGTACTGGCGGAGGATGGTGGGGATGCGGACCTCGATGGCCATGGCTCAGGGCTCCTGTCGGAAGGTGTGGGCAGCGCGGGACAAGGCGGGACAAGCGTGCGGGGGCGCCGCGGCGCACGGCCGTACGGCGGCAGGACCGGCGTCAACAGATGGCGCTGGCGAGCCTGCACAGGTCGACGTGCAGCCGCGCCACGAGCAGTGCGCCCGGCGTCTTCTCGCTCACGTCATGGAAAACCATGGGCTCATCGTATCGATTCCCGGTCCGGGCCCTGGAGTGTGATCCCACATGATGGATGGTTTCCGACCGGATGCCGGGATCAGTACGCCTCGACGACCTTGACCTCCTCCTCCGTGACCTGGCCGTCCACGATCCGGTAGGAGCGGAACTGGAAGGGGCCGGCGTCGTCGGTGTCGGCGGTGGAGACGAGGACGTAGTGGGCGCCGGGCTCGTTGGCGTAGGAGATGTCGGTGCGGGAGGGGTAGGCCTCGGTGGCCGTGTGGGAGTGGTAGATGACCACCGGCTCCTCGTCGCGGTCGTCCATCTCGCGGTAGAGCTTGAGCAGGTCCTGCGAGTCGAACTCGTAGAAGGTGGGCGAGCGGGCCGCGTTGAGCATGGGGATGAACCGCTCGGGGCGGCCCGAGCCTGCGGGGCCCGCGACCACGCCGCACGCCTCGTCGGGGTGGTCCTCGCGCGCGTGGGCGACGATCTGGTCGAACAGGGCCTGGGTGAGGGTCAGCATGGTCGCCAGGATAAGCAGAGGGGCCGCGCCGTACCGAAGGGCGGTACGGCGCGGCCCGTATGCCGGACGTCCTGAGCGGCAGCCGCGGGGGGCGCCACGAGTGCTCCCTGCGGCCGGACGTCCTCGGAGGTCAGCCCGCCTTGTCGAATTCCCCGAGTTCCGGCCGGCGGTCCTGGCCGGTCTGCGGGCTGCGGGTCTTCAGCACGGCCCAGCCGACGCCGAGGGCGGCGGCCCAGCCGGCCATCACGTAGAGGCAGACGCGGGAGTCGGCGTCGTAGGCGATGAGGCCGGTGACGAAGAGGAGGAAGGCGATGGCGACGTAGCTGCACTTCGCGCCGCCGGGCGCCGGGAAGGGCGAGGCGGGCAGGCGGCCCGCGTCGACCGCGCGGCGGTAGAGGACGTGGCTGATCAGGATCATCAGCCAGGTCCAGATGCCGGCCGCGGTGGCGACGGAGGTGACGTAGCCGAAGGCCTTCTCGGGGACGACGTAGTTGAGGACGACGCCGATGCCCATGAAGGCGACGGAGACGGCGATGCCGAGGGCGGGCGTCTTGGTCGCGGACAGCTTGCGGAAGGCGGCGGGGGCCTCGCCGCTGTCGGCGAGGTTGCGCAGCATGCGGCCGGTGGAGTACATGCCGGAGTTGCAGGAGGACAGGGCGGCGGTGAGCACGACGAAGTTGACGATGGCGGCGCCGGCCGGGATGCCGATCTTGGCGAAGGCGGCGACGAAGGGGCTCACGCCGGGCGCGAACTCGGTCCACCTGACGACGCAGAGGATGACGGTGAGCGCGCCGACGTAGAAGAGCGCGATGCGCCACGGAAGCGTGTTGATGGCCTTGGGGAGGGTCTTCTCCGGATCCTCGGACTCGCCCGCGGTGACGCCGACCAGCTCGACGGCGAGGTAGGCGAACATGACGCCCTGGAGGGTCATGAGGGAGGAGCCGACGCCCTTGGGGAAGAAGCCGTCGAAGGCCCACAGGTTGGAGACGGCGGCGGTGTCGCCGGCCGAGCTGAAGCCGAAGGTGAGGACGCCGAGGCCGATGACGATCATGCCGATGAGCGCGGTGACCTTGACCATCGAGAACCAGAACTCCAGCTCACCGAAGAGCTTCACGGAGATCAGGTTGACCCCGAAGAGGACCACCAGGAAGACCAGGGCCGTCACCCACTGGGGGATGGACGGGAACCAGTAGTTGACGTAGATCGCGGCGGCCGTCAGTTCGGCCATGCCGGTCACCACCCACATCAGCCAGTACGTCCAGCCGGTGAAGTAGCCGAAGAACGGGCCGAGGAACTCGCGGGAGTACTCCGCGAAGGACCCGGAGACCGGGCGGTAGAGGAGCAGCTCGCCGAGCGCCCGCATGATGAAGAAGATGATCACGCCCGCGAGGGCGTACATGAGGATGAGGCTGGGACCGGCCTTGGCGATGTTCGCCCCGGCTCCCAGGAAGAGGCCGACGCCGATGGCGCCGCCGATCGCGATCATCTGGACCTGGCGGCTGCCGAGTCCGCGCTCGTAGCCCTCCTCCGAGCCCTCTGGGGCCTTCTCCGTGTCGACCTGAGCGGAGGTCATGTGTGGTGCGCCTTTCTCCATGCCGAACCGGGCCTTCGTCGGCCGCGGACCGGTTCTCGATCCCCCCGGACTGATGGAGCGTTGTGCCTGGCCGGCGATCCGCCGGCTCGGTGGCGCACCCGGCGGACATACGGGTGGTGTCCGTCGGGCGGTCGTGAAGATTTATCACGCCCGTCATCCTGATCGTCCGGGCGGCGTGTGGCGCATCCCACAGGGAGAAGCGGCCAAACTGGACACAAAAGGGGCACAGTCGGCCGCGTCGGTGACGTGATCGTTATCCGGATTTGAGCGTCCTCTGAGCGAACACGGAACCGTCACACATCACGCCATAAGGGGTGGTTCCTCGGCTCGCGGGACGTCCTCCCCGCCTCCTGGAGCGCGCCCCGGGCAGACCCGGGCGGGCCTCAGCCCATGAGGGTGGTCACAAGCGTCTCCTGGAGGCCGCCCAGCCACAGGTACGCCATCACCATCGGCTTGCGCGGGTCCTCGTCCGGCAGCCGGTAGAGGAGGTCGGTGTCGTCCTCGGCGGTGATGTCCAGCCGGGAGCCGATCGCCAGACGGAGGTCGTTGAGCGCGCCGAGCCACTGCCGGGAGCCCTCGGGCGACAGCTCGAGGACCGCCACGCCGTCGTCCCCGGCGACCAGCGCGTCCAGGGAGCGCACGACCGCGAGCGCGTTCTCACGCTTGCCGGCCCTGAGGTCGTTCTCGGTGAAGCGGCGGAACTCGGCGGAGCGGGAGCGCCGTTCCTCCTCCTCCCGGGGCCCGGGGGCGGCCTCGGGGTCGACGTAGGCGTCGGGGAAGAGACGCTGGAGGACCGGGTCGGAGGGCGGTTCGCTCGGGCCCTCGGCGAACAGTTCCGCGAGCGGGTCGGCGGAGGCGTCCTCGGCGGGGCCGGGGCCGATCAGCTCCAGGAGCTGGACGGCCAGCGACCGGATGATGGAGATCTCGACGTCGTCGAGGGCGACGGCCGCGCCGCCGCCGGGGATCGGTTCGAAGTGTCCTGGCATCGGTGAGGTGACTACTTCCGGTCCTGCTGGAGGGTGGCCCACAGTCCGTAACCGTGCATCGCCTGCACGTCGCGTTCCATCTCCTCGCGGCTTCCGCTGGAGACGACCGCCCGGCCCTTGTGGTGGACGTCGAGCATGAGCTTGGTGGCCTTGTCCTTGGAGTAGCCGAAGTACGTCTGGAAGACGTACGTCACGTAGCTCATGAGGTTGACCGGGTCGTTGTGGACGATCGTGACCCAGGGGACGTCCGGCTCCGGTACGGCGAAGACCTCCTCCGCCGACTCGGTGCGTTCGATCTCTAGGGGGGCGGGTGACGTCACACTGCCCATGCTGCCATGCGCACCGGAAATCGTCACACCGACGAAAAGGGGGTACGATCCCTGCCGTGCGACGCGCTCCGGGGGCACGCCCCCCGGACCCCCGGCCTGGCCGGGGCACCAAGAGAGTACGGACTAGGTGAGGCAAGTGGACGTAGCGGATCTCGGGCTGCCGGTGGATGTTCCCTCGACGGCGCTCTTCACGGACCAGTACGAGCTGACGATGCTGCAGGCCGCGCTGAGGGCGGGCACCGCCGGGCGGCGCAGCGTCTTCGAGGTCTTCACCCGGCGGCTGCCCGAGGGCCGGCGCTACGGCGTGGTGGCCGGCACCGGACGCGTCCTGGACGCCGTCGAGAACTTCCGCTTCGACGCGGGCGTCCTCGGCTTCCTGCGCGAGCGGAAGATCGTCGACGAGGCCACCCTGGAATGGCTGGCCTCCTACCGCTTCTCGGGTGACGTCTGGGGCTACCCGGAGGGCGAGGTGTACTTCCCCGGCTCGCCGGTCATGCGGGTCGAGGGCTCCTTCGCCGAGTGCGTGCTGCTGGAGACCGTGATCCTGTCCATCCTCAACCACGACTCCGCGATCGCGGCCGCCGCCTCCCGGATGTCCTCGGCGGCCGGGCGGCGCCCGCTGATCGAGATGGGCGCCCGCCGCACCCACGAACTGGCCGCGGTGGCCGCGTCCCGCGCCGCGTACGTCGGCGGCTTCGCCACCACCTCCGACCTGGCGGCCGGTTTCCGCTACGGCATCCCCACGGTGGGCACCAGCGCGCACGCCTTCACCCTGCTGCACGACACCGAGCGCGACGCCTTCCGCGCCCAGGTGGAGTCGCTGGGCCGCGGCACCACCCTCCTCGTGGACACCTACGACGTCTCCGAGGCCGTGCGGGCGGCCGTGGAGGTCGCCGGGCCCGAGCTGGGCGCGGTGCGCATCGACTCCGGCGACCTGCTGCTCGTCGCGCACCGGGTGCGCCAGCAGCTGGACGAGCTGGGCGCGACCGACACGAAGATCGTCGTGACCTCGGACCTCGACGAGTACGCCATCGCCTCCCTGGCCGCGGCGCCCGTGGACGCGTACGGCGTCGGCACGCAGCTGGTGACCGGATCCGGGCACCCGACCTGCTCGATGGTCTACAAGCTGGTCGCCCGTGCCGAGTCCGACGACCCGAAGGCTCCCCTGGTGCCGGTGGCGAAGAAGTCGTCCGGCGGCAAGACGTCGATCGGCGGCCGCAAGTGGGCCGCGCGCCGCCCGGACGCGGACGGCGTCGCCGAGGCCGAGGTGGTCGGCACCGGCCAGGTCCCCGCCGAGCTGGCCGGCCACCAGCTGCAGGTCGAGCTGGTCAAGGGCGGCGAGGTCGTCGCCCGCGAGCCCCTGGACGTGGTCCGCGACCGGCACGCGGCCGCCCGCGCCGGGCTGCCGCTGTCCGCTACACAGCTCTCGCGCGGGGAACCCGTCCTTGCGACGGAGTACGTCCAGGGGCGCTCGGGCAACTAGAGCCGATGTTCCTGGGACGGGGCGGACCGCGCCCCTCCCGTACCGCCGCCGAAGTCTCTAGGCTCGATTACTTCACCCTCCCCGGCTCGAAGGAGCGGGGGACCCCCATCGAAGGACACCCACCATGCGCCGCGCCTTGATCGTCGTAGACGTGCAGAACGACTTCTGCGAGGGGGGCAGCCTCGCGGTGTCCGGCGGTGCCGATGTCGCCGCCGCCATCACCGAGCTGATCGGACAGGCCCCCGCCGGGTACCGCCACGTGGTGGCCACCCGCGACCACCACATCGCCCCCGGCGGCCACTTCGCCGACAACCCCGACTACGTGCACTCCTGGCCCGCGCACTGCGTCGCGGGCACCGAGGGCGTCGGCTTCCACCCGAACTTCGCCCCGGCGGTCGCCTCCGGCGCCGTCGACGCGGTCTTCGACAAGGGCGCCTACGCCGCCGCGTACAGCGGGTTCGAGGGCGCCGACGAGAACGGCGTCAAGCTGGGCGACTGGCTGCGCGCCCGCGGGATCGACGAGGTGGACGTGGTCGGCATCGCCACCGACCACTGCGTGCGGGCCACGGCGCTGGACGCGGCCCGGGAGGGCTTCCGCACCCAGGTCCTGCTCGACCTGACCGCCGGGGTCGCCCCGGAGACCACCGAGCGGGCGCTCGAGGAGCTGCGCGGGGCGGGCGTGGAGCTGTCGGGCAAGCCGGTCGTGCAGTGATCCCGGCCGCTTACGGGCGGCCCCTAGGGTCTTCCGGCCGGACCGGTCCCGGCCGGGGAGCGGCGGGGGCCGGTCCGGGCCGAAGGCGCCGGGGTCTTTCGTCCGGATCATGCCCGGCTCGCGGGGTCCGGCATGACCCGGACGGGAGGTCCTACGTCCCGGTGGCCGCCGGGCGGCGCAGCAGCGCGCGGATCGGACGCCACGGTTCCGGGACGCCGAGCAGCGGGGTGACAGCGTTGTCGGGGGCCGTGCGCCAGATCAGGCCGTCGGGGTGGTGCAGGACCGCGGTGATCTCGTCCGGGCCGGGCGGGGCCGCGTTGCCCCGCAGGTAGACGGCGCGCAGGCCCAGGTTGCGGAGCCTGGTCAGGGCTCGGGCGCGGTTCTGGGCGAGGACGAGGACGCGGACGGCGGCGCCGCCGGCGGCGGGGCTGGGCAGGTTCAGCGCCACCACCACCGAGCCGTTCGGCAGCTTGCAGAAACCTCCTGCGGCCATGCGGTCACACCCCCGTGCGTGTCGGTGTCGATGCGGTCGTCCCCGGGACTGTCAATAAGAAGAGCACAGGAGGCACCTAAACACGATCGGCGGCAACCCGCCAGAGGGTTGCCGCCGATACGCTTCTGACCTGCTAAAACGTCGACTACTTGGTCGACGGGCCCACCTTCACGGTGACCGTCGAGCCGCTCAGGGGCTCACTGACGATCTTGATCGAGGTGTTGGTGTCAGTGATCTTGACGCCGGCCAGCGGGTTCGACGCGTCGTAGTAGGTCGACTTGCCGTCGTCGAAGACCGGGACGCCCGGACGGGCCTTGATCTTCGTGGCGACGTCGGCCTTGTGCAGCGTGATCGCGTCGGTCGGGTACCAGCTGAAGGTGGAGTCGAAGGCCTGGACGCGGTTGCGCATCAGGGTGCCGTCGGACCACTTCAGCGGGGTCGGGTGCGAGTCGACCGGGAGGATCAGGCCCTCACCCGGGTGCTGGCTGGTGTTGTCGTCGGCCTGGGAGGTGTCCCACTTCCAGATCAACAGGCCGTTCTGGTACGGGTAGTGCTCCACCCAGTCCGGACGGGTCGTCGAGAAGCCGTAGTTGTACGGGCCGACCTTGAGGACCTTGTCGTACGAGACGTACTGACGGTTCTCGGCGATGTAGTACTGCGCGTAGTCGTCCGTGATGGCCGCGCCGATGCGGGTGAAGCCGTTGGCCGTCCACGCGGCGTCCGCGCTCTCCGCGTCGTCGGAGAACAGGGTGGCGCCGTCCGCGGTCACCGTGATCTCGTCGGCCGCGAAGCCCTTCTGGGCCACGCCGCCGTCGGTGGCGTAGCGGAAGCGGACGTCGACCTTCTGGCCCGCGTAGGCGTCCAGGGAGTACGTCAGCTTCTGGTGGGCGTCGACCGTGCCGGTGAGGGCGGGCTTGCCGCTGCCGTCCCGCGGGACGGCCGAGCCGTCGGCCAGCTTGCCGTCGACCGGCGTCCAGTTGGAGCCGTCCGTGGACACCTCGGTGTAGAGGTAGTCGTAGTCGGTCTCGATGTCCCACCAGCCGTCCAGCGACAGCGCCGCCGTCGACTTGCCGGTCAGGTCGACCGAGCGGGTCAGGGTGTTGCGCAGGTCGTCACCGCTGCCGCTCCACCACTGCGTGGCGCCCTGGGCCGGCGCGACGACCTCGGTGGTGACCGTCTTCTCCGGCAGGGAGACGATGAGGGCCTGCGGGTTCTTGGTGTTGTACTCCGCGACGCCCAGCGTGTGCCGGGACTTCACGCCCGCCTTGGCGACCTCGTAGTCCAGCCAGCCGAGCTGGAGCTTGTCCCAGGCGTTCATGTCGCCGGGCAGGTCACCGATGGAGTCCTTGCCGGTGCCGAGCCAGGAACCGGAGGACATCAGCGTCCAGAAGCCGGTGGAGTTCTCGCCGCCCGCCGTGTCGTACTCGTCGGGCAGGCCGAGGTCGTGGCCGTACTCGTGGGCGAAGACGCCCAGGCCGCCGTTCTCCGGCTGGATGGTGTAGTCGCCGACCCAGATGCCGGTGTCGCCGATCTGGGTGCCGCCGAGCTTGTTGGTGTCCGGGCCGGTGGAGCCGGCGTCGGTGCCGAAGGCGTACCAGCGGTGGGCCCAGATGGCGTCCTCGCCCTGGGCGCCGCCGCCCGCGGACTCGTCCTCGCCGGCGTGCACGATCTGGAAGTGGTCGATGTAGCCGTCGGACTCGTTGAAGTCGCCGTCGCCGTCGTAGTCGTAGCGGTCCCACTGGTCGTACTCGGCCAGTTCGGCCTTGATCTCGGCGGCGGTGTCACCGGCGGCCTCGCGCTCGGCGACCCAGGCGTTGACGCCGTCCTGCACGGCGTACCAGGCGCCGGTGGAGGCGTCGTTGGAGCCGTAACGGGCCTCGTTGTAGGGGACCTTGACCCAGTCGGTGACCTCGCCGTCGACCGAGTAGCGGCCCGAGGACTGCTTCTCGTAGTACTTCTTCAGCGACTCGGTGCCCTTGGCGGTGCCGAAGTACAGGTCCTGGAAGTGCTTCTGGTCGTAGTCCGCCTGCCAGGCGGTGCTGTTGTCCTTGGTGCGGTCCGGCTGCGCGATCTGGTTGTGCAGCGGGCCGGGGGTGCCGCCGTAGCGGCTGTCTATCCGGTCGCCGAACTCGACGAGGATCGTGAAGATCTTGTCGGTCTTCTCGCGGCCGAGTTCGACGTACTTGCTCTCGCCCTTGCGGCTGTCGAGCCGGACGACCTTGGAGCCGTCCCGGTTCTTGACCGTGGCTTCGCCGGAGATGACCTGCTCGAGGGCTTCCTCGCGCTGGGCCTCCTGCGTCTTGCTGAGCGGCCCGTCGAAGTCGTGTTCGCGGGTCTTGGCCGGCTGCGGGTCGTGCCGGTCCACCGCCGGGGTGTCGGCCGGCGCGTTGTCGGCGGCCTGTGCCACGGCGAACGTCGAGAACGTCGCCGAGGCCGCCGCGAGGGCGACGACCGTGGCGGCCGTCCTGAACGTCCAGGATCTGCTGGTCACTTGATTGCCTCCCCTAACGCGTGCCGGACGCGCGGAAGGGGGATCCATGTCAAGGGAAGTCCGCGCGCGGTTATACGCGTGTAGTCAAGTGACGCCATTTGACTACTGCTTCACCGGAAAAGACAGACCTTGACTTGAACAGGTCAACGCATTATTGGAAGCCCGCGTTCGCATTGCGGACATGTGACGGTCATGTGAAGGGCGCGCGGTCCCGTCCGGCAGGTGGACGCCATGACTCCGTGCGCCCCCTGTGCACCGGCACCGTGTGTCAGCTCACGCTTACCGCTCGTTCCCGTCGGGCATGCAGCCGAATAGAGTCGAGACCGCCCCCGCTTCCGAGGACACGATTGCCATGCCTCGTCCGACCGTCGCACAGCTCACGTACGGTTCCTGCACCGTCATCCTCTCGACGCTCGCCATGCTGCTGCTGTCACAGGCGAGTTCGGGCTCGCTCGTCGTGGTCGTCGCCGTCACCTCGCTCGCCCTCGGCGTACTCGTCGCCATGACGCTCCCGGCGCCGCGCCGCCAGGCCACCGTCACCGTGGCACGCTCCACCGTGGACGAACCCGTACCCGCCTCGGTCGCCGCGGCACCCGAGCCGGTCCGGGAGCCGTCGACACGGTGAACGGTACGACGGGAAGGGCCCGCACCCATGAGGTGCGGGCCCTTCCCGTCGTACCGACACCCCGTCAGCCGGTGCTGACCACGACCGTCTTGGCGGCCTTGTCGTGCAGGCCCTGCTTGTAGGGCTTGTCGAAGAAGCTCCAGCCGCCGCAGATCGCCGTCCACAGACAGGCGCAGCAGAACGCGAACGGCACCCACAGCACCAGGGCGCGCACCAGCGAGGTCTGCACGGAGGGCGTGGAGCCGTCGTCCAGGTTGGCCACGCGCAGGCCCAGCCACTTCTTGCCCAGCGTGCGGCCGGACCTGGAGGTCATGAAGGTGTCGTAGGCGATGTACAGCACGGCGGCCACGACGGACTGGGCGAGGGACTTGCCGACCTGGACGCTATCGCCGTTCACGTCGTACTCGTTGACCCCGAAGCCCCACGTCAGCAGCCACACGACGACCGCCACCAGAATCATGTCGATGATCCGCGCCAGCGTGCGTCTGCCGCTGTCGGCGAGCGGGGGCATCCCGGAGAGCGGGTCCGCGGGGTAACCGCCGTAGGGGTCACCGCCGTGGGGCCCGCCGCCGCCGAACGGCGGCTGCCCGCCCCCGAACGGCGGCTGCCCGCCCGCACCCCCGTGCGGCGGCTGCCCGCCCGCACCGCCGTACGGGCTGTCGTACGGCGAACCCTGCGGGCCCTGCCCCGCCCCGTGCGGCGGCTGCTGCGGGGGCTGCTTCCTGAACGGATCGTCCTCCGGCGGCTCGCCGC
Organism: Streptomyces sp. NPDC088766; assembly: GCF_044750845.1. Lineage (NCBI taxonomy): Bacteria > Bacillati > Actinomycetota > Actinomycetes > Kitasatosporales > Streptomycetaceae > Streptomyces > Streptomyces sp. NPDC088766. The sequence goes on along the minus strand of NZ_JBIVKQ010000024.1, from coordinate 123,236 downwards.
CGGAGCCGGGGGGCGGTTCGGTCGTCATGGCCCGAGTCGAACGCGAACCGCCCGCCCCCGCATCCGGCGAGCGGCCGTCCGGGGGTACGGCATCCGTGGACCGGTGACGACAGGACCTACCCCGCCACGAACGTGTGCGCCGCCTTGTCGTGCCAGCACTGGCGCCACGGCCTGTCGAACAGACCCCACACGATGCCGACGATCCCGACGGCGAGGAGGCCCGGGACGCTGTAGACGAGCCAGCGGCGCAGGGCGAGGCCGAACGACGGGGGCTGGTGGCCCTCGATGTCCCGCACCTCCAGACCGAACAGCTTCTTGCCCAGGGTCCGGCCCCACCTGGCGGTCGGCAGCGCCTCGTACAGGACGCCGAAGCAGAGCAGGACGGCCAGGACCACGCCGAGGTACGCCGACGTGGTCCCGTCCAGCAGCCAGACCGTGACGGTCTCGCCGGTGAGTTCGGCCGCGTCGATCTTGTCGTTGACGTGCTCGACCGCCTTCAGGCCGAGCGGGACCGCCGCCGCGCCGGTGACGGCCGCGAGGACGAGCGTGTCGACGAGCCGCGCGCCCAGCCGCCTGCCGAGCCCGGCGGGACGCGCCGCCGCCTGCCGGCGGGCGGCGGCCTGGAACACGTCGTCCACCGGCGGCTTCCACGGCGCCACGGGCTGATCGTCCCCGGCACCCGCGAGCCGGTGCACCTGCTGCGCCCAGGACTGCTGCCCGCCTCCGGACCCGGTGGCCATGGGCGCACCGCCCCCGCCCGGCCCGGCCGCCCGGACCCCGTCGGCCTGCTGGGGGAGGCCGGGGGCGGACGGGGCGCCGGCCGGGTGCGAAGCGCCGGGGGCGGACGGCGCGGAGACGCCGGGGGCGGCCCCCGGGGAGCCGGAGGGGGGCTGGGCGCCTTGCGCAGCAACGGCCTGCGGGGCGGGGGCTGCGGGGGCTGCCTGCGCGGCGGGCACGCTCTGCGCGGGCACGGCCTGGGCCGCCGCGGCACGGTCGGCCGCGGCCCTGCCCGCACCGAATCCGGGCTTGCCCGGCGCGCCGGCCACACCGGCCACGGCCGGACCCGCCGCACCGAAACCGGCACCGGCATCGCCCGGCCCCCCGGAACCCGGCGGGCCGAAGACCCCGGCACCGGCCCCCGCACCGGGCTCACCGGTGGCACCGACGGAGCCGGCGGAGCCGCTCGCGCCGCCCACGCCCACCGGACCCTGGGGGCCGGCGCCCGCCTGGTCCGGAGTGCGCGGGGACGGCGTACGGAAGGTCATCGTGCCCTCGTCCGTGGACGCGGGGCCCACGGTCGGGCGGCGGGACATGAAGGTGGCGTCCGGCGCGGCGTCGGGCGGTGCCGTGCGGGGGTCCGGCGTCCGGGGGCCGCCCCAGGAGACGCGGCGGTCCTGGTCGCCGCCGAAGCCGGACTGGTGGGAGCGGTCGGCGCCCCACGCGGAGGCCGGTTCGGGCCGGCTGCCGTACTGCTGCGGATCCTCGTCGAAGAAGTGCGGACCCGTCTCCTCGACGGACGCCGGGGCCGACGCCGGGGCGGGGGACGACGCCGGGGCCGGGCCCGGAGCCGGGGACGCTCCCGGAGCGGCGAGCGGTTCACCGCCGGACGGCGCCGGCCGGCTGGTGCCGGGCACCCAGGAGGCGCCGTTCCAGTACCGGACGTAGCCGGGGATGGACGGGTCCGGGTAGTACCCCTCGCGGGGGCTGTCGTCGCCTGCTGCCGGGGTTGGGGCGCTCATGTCCGTCGTCCCGTATCTGCTCGGGGGTGGGATGGGGGGCTCCACATCTATCAGACGGGCGCAACTCCCATCGCCGGTCCGGCCGTACCCACTCCTTTCCGGGCAACGGTGTGCACGCGTCGCACACGTTCGGACCGTCCGCGAAAAAGTTCCCCGAACCCGCGTAACGGTCGAATCCGAAGTCGCTCTCCCTCACGTACGCATCAGTAGCGAGAGGAGAACGGACATGCACCACACCGTGGTGGAAAGGGAGCTGGAAGTGCGGCTGGTCCTGTCGCCGGAGCACAGTGTCGCGGTCCCGGCGCGGCTCGGCTACCGCAGCGACGACCCCTTCGCCGTCCACGTCAGCTTCCACATCGACTCGGAGTGCCCCGTCCACTGGACGTTCGCCCGCGAACTCCTCGTGGAGGGCGTGTTCCGGCCGTGCGGGCACGGGGACGTGCGGGTGTGGCCGACGAAGGCGGACGGGCGCGGCGTCGTCCTGATGGCGCTCAGTTCACCCGACGGTGACGCCCTGCTCGAGGCGCCCGCCGCCCAGGTGTCGGCCTGGCTGGAGCGGACACTGCGGGTGGTGCCCCCGGGGACCGAGAGCGGGCGGCTCGGCGTCGACGAGGCGCTGGCCGAGCTGCTCGCTCCGCTTCCGGCGGACGACCTGTGGCCGTGCGACCCGTGGCCGTCGGACGAGCCGAAGGACGGTGAATGACGGCGCACGGCTCAGAACAGCTTGCCGGGGTTGAGGATGCCCAGCGGGTCGAAGACCTGTTTGATCCGCCGCTGCATCTCCAGGCCGACGGGGCCCAGTTCGCGCGCCAGCCACTCCTTCTTCAGCACGCCCACGCCGTGCTCGCCGGTGATGGTGCCGCCCAGTTCCAGGCCGAGCGCCATGATCTCGTCGAAGGACTCGCGGGCGCGCCGTGCCTCGTCGGGGTCGGCCGCGTCGAAGCAGACGGTGGGGTGGGTGTTGCCGTCGCCCGCGTGGGCGCAGACCCCGATGGTGAGGCGGTGCTTCCCGGCGATGCGCTCGACGCCCTCGATCAGGTCGCCGAGGCGGGAGCGGGGCACGCACACGTCGTCGATCATCGTCGTGCCCTTGACCGCCTCGAGGGCCACCAGCGCGGACCGCCGGGCCTGGAGGAGGAGCTCGGACTCGGCGGCGTCCTCGGCGGGGACGACCTGGGTGGCGCCGGCGGCCTCGCACAGCGCGCCGACGGCGGCGAGGTCGGCGGCCGGGTCCGGGGTGTCGAAGGCGGCGAGGAGGAGGGCCTCGGTGGTCTCCGGCAGGCCCATGCGGGTCAGCTCGTTGACCGCCCCGACCGTCGTACGGTCCATCAGTTCGAGGAGGGAGGGGACGTGGCCGCCGGCCATGATGCGGCAGACGGCGTCGCAGGCCGCGCCGGCGGAGGCGAACTCGGCGGCCAGGACCAGCTGCCGCGGCGGCTGCGGCTTCAGCGCCAGGGTGGCGCGGACGACGACGCCGAGGGAACCCTCGGAGCCGACGAACAGGCGGGTGAGGTCGTACCCGGCGACGCCCTTCGCGGTGCGTCGGCCGGTGGACATCAGCCGTCCGTCGGCGAGGACGACGTCCAGGCCGAGGACGTACTCGGCGGTGACGCCGTACTTCACGCAGCACAGGCCGCCGGAGGCGGTGCCGATGTTGCCGCCGATCGTGCACGTCTCCCAGCTGGAGGGGTCCGGCGGGTAGTACAGGCCGTGTTCGCCCACCGCGCGGGAGAGCACGGCGTTGACGACTCCCGGTTCGACGACGGCGACGCGGTCGACGGGGCTGATCTCCAGGATGCGGTCCATCTTCGTCAGGGAGAGGACCAGGCAGCCGTCGGAGGCGTTGGCGGCGCCCGACAGGCCGGTGCGGGCGCCCTGCGGGACGACCGGGACGCGCAGCTCGGTGGCGGTGCGCAGGACGTGCTGGACCTGTTCGACCGTGCGCGGCAGCACGACGGCGGCCGGGGTGCCGGCCGGGCAGAAGCTCGCCATGTCGTGGGCGTAGGCGGCCGTGACGTCGGGGTCGGTGAGGACCGCCTCGGCGGGCAGGCCGTCGAGCAGTCGGTCGAGGAGGTTGCCGGTCACCTCGTCGCGAGGGGCTTCGATACGGCTCATGATCACAGCGTCGCACCCGCCGCCATCGGTGTGAACCCCGTCTGCGGCACCCGGCCGATACCGGCACGCGGTCGTCGCCCTGGCGCACAGTGAGCGCCATGGAGAGCGCTACCGAGACCGCCGACGCCGCTGCCCAAGCCCCGACCGACGCCGCCGCCGACGACGACGCCGACACCACAGCCGCCGCGGCCGCCGCAGCCGTCGAGAAGCAGCCCGGGGCGGGGAAGGCCCGCTCCCGGCTGCGCCGGCGGGTGCTGACCGGCTCGGTGGCCGGCGGCCTCGTGCTGGGCGGGGTCCTGCTGTGCCTGCCCGGCGAGGAGGCGGGCCGGCCGGCGCCGGGGCCCGCTCCGGGGGCGCGGGCGCAGGCGGCGGTCCGGACCGGGGCGGCGGCCGCGCTGCCCGATCTGGCGGTGCTGATCGGTGAGCGCGAGGCGCGGGTGCGCGCCCGTCCGAAGGACGCCCGCTCCTGGGCGGTCCTCGGCGCGGCCTACGTCGAGCACGGCCGGCGCACCGCCGACACGGCCGCCTTCTACCCCAAGGCCGAACGGGCGCTGCGGACCTCCCTGTCGGTGCGTCCCGCGGGGAACACCGAGGCCCTCGTCGGGCTGGCCGCACTGGCCAACGCCCGCCGGGACTTCCCGGCCGCGCGGTCCTGGGGCGAGGCCGCGCGCAAGCGGGCCCCGAAGCGCTGGACGGCGTATCCGCAGCTGATCGACGCCTACACCGGGCTCGGCGACCACAAGAGGGCGAAGGCCGCGCTGGACCGGCTGCTGGAGCTGCGTTCGGGGCCCGCGGTGCTGGCGCGGGCGGCGGCCGTCTACCGGGACCGGGGATGGCGGGAGGACGCGGCGGCCGCGCTGTCGGACGCGGCGGCCGGTGCGGTCTCCCCCGCCGAGCGGGCGGCATACCTGGAGCGGGCCGGGCAGCTCGCCTTCGAGCGCGGCGAGCGGGAGCCGGCGCTGCGGCACTTCCAGGAGGCGGTGCGCATCGACCCCGACCAGCGGGCCGCGCAGGCCGGGCAGGGGCGGGCGCTGGCGGCGCTGGGCCGGACCACGGAGGCGCTGACCGCGTACCGGGCGGCCCTGGCCAAGCAGCCGCTGCCGCAGTACGCGCTGGAGCTGGGCGAGCTGTACGAGTCGCTGGGGATGGACCGGGCGGCGCGCGTGCAGTACGGCCTGCTGCGCGAGCGGGTCCGGCGGGAGGCGGCGGGCGGGGTGGACGGGGCGCTGGTGCTGGGCCGGTTCGAGGCCGACCACGGCGATCCGGCGGCGGCCGTGCGGCGGCTGGGCACGGAGTGGCGGCGCCAGCCGGGGGTCGAGGTCGCCGACGCGCTGGGCTGGGCCCTGCACCGGGCCGGGCGGCCCGAGGAGGGGCTGCGGTACGCCGTGATCGCCACCGACCGGGCGCACCGGGGCACGGTGCGCAGCGCGCCGTACCTCTATCACCGGGGCATGATCGAGCGGCAGTTGCGGCGGGAGGGGGCGGCGCGGCGGCATCTGGAGGAGGCGCTGCGGATCAACCCGTACTTCTCCCCGCTGTACGCGCGGACGGCCCGCACGGCGCTGGTGGCGCTGGGCGAGCCGTCGGTGGCGCGGGTGCCGGACTTCTCGTGACCGGCTGCCGGCAGCCGGTGGGCGGCGGCTTCTAGTGCTGTGGCCGGAAAGGTTTGCCGGAAAGCTCGCGGCGTCCGGTGCGGTGCATCGCAAGGCGGAGCATTGCCCGCGTACCGGATGTACTCGGGTGATGCGACAACGCGGCGGTGGGGGCCCCTCCCGCGCGAGCGAAGCCGAGCGTGGGGGAGCCGTGCCGGACGTCGCGAGCCGGTGAACCTTTCCGGTCACAGCACTAGAGGTTGCCGCGCTTGGCCTGTTCGCGTTCGATCGCCTCGAAGAGGGCCTTGAAGTTGCCCTTGCCGAAGCCCATCGAGCCATGGCGCTCGATGATCTCGAAGAAGACGGTCGGCTTGTCCTGGACCGGCTTGGTGAAGATCTGCAGCAGGTAGCCGTCCTCGTCGCGGTCGGCGAGGATCTTCAGCTCGCGCAGGGTCTCGACGGGGACGCGGGTGTCGCCGACCCACTCGCCGAGGGTGTCGTAGTACGAGTCGGGGGTGTCGAGGAACTGGACGCCGGCGGCGCGCATGGTGCGGACCGTCTGGACGATGTCATTGGTGTTGAGGGCGATGTGCTGGACGCCCGCGCCGCCGTAGAACTCCAGGTACTCGTCGATCTGCGACTTCTTCTTCGCGATCGCGGGCTCGTTGATGGGGAACTTGACCTTGAGCGTGCCGTCGGCGACGACCTTCGACATGAGGGCGCTGTACTCGGTGGCGATGTCGTCGCCCACGAACTCCTTCATGTTGGTGAAGCCCATGACGTTGTTGTAGAACTCCACCCACTCGTTCATCCGGCCGAGTTCGACGTTGCCGACGCAGTGGTCGATCGCCTGGAAGGTGCGGTGGGCGGGCGGCTCGACGATCGGGCTCGCGGCCACGTAGCCGGGCAGGTAGGGGCCGTCGTAGCCGCCGCGCTCGACGAGGGTGTGGCGGGTCTCGCCGTAGGTGGCGATCGCGGCCAGCACCACGGTGCCGTGCTCGTCCTTCAGCTCGTACGGTTCGGCGACCGAGCGGGCGCCGTGCTCCAGGGCGTAGGCGTAGGCCGCGCGGGCGTCCGGGACCTCGATGGCGAGGTCGACGACGCCGTCGCCGTGCTCGGCCACGTGCCGGGCGAGGAAGTGGCCCCAGGCGGTGGCGGGCTTGATCACCGAGGTCAGGACGAAGCGGGCGGAGCCGTTCTCCAGGACGTAGGAGGCGGTCTCGCGGCTGCCGTTCTCCGGTCCGGAGTAGGCGACCAGCTTCATGCCGAAGGCGGTGGAGTAGTAGTGCGCGGCCTGCTTGGCGTTGCCCACGGCGAAGACGACCGCGTCCATTCCCTTCACCGGGAAGGGGTCGGCCTGCCGGGCGGTGTCGGGGGTGTGGTGTGTGGTCTGCGTCATGGCCGAAGCGTCGCGCCACCCTGCAAGGTGCGCAATAGTTCGTCGTGCCACTGGTCATTGTGCGCAGTGGTACGGCGGTCCCGGCGGCTTTTCTGTACAGGGTGACCATCTCGGAGGCGGGCGTGGCGATCGATCATCTGGACGGGCGGATCATCGTGCTGCTGGCGCGGGAGCCGCGGATCGGCGTGCTGGAGATGTCGCGGCGGCTGGGTGTCGCCCGGGGGACGGCACAGGCGCGGCTGGACCGGCTTCAGTCGAACGGAGTCATCCGGGGATTCGGCCCCGAGGTGGACCCGGCGGCGCTCGGCTACCCGGTCACCGCGTTCGCCACGCTGCAGATCCGGCAGGGCCAAGGCGCCGACGTACGGGCCCACTTGGCGTCCGTGCCGGAGGTGCTGGAGCTGCACACCACCACCGGCAGCGGGGACATGCTGTGCCGTCTGGTGGCCCGCTCCAACGCCGATCTCCAACGGGTCATCGACCGGGTCGTCGGCTTTGATGGCATTGTCCGGGCCTCCACCGCGATCGTGATGGAGAACCCCGTGCCGCTGCGGATCATCCCGCTGGTGGAGCAGGCTGCGGACGATCGGGAAGGGCCGGGCCGGACGACGGGGTGAGGGCGTGTGAGCTTCTGGGAGTACCTGGGCAACCGACACCAGCAGCTGCTCACCGACGCCTACCAGCATGCCAGCGTCGTCTTCCAGTGCATGCTCCTGGCCACCCTGATCGGCGTGCTGATCGGGGTGGCCGCCTACCGCAGCGACTGGGCCGGCAGCCTCGCCACCACGGCCACCTCCACCATCCTCACCGTGCCGTCCCTGGCCATGATCGGTCTGCTGATCCCGGTGGTGGGCCTGGGCGTGCCGCCGACGGTGATCGCGCTGACGCTGTACGGGCTGCTGCCGATCGTGCGGAACTGCGTCGTGGGACTGCGGGGCGTCGACCCGTCCCTGGTGGACGCGGCCAGGGGCATCGGGATGTCCGGCGTGATGCGGCTGGCGCGGGTCGAGCTGCCGCTGGCCTGGCCGCCGATCCTGACCGGCATCCGGGTCTCCACGCAGATGCTGATGGGCATCGCCGCCATCGCCGCCTACGCCTCCGGGCCCGGCCTCGGCAACGAGATCTTCCGCGGCCTGGCCTCCCTGGGCAGCAAGAACGCGCTCAACCAGGTTCTCGCGGGCACGCTCGGCATCATCGTGCTGGCCCTGCTGTTCGACGCCGCCTACGTCGTCGTCGGCCGGCTGACGATTCCGAGGGGGATCCGTGTCTGAGTCCCACGGTGCCGCGATCGAGCTGGAGAACCTCACCAAGCGCTACCCGGGCGGTGCGGGTCCCGCCGTGGACAACGTGAACATGGAGATCAAGGCGGGCGAGATCGTCGTCTTCGTCGGGCCGTCCGGCTGCGGGAAGTCGACGACCCTGAAGATGATCAACCGGCTGATCGAGCCGAGCGGCGGCCGGATCCGCATCGGCGGCGAGGACGTCACCGACATCGACCCGGTGAAACTGCGCCGCAAGGTCGGTTACGCCATCCAGGCCTCGGGGCTGTTCCCGCACATGACGGTCGCGCAGAACATCGCGCTGGTGCCGAGGATGACCGGCTGGCCGCAGGGGCGGGTCAGGGACCGGGTGGAGGAGATGCTCGACCTGGTCGGGCTGGACCCCGGGGAGTTCCGCCACCGCTATCCGCGCCAGCTGTCCGGCGGTCAGCAGCAGCGGGTCGGCGTGGCACGGGCGCTGGCGGCCGATCCGCCGGTGCTGCTGATGGACGAGCCGTTCGGCGCCGTGGACCCGATCACCCGCGACCACCTCCAGGACGAGCTGATCCGGCTCCAGCACGAGCTGCACAAGACGATCGTGTTCGTCACCCACGACTTCGACGAGGCGATCAAGCTGGGCGACCGGATCGCGGTGCTGCGCGAGCGCTCGCACATCGCCCAGTTCGACACCCCGGAGGCGATCCTCACCAACCCGGCGGACGACTTCGTGTCCGGGTTCGTGGGCGCCGGCGCGGCGCTGAAGCGGCTCAACCTCACGCGCGTACGGGACGTGGAGATCACCGGGTGTCCGACGGTGACCGTCGACGACCCGCTCCAGACCGTCTTCAACCGGATCCGCTCCAACGGGACGAACGAGATCCTGCTGCTGGACGAGCGCGGCCGGCCCTACAAGTGGCTGCGGCGCGGCGACCTGATGCGGGCCAAGGGCTCGCTGGCCCGCGCCGGCACCCCGGTGACCGACACGGTGACCCGGGACGCGACGCTGCGGGACGCCCTGGAGGCGGTCCTGACCGACAACACCGGGCGGGTCGCGGTGACCGGGCGGCGCGGCGAGTACACCGGGGTCGTCGACATGGAGACGCTGATGAAGTCGGTGCACGAACTGCTGGAGGCCGACCGGCTGGAGGCGCTGGGGTCCCAGCACGAACTGGAGGAGGCCCGGGCCGTGCGGACGCACGCGGAACAGGAGGGCCCCGGCGGGGAGGCGACGGCATGAGCATCTCCGAGCTGGACGACCGGCCGGCCCAGGAGGAGCCCCCGGCTCCGCCGCCCGCTCCCCCGCGCCGCCGCATCGGCTGGCCGAAGCTGACCCTCGTGCCCGCGTTCGTGGTCGCGATGCTGCTCGCCACCTGGCTGTGGTTCGCGCAGGCGGACCTGGACACCGTCTCCGAGAACGCGCTGGCCGGCCGGCAGGTGTCCAAGGCGCTGTGGCAGCACGTCGAGCTGACGGTGATCTCGACCTTCTTCGTCCTGATCATCGCGATCCCGCTGGGCATCGCGCTGACCCGGCCGGCCCTGCGCAAGGCCACCCCGGTCGCGATGACCTTCGCCAACATGGGCCAGGCCACCCCCGCGATCGGCCTGCTCGCACTGCTGGTGATCTGGCTGGGCATCGGCCGCCGGGCGGCCCTGATCGGGATCATCGCCTACGCCGTCCTGCCGGTGCTCTCCAACACCGTCGCCGGCCTGAAGGCGAACGACCCGACGCTGCTGGAGGCCGCCCGCGGCATCGGCTTCTCCCCGCTCGGGGTGCTCACCCGCGTGGAACTGCCGCTGGCGGTGCCGCTCATCCTCGCCGGTGTCCGTACGGCGCTCGTCCTGAACGTCGGCACGGCCACCCTGGCGACCTTCGGCGGGGGCGGCGGACTGGGCGTGCTGATCACCGCCGGCATCACCAACCAGCGCATGCCGGTGCTGGTGCTGGGCTCCGTCCTGACCGTGGCGCTGGCCCTGCTGGTCGACTGGCTGGCCTCACTGGCCGAGGTGCTGCTGCGGCCGCGCGGTCTGGAGGTGGGGCGGTGAGAAGGATGCCGGGCGCTCTCGCGGTGCTGCTGGTGCTGGCCTCCGGCTGCGGGCTGACCAGCGGCTCCCCCATGGTCGACGACGTCTCCCCCGGCTCGATCGGCAAGGGGGAGCCGCTCAAGGGCGCCGATCTCACCGTGACGTCGAAGTCGTTCACCGAGAGCCTCATCCTCGGCGCGATGCTGGGCATCGCCTTCGAGGCGGCGGGCGCGGACGTGCTGGACCGCACCGGCATCCAGGGGTCCATCGGCGGCCGCGAGGCGATCCGCAAGGGCGACGCCGACGCCATGTACGAGTACACGGGCACCGCCTGGATCACGTACCAGGGCAACAGCGAGCCCCTCACCGACCCGCAGCGGCAGTGGGAGGCGGTGCGGGACGCCGACGTGCGCAACGGGGTGACCTGGCTGCCGCAGTCCCGGCTGAACAACACCTACGCGCTGGCGATGAACCAGGCCGACCACGAGAAGTACGGCACGAGGACGCTGTCGGAGGTGGCCGCGCTGTCCCGTTCCGACCCGAAGGCCGTCACGCTGTGCGTGGAGGGCGAGTTCGCCAACCGCGCGGACGGGCTGCCGGGCATGCAGAAGGCGTACGGCATGGGCGTGCCGGCGGACCGGATCACGCAGATGGACACCGGGATCATCTACACGCAGACGGCGAAGGGGAGTTGCACCTACGGGGAGGTGTTCACCACCGACGGCCGCATCAAGTCCATGAACCTGGTGGTGATGGCCGACGACAGGAAGTTCTTCCCCAACTACAACGCGGCGCCCGTGATCAACACCAGGACCTTCGAGAAGTGGCCGGCCATCGCCGAGGTCGTCGACCCGGTGACCGCCAAGCTGGACAACGCGGTGGCGCAGGAGCTGAACGCGAAGGTGGACGTGGACGGGGAGGACCCGCATCAGGTCGCACTGGACTGGATGAAGGCTCAGGGATTCGTGAAGTAGGGGCGCCTTCCGTTCCTGTGGCGGATTTAGTGGGGAATCTGTGATCGACCTGCACGACTTTCGACTCACACCGTGCGCGGAAGTTTCAGAATTGACCGGAAACCGACGCTCCGCCCCGCCCGCCACGCCCTACGGACAATGATCTCAAGGCACTTGACGCCCGCGATCGCCCGTTGTGCGGGAAAGACACCGGGAGAAAAACACCATCTCGCGACTACCACGGCGCCCGTTTCCACCAGTGGCTTTGCGACGAATTCGGCTCCTCGGCGGGCAGGGCAAGCGGTGAGATCACCACTCCCGGCGCAATGACTAGCATGAGCCGGTACCCGGATCGGAAAATCACATCTTTCTCGCTTCCGGGCCTGCGGCCGTCGTGTCGGTCGATCCGTTCTTCCTGCTCTCGAGGACCGAGGAACCGCGGAATGCCTCTGCCTGCACCACCCAGTCAGCGTCGGTCAGCTGAACTCCCCCCCACCTCGTCGGCCGTACCCGTGACCGTGCTGCTGCTGAGTGCCGCAGCCGCGGGCACGGCCGTCGCGACGGCCCCCGCCACGGCCCGCACCTGGACGGTGATCACGGCCGTGGCCGCCTGGTGCTGCGTGGCGGCCACCGTCCTCGTCTGCGGCCTGCTGCTCCGGCGGGCCCGCCGGGCCACCGCCGCGACGGACGCCGAGGTCGCCCGGCTGACCGCGCAGTCGGCGCAGCGGTCGGCCGAATCGGCGCACCTGGTGAACGTCACCGTGCCCGCCCTCGTGAGCCGGCTCCGGGACGGCGCGCGGGCGAAGGACGCCCTGGAGCAGGTGACACTGCCCGCCGACGCACAACTGCGCCGGACCGTCGAGGTTTTCAGCTCCGCGGTGGAGCAGGTCGTGCAGTACGCGGCGGCCACGGACACCGAACGGCTGCGCGCCCGCGAGGAGTTGGCGCAGGTCACCGAAGAGGTGGCACAGGTGACGCGGACCGTCCTGCCCGACATGGTCGGGCAGCTGCGGGAGGGCAACTCGGCCGACACCGTGCTGGCCGGGTGGGAGTGGCCGCCCTCCTCCCTGCTGCGGGCACCCGTCGAGGCGTTCGTGAAGGAACTCGCCCGCAGCGAGCGGCGGGCCGCCGCCGCGCAGGCCGCCTCCGCGAAGGCCCTGAGCCGGGTCCAGGCCAAGACCGTGAGCATGCTCGCCGATCTGCGCGAGATGCAGGAACGGCACGGCGAGGAGATCTTCGGCGACCTGCTGAAACTGGATCACAGCACCTCCCAGCTGGGCCTCATGACCGACCGGCTGGCCCTCCTCATGGGCGGTCGGTCCAGCCGCGCCTGGAACAAGCCGATCGTGATGGAGAGCATCCTGCGGGGCGCGGCCGGCCGGATCGCGGCGTACCAGCGCGTACGGCTGCACTGTTCCACGAGCGCCGCGATCTCCGGTTTCGCCGCGGAAGGCGTGATGCACCTGATCGCCGAACTCATGGACAACGCCGCCAACTTCTCGCCGCCCATCGACGAGGTCCACGTGTACGTCGACGAGCACAGCGCCGGGCTCGTCGTCACGATCGAGGACAGCGGCCTGAAGATGGCGGACGCGGCGATGCGGCACGCCGAGGAGGCCGTGGCGGGGCACATGACCGACCTCGCCTCGCTGCCCGGCACCCGGCTCGGCCTGGCCGTGGTCGGCGGGCTGGCCGTCAAGTACGGCATCAGCGTCAACTACCGGCCCTCGTCCCGCGGCGGCACCGGCGTCGTCGTCCTGCTGCCCCGGCAACTGCTCGCCCAGCGGCGTGACGCGGCACCGCAGGAGACGGCACACCGCCCTGCCGTGGCGACGCCCGCGCCGGAGTCCGCGCGGGCCACGACGGGCACCGCACAGCCGACGACGGGCGGAGTGTCCATGCCGGGTGAAGAGTTTGTGCCGGGCGAGGTCCGGGGGACGGGCGGACTGCCCGCTCCCCGCGTGCGACCGGCTGCCGCCCCTCCCGCCGCCTCCGCTCCGGCCCCGGCAACGGCAGCGGCACCGGCTGCGCCCCCGACCCCGGCTTCGCCTTCGGCTTCGTCGGAGGTCCGCGGTCGTGACGCGTCCCGCCGTCCGTCGGCGGCCACGCCGAACGGCCTGCCCGTCCGCGCCCCCGGCCGCACGATGGCCGAGGCCGAGCAGGAACGGCAGCAGCGCAGGGCGGCCGCCGACTCCCCCGCACCGGGCGGCGCACCGGGGCAGAAACCTGCCGTCGCACGCGACGCGGGCACCCGCTTCGGGGCCTTCCACAGCGGACGCACCTCCGCCGGCGAAACCGGCCCGTCCGGGACCGGCCCCGACACCCCGCCCGAGCCGCCGGCCGCCCGGTAGCCCCACGTCCTTCCCCTCCGGCGCCGGAGCCATGGCGCACTCTTCCCCGCTTCAGCTCGTGAGATTGGAGGAACGGGCCGGTGACCGGGGCCCCCGGGCCCCACCGTCCCAACACCTACCATGCAGACCACCGACAACAGCCTCACCTGGCTTCTGCAGGGCCTTCTGGAGCGCGTTCCCGGCGCCCGGCACGCCCTGGTCCTGTCCCGGGACGGCCTGAAGCTGTGCTGGACCGAACACCTGGCGCTCGACCAGGCCGACCAGCTGGCAGCCATCTGCTCGGGCATGCAGGCCCTCGCCCAGGGCGCGTCCGTCGAGTTCGGCGACGGGAGCGGTGGGGTCCGCCACTCCATGACCGAGTTCCACGGGGGTCAGCTCTTCATCGTGCAGGCGGGTGACGGCGCGCATCTGGCGCTCCTCTGCGAGGAGAGCGCCGACCCCGGAGTGGTGGGTCACCAGATGACCGAACTGGTCGAGCAGATCGGTGAGCACCTGCGGGCCGAGCCCCGCGGGGGCGCGCAGAGGAGCGCATCGTCGTGACGCGTCGGCCCGTGGACACCGGCGACCCCGACCGGCTCTACACGATCACGGGCGGGCGCAGCCGTGCGGACGACGCATTCGACCTGGTCACCCTGATCGTCAGTGAGAGCGCACCCACCGCCGGGATGCAGTCGGAGCACGCACGGATCCTGGATCTGTGCCGGCATCCGACGGCCCTCGTCGAGATCGCCGCGGAGATGAAGCTGCCGATCACGGTGGTGCGCATCCTCCTCGGCGACCTGCTCGCCATGGGCCGCATCACCGCCCGCCACCCACCCCCGCCGCGGTCGCTGGCCGCGCTCCCCGACTCCGCTCTACTCATGGAGGTGCTGCATGGGCTCCGCAACCTCTGACCTGCCCTCCCTGCGTACGCCCCTGTCCGATGCCGCCGAGACAGGCCTGAAGATCGTCGTCGTGGGCGGTTTCGGGGTCGGCAAGACGACTCTGGTCCGCTCGGTCAGCGAGATCCGGCCGCTCAACACCGAGGAGGTGATGACACAGGCGGGGGTCGGTGTCGACGAGACGCAGCAGGTGGCCACGAAGACCACCACGACGGTCGCCTTCGACTTCGGCCGCATCAGCCTCAACAAGCGCATGGTGCTCTACCTGTTCGGCGCACCGGGCCAGGAACGGTTCTGGTTCCTGTGGGACCGGCTCTTCTCCGGCACCCTCGGCGCCGTCGTCCTGGTCGACACGCGCCGGATGGACGAGTCCTGGTACGCGATAGACCGGCTGGAACACCACAGAACCCCGTTCGTGGTGGCCGTCAACCGGTTCGACGACGAACCCAACCGGTACTCCCTCGACGAGATCCGCCAGGCGCTCTGCCTGCCCGCGCACGTGCCGCTCGTGGACTGCGACGCGCGGGTCAGGTCGTCGGGCAAGGACGTACTGATCACCCTCGTGGACCACCTCTACGAAATGGCCATGGCCCAGGAGATGACACCGTGACCGACACCGGATCCCGTCCCCCGCACGCGCCCGGCGCGGGGTGCCCCGCGCACGCGGGGGCCGTGCGGCTGGGCGGTCTGGAGTACCAGCAGACACCGGCCCACCTGTACCGGACCCTGCGCCGGGAGCACGGCGCGGTGGCACCCGTCCTGCTCGACGGGGACATCCCCGCCTGGCTGGTCCTCGGCTACGCCGAGGTCAGCTACGTGACCGGTCACGACGAGCTGTTCGCCCGCGACTCGCGGCGCTGGAACCAGTGGGAGAACATCCCCGCGGACTGGCCGCTGATGCCGTTCGTCGGCTATCAGCCCTCGGTGCTGTTCACCGAGGGCGAGGAGCACCGGCGGCGGGCCGGGGTCATCACCGAGGCGCTGGAGGGCGTCGACCAGTTCCAGCTGTCGCGCGACTGCCGGCAGCTCGCCGACCGGCTCATCGCCTCGTTCGCCGGCAGCGGCCAGGCCGAGCTGATGAGCATGTACGCGCACGCGCTGCCGATGCGCGCCGCGGTCCAGATGTGCGGGATGCCGCACACGGGTGAGGCCACCCAGGAGCTCGTCGAGGACCTGCGGATCTCCCTCGACGCCGCGGAGGGCGACGACCCGGTGGCCGCGTACACGCGCGTGGGCGAGCGGATCCAGCAGCTGGTCAAGGAGAAGCGGGAGCGTCCGGGGCCGGACGTCACCTCGCGCATGCTGCAGCATCCGGCCGGGCTGACCGACGAGGAGGTCGTGCAGGACCTGATCTCCGTCATCGCCGCGGCGCAGCAGCCGACCGCCAACTGGATCTGCAACACGCTGCGGCTGCTGCTCACCGACGAGCGGTTCGCCGTCAGCGTGTCGGGGGGCAGGCTCAGCGTGGGCGAGGCGCTCAACGAGGTCCTCTGGCTCGACACCCCGACACAGAACTTCATCGGCCGCTGGGCCGTGCGCGACACCCAGCTCGGCGGACGGCTGATCCGGGCGGGCGACTGCCTGGTGCTGGGACTCGCCGCGGCCAACACCGATCCGCAGATCTGGCCCGAGTCGCACG
Source organism: Streptomyces sp. NPDC088766 (assembly GCF_044750845.1). Taxonomy (NCBI): domain Bacteria; kingdom Bacillati; phylum Actinomycetota; class Actinomycetes; order Kitasatosporales; family Streptomycetaceae; genus Streptomyces; species Streptomyces sp. NPDC088766. Next base: position 107,286 of record NZ_JBIVKQ010000024.1, on the reverse strand, counting down.
TCGGGGCGGAGAGCTCCGCGCACCTGTCGTTCAGCAGCGGGGAGCACCGGTGCCCCTACCCGGCTCCGCTGCTGGCCGACGTCATCGCCCGCACCGCGGTGGAGACCCTGCTGGAACGCCTGCCCGACCTGGTCCTCACGGTGGAGCCGGAGCAGCTCACCTGGCGCCCGTCCATCTGGATGCGCGGTCTCCACTCGTTGCCGGTGGAGTTCACCCCGGTGGTGCGGTAGCGGGGCGGGCCGGAGACCGGCGGGGACGCGCAAGCGGCAGACGCGCGGTCGGCAGACGCGCGGTCGGCAGGCGTCTGCCGGCCGCGGTGCCGTGCGGCGGCGGGTTCCCCGCCGTCCCGGCCCCGGTCGGCCGCCCCGCCTCACCGCCGTCGCCGTCGCCGCCGGGGCCGACGCGGCGCGGACGCCCGCGGTTCGGGGCGGCGGCCGCCCGCCGCGGCTCGGGTGCGGGGTCAGTGCGCGACGGGCGTGAAACGCACGGGCAGCGTCTGCGGTCCCCGCGTGAAGACGCCCTGTTCCACGAGTTCGGCGCCGTCGGCGAGACGGAGGTCCGGCATGGCGTCGAGGAGCTGGCCGACACCGATCTCGACCTCGGCCTTCGCGAGCAGGGCACCGACGCAGAAGTGGCGGCCGAGCGCGAAGGAGAGGTGGTCGGCGGCGGCCGAGAAGGCGGTGGTGGTGGTCAGGTCGTCGCGGAAGATGTCGAACCGGTCCGGGTCCCGGTAGCGGTTCTCGTCCCGGTTGGCGGCGCCGATCAGGCAGGTGACCGTGGCGCCGGCCGGTACGACACCGCAGCTGAGCGTGACCTCGGCGGCCGACTGCCGCATGATCATGTGCACCGGGGGCGTGTGGCGCAGCGTCTCGGCGAAGGCGCGGGCGATGAGGCCGCGGTCCTCCCGGACGGCCGCCAACTGCTCGGGGTGCTGCAGCAGGTTGGCGAAGATGCCCGCGATCGCCTTGTCGGTGGTCTCGCCGCCCGCGGCGAGCAGCAGGCTGCAGAAGGCCTTGATGTCCTCGTCGCTCATCCGCACGCCGTCGACCTCGGCGGCGCACAGCGTCGACAGCAGGTCGTCGCCGAGGTTGTCGCGGCGCTCCCGGATGATCGGCACCATGTACTCGGCGAACTCCACCCGGGTGCGCTCCCCCGCCGCCGCCACCTCGGGGTCGCCCGAGAGGTTGCCGAGGAAGGCGATGACCGACGTGTACCAGCGGTGGAACCGGGCGTGGTCGGCCTTGTCCAGGCCCAGCATGTCCGCGATCACGTTGACGGGGAAACGGGTCGCGTAGTCGGCCACCAGGTCGGCGGAGCCGGTGGACCGGAAGGCGTCGATCAGCTCACGGGAGTTGCGTTCGATCACCGGCAGGAACTTCTCCTGCAGGTCGCTGCCGCGGAAGGCGGGGGCGACGAGGGCCCGCCGCACCGCGTGCTCCCGTCCGCTGAGCTGGAGGATCGTCTTGCCGTGCACGGGCTCGATCTGCCAGGTGTAGTTGTCGGTGGTGAACTCGCCGCTCTTGTCCTTGAAGACGCGCTCCACGTCCTCGTAACGGGAGATGACGTAGCTCTGCGTGGGTTCGTGCCAGAAGAGGGGGGCGCTCTCCCGCATCACGCGATAGGCCCGGTAGGGGTCCGCGGCGAACTCGGGCGAGAGGATGTCGGGGACCTGCTGAGCGGTGGACATGGATCTCCCTGAGGCCGGTAACAGGCTTACCGCACAAGGTTATTGATCATCCGACGGCCGGGACAGCCCGTCCCGGCCGACAGTTCAACGATGGACGATCGTTGGCCGAAAAGCGTCCCCGCCCGGTCACGGCACCAGGCTCTTTCGTTTGGATCGGGCCGGACCCCGCGAGCCCGGCATGATCCGAACGAGAGGCCTTAGCAGCTCGGCACCGAGCCCTGGTCCTTCTCCAGCTTGACGAGGGAGTCGACGGCGCCCTCGAGGGTGGTCACCGGAATCAGGCGCAGCCCCTCGGGCAGCTCGGACCTGGCGTCGGAGCACTCCGCCTTCGGCACCAGGAAGACGGTCGCGCCGTCCCGGCGGGCGGCCTGCGTCTTCAGCGCCACCCCGCCGACCGCGCCGACCTTGCCGTCCGCGTCGATGGTGCCGGTGCCGGCGATCGTACGGCCGCCCGTGAGATCGCCGCCGCTGCCGTCGCCGTCGAGCCGGTCGACGATCCCCAGGGAGAACAGCAGGCCCGCGCTGGGGCCGCCGACGTCGGCGAGCCTCAGCGTGACCTCGATGCCGTCGTCGGTGCGGTCGAGGTACCGCAGCGCGGCCTGGGTCGCGGTGTCCTGGGACTTCTGCATCTGCTCGGTGTTGTACCGCTCGATCTCCTTCGTGCTGTCCCCCGCGGGGTAGACCGAGTCACGCGGCATCACGGCCTGGTCGGTGCGGAACCAGCCGTCGATCACATCGTCCAGGGTGACGTGCGCGTCGGGGCCGGTCGCCTCGATGGTCGTCATCCGCAGCTGCCCGGTCGTGTCACGGGTGGGCGCGCCGGAGATCGTGATGACGGGGGTGCCCTTGTTGTCGCCGAGGACGTTCGCCGTCATCCCCGGCTGCGCCACCGAGAACGGCAGTGGCGCGAACCCCGCGGTGGCGAGCAGCGCCACGAGCGGAAGGGCGCAGACGGCGAGGGCCTGGGGACGTGTGAGGCGTGAGAGCACGCGCCCAATCTAACGCGAGCCCCGGCCCCGGCCACGCGCCGGTGCCCGGCCCGCGGCCCCTCACCACCGCCCGCGGACACGCGTCCCGCCCGCCCCGGCCCCGGCCCACGCCTCACGCCCTGCTCGCCGCACCCCCTGCTCGCCGCATGCCCCGCTCACCGCATGCCCCGCTCACCGCACGCCCCGCTCACCGCACGCCGCGCCCTCTCGCGTTCGGCCCGGCGGCCGGCGATCGGTCGGGCAGTGACAAGAGCGACACGAGCGACACGAGCGACAAGGAGGTCGGCGGCCGGTGGGTCGGCGGCCGGGGTCAGCGCAACGCCTCCGCCACCTCTCGGGCCGCTTCCATCACCCGCTGGCCGACGCGCTCCGGCACCGCGTCGGCCAGCATCACGACCCCCACGCTGCCCTCCACGCCCGTCACGCCCAGCAGGGGCGCCGCGGCCCCGCTCGCGCCGGCCTCCAGCTCGCCGTGGGTCAGGGTGTATCCCGGGCCCCCGGAAGCCGTCCGCTGCCGGGCGGACAGGATCGCCTTGCCCGCAGCGCCGCGCTCCAGGGGATGCCGGAAGCCGGCCCGGTAGGCCACGTGGTAGTCGGTCCACGTCGGTTCGACCACGGCGACGGCCAGCGCCTCGGCCCCGTCGACGAGCGTCAGGTGCGCGGTGGCCCCGATGTCCTCGGCCAGCGACCGCAGCGCGGGCAGCGCGGCTTCCCGCACCAGCGGGTGCACCTGCCGGCCCAGCCTCAGCACCCCGAGTCCGACCCGGGCTCGTCCGCCCAGGTCACGTCGTACGAGGGCGTGCTGCTCCAGCGTGGCGAGCAACCGGTACACGACGGTCCGGTTCACGCCCAGTTTGTGGGAAAGCTCGGTGACGGTCAGCCCGTGGTCCGTGTCGGCCAGCAGCTTGAGGACCCGCAGTCCCCTGTCGAGCGTCTGAGAGGTCTCCGCGGTCACGACGCCCACTCCTTAGTGGTGAGGTCGGCGGCCTCCACAGCGGCGGATGCGTCGCCGAGTCCCGTCAGCGACGCGCGTCAGAGGCCGCCGGTCGGCAGAGGGGTCCGGCGTGCCCGGACCCGGTCGCTTCACGGCTGCGCTCCGCGGCGGCGCTGCCACGGGGCGTGTGCGTAGCGGGACAGTAGCGAAGCAGGTTCGCTCAGCGGAAGGCTCCGTCCAGAATCCGGTCAGTGGCCGGTAGGGACTACCTGTGTTTGTCCCCATACGTACGGTGCGCCACCCGGCGTCGAGCACCCCCGGCGTGCGGTGGGCGCCCGCGGGCGTCACCTCCGCCCGCGGGCGTCACTTCATGCGGGTCGCCCACTCCTGCACCTTGGCGATGCGCTGCCGCAGCTGCCCCGCCGTCGCCTCCGCGCTCGGCGGCCCGCCGCACACCCGCCGCAGCTCGGTGTGGATGACCCCGTGCGGCTTGCCGCTCTGGTGGACGTACGCGCCGACCATGGTGTTGAGCTGCTTGCGCAGCTCCATCAGCTCCTTGTGGGAGACCACCGGCCGCCGCTCGGCCGGCAGCTCCAGCAGGTCGGCCTCGGTGTCCGGCTTCCTGCGGCTGTGCGCGATCTGCTTGGCCTGCCGCTTCTGGAGGAGCAGTTGCACCTGCTCGGGCTCCAGCAGCCCGGGGATGCCGAGGTAGTCCTGCTCCTCCTCGCTCCCGGGGTGGGCCTGCATGCCGAACTCGGCGCCGTTGTACATGACCCGGTCGAAGACGGCGTCGGACTCCAGCGCCTCGAAGGGCAGCATGTCCTGCTCGCCGGTGTCCTCGTCCTGCTCCCGGTTCGCCTCGTCCATCTCCTTCTCGGACTCGGCGTACGGATCCTCCTCGTCCCCGTCCTTCTTCGGCTTGTCGAGGACGTGGTCGCGCTCGCGTTCCATCTCGTTGGCGAAGCCGAGGAGGTCGGGCACGGTCGGCAGGAACACGGAGGCGGTCTCGCCGCGCCGCCGCGACCGTACGAAACGGCCGACGGCCTGCGCGAAGAACAGCGGCGTGGAGATGGTGGTGGCGTACACGCCGACCGCGAGGCGCGGCACGTCGACACCTTCCGACACCATCCGCACCGCGACCATCCACCGGTCGGTGCTGTGGCTGAACTCGTCGATCCGGTCGGACGCGCCGGCGTCGTCGGACAGCACGAGGGTCGCCTTGGATCCGGTGATCTCCCGGATCAGCTTGGCGTAGGCGCGGGCCGATTCCTGGTCGGAGGCGATGACCAGGGCGCCCGCGTCCGGTATGGCCCTGCGGACCTCGGTGAGCCGCTGGTCGGCGGCGCGCAGCACGCTCGGCATCCACTCGCCGCGCGGGTCGAGCGCCGTACGCCAGGCCTGGCTGATCGCGTCCTTCGTCATCGGCTCGCCGAGCCGTGCGGCGATCTCGTCGCCGGCCTTCGTGCGCCAGCGCATGTTGCCGCTGTAGGACAGGAAGATGACGGGCCGCACGACGTTGTCCGCGAGGGCGGAGCCGTAGCCGTACGTGTAGTCGGCGGACGAGCACCGGATGCCGTCGTTGCCCTCCTCGTACGTCACGAAGGGGATCGGGTTGGTGTCGGAGCGGAACGGCGTACCGGTGAGCGCGAGCCGCCGCGTGGCCGGCTCGAACGCCTCCAGGCAGGCCTCGCCCCAGGACTTGGAGTCACCGGCGTGGTGGATCTCGTCGAGGATGACGAGCGTCTTGCGCTGCTCGGCTCGGTTGCGGTGCAGCATCGGCCGTACGCCGACGCCCGCGTACGTCACGGCGACGCCGTGGTACTCCTTGCTGAGCGGCCCGGCGCTGTACTCGGGGTCCAGCCGGATCCCTATCCTCGCGGCCGCCTCCGCCCACTGCTTCTTCAGGTGCTCGGTGGGCGCCACCACGGTCACCTGCTGCACGACGTGGTGGTGCAGCAGCCAGGAGGCGAGGGTGAGCGCGAAGGTCGTCTTGCCGGCGCCGGGGGTGGCGACGGCGAGGAAGTCGCGCGGCTGCTCCTGGAGGTACTTCTCCATCGCCCCCTGCTGCCAGGCACGCAGCTTGCCGGCGGTACCCCAGGGGGCCCGGCCCGGGAAGGCGGGGGAGAGGTGGTGCGAGTGGGAGGCGGTGCTGGAGCTGGCGGTGGTAGTCACGGTCTCCGTCGTGGGGCTCGGGCGGCTCGGCTACGTAGGACGACCGGGCCACCCTACCGGCGGGCCGGCACGGCCGGTGCGCGGACGATGCCGGGTCGGCCGAGGGTGGGACTGACGTCACACCGTCGGTTCGGACAGCTCCCGCAGCGCCTCGGAGATGGCCCCGACCTCGTCCACGGCGCCGGTGGCCACCGCGATCACCAGGCGTTCGGCGGCGTCGATGTCCAAACGCAGCTGCACACCGTTCATCGCCAGGAAGACGACGCAGGAGGTCCACGCCGTCCGTTTGTTCCCGTCGACGAAGGGGTGGTTGATCGCCAGCGACTGCAGGAGGGCCGCGGCCTTGCCGAAGAGGTCCGGATACGCCTCCCGTCCGAACATGGCGGCAGCCGGGCGGTGCACGGCCGATTCCAGCAGCCCCGCATCACGGACGACGACGTCCCGGTCGTCGACCGCGAGATCGGCGATGGTCAGGCCGCCCTCGGCCGTCAGGTAGACACGGCTCACCTGAGCCGCTCCAGCAGTTCGGCCCACTTGGCGGTCTGCTCCTTGGCCGCCCTGCGCACGAGTGCTTCATGAGCCGTCCGGGCCAGGTAGTCGTCCACGGCCCTGAGCAGTATCGCGTGCATGCTGACCCCCTCCTCCTCGGCACGCAGCTTCAGGGCTTCCGTCTGGTCGTCGCGGAGACGCAGGTTCATGGCCACACCAAAACGGCACCCCTCCATGGGGTCAGACTGGTACCACTCAGGAAGGGGTGCGCAGCCTCGTCGTCACCCACGCCCCCACCAGGGCCACCGCCGCCATCGGCAGGAAGACGGCGGCGAAGGCCGCCGGATGGGAGGCGCCGGAGGCCTCGGCGGCCGCGTGCGACACGGTCCCGCCGCCGAGCGCCGCGAAGGCGGCACCGCCCGCGGACAGCAGCAGCACGTTGGACAGGCCGTCGGAGATCTGGAGGGCGGCCGAGTTGGCACCGGCCTCCTCGGGGGCGGACAACTGGAGCAGGAGCACGCTGGTCGAGGAGATCACCAGGCCCATCCCGAAGCAGCCGAAGCCCCAGGCGACGGCCACCGTCCAGGCGGGCACCGCGTCGATCAGGACGCTCGGCGCGACGGCGATGGCGGCCGCCACGAGCACCATCCCGCCGGTCGTCAGCCGGTCCCGGTACGGCTCCACGCGCGGCCGGGACTGCACCCAGGAGCCCAGCGCCCAGGTCGCCCCGCCGGCCGCCAGGGAGAACCCCGCGAGGGTCGGGCTGAGGCCGCGCTGGGTGACCAGCATCAGCGGCACGAAGGACTCGGCGGCGATGAACGACCCGGCGGCCACCCCGCGCAGCAGCACCACCGAGGGCAGGCCGCGGGCCGCCCGCCAGGTGCCGTGCGGGAGCAGTCCGAGGACGGCCGGCACCAGCAGGGCGACGCCCGCGGCGGCGGGCAGGAGGGAGAGCGGGCGCAGGTCCTGGGCGGCGTACTGGAGCAGGCCCGCGCCGAGGGAGATGCCGAGGGCGAGGCGGATGCGGCGCCGGTCGGAGGAGGCGTCCGCGGCGCCGTCGACCGGGCCCGCGGCCCGTCGCCGTATCTGCGGCAGCGCGAGGGCCAGCGGCAGGAGGACCAGCGCGGGGATGCCGAGGAACACCCACCGCCAGCCGAGGTGCTCGGTCACCGCGCCGGACGCCAGCGGGCCCACGACCGAAGGCACCACCCAGCTCGCCGCGAACGCCGCCATGATCGCGGGCCGCAGCCGCTCCGGGTAGGCCCGCCCCACGACGACGTACAGCGCGACGATCACCAGCCCGCCGCCGAACCCCTGCACGGCCCGCCCGAGGATGAACAGCCACATGACGCCGGCGGTCCCCGACAGCAGAAGGCCCGCGGCGAAGGCCGCGATCCCGCAGGTCAGCGCGCCGAGCGGGCCTCGCCGGTCGGACCACTGACCGGCCAGCACCATGCCGAACAGGCTGGTCGTGAAGTATCCCGAGAAGGCGAAGGCGTACAGGGACAGTCCGTCCAGCTCCCGCGCGGCCACCGGCATGGCCGTCCCCACGGCGGTCGCCTCGAAGGCGATCAGCAGCACGACGGACACGATGCCGATGCTCAGGGCCCGGTGGTCCCGCCCGAGCACGGTCTCCTGCGACCGACGTGAGCCGGACTTCCCGGGTATGTCTGCTGTGTCCGCGACACCGGTGTCGCGAGGTTCATGGACGGCCATGACGGCCAGAGTAAGGCCCACAACCGACAATGACCCCTGTCGGGAGGCCGGACCGGCCCTCGTCCATTGGTCCTACGCCACTCCCGCCCCGCTCCCGCGTCACTCCCGCGCCACTCCCGTCCGCCGCCGGCTCACCCCCGTTCACGAACGGCACGGGGCACCCGTTCATGAACGGCACATGGCAGTCGTATTGCAGCCCCCGCGGCTCCCTTGAACCGCCCGGTTTCCGGGGCCTACGGTCATGACCGAGCGGTTCGAAGGGAGGCACTCCCCGAAGAACCCGCCGAACGGCCGTGTGCCCGAGTGGTTCAGGGGCTCCCCCGCGCCGCACTCATCAGCGAGCTCCGCTCGCGGGGAGTCACGTGGGTCCGCATCCCACCACGGCCGTGAGAGGAACAGTTGTGACACGGCCGTGTGCCCGAGTGGTTCAGGGGCTCGCCTGCAAAGCGAGTTACGTGGGTTCGAATCCCGCCACGGCCTCCAACACCGTTTATCGCCGCGGGCGTTCCCGGTCTACGCCTCTCGTCCCGCCCCCTGCGGCCACGACGTGCCGAGGTCCTTGCGCATCGCCGCCTGGGCCGCTTCCGTGGCCGTCAGGTAGTCGCGCACGTGGGTCCGGAAATCCGGGGCGTCCGTGGTGATGCCCGTCGCCACCAGGTCGCGCAGGGCGCGGACCTTCCAGAAGGCCTCGTTGACCGGGGCCATGACGTCCCACGGGGCGATCAGGGCGAGTTCGTAGCGCAGCGGGTACAGGTTGCTGGAGGTGAACACCTCGTGGGCGGCGGGGCGGGCCTCGGCCGGAGGAAGGGTCTCGCGGGCGGTCTCGTGCAGGCGGGAGTAGGCGTCGGACAGCGCCGCCATGAACGCCGCGTACGCCTGTCGGCGGGTGTCCTGGCGGAGGGCCTCGCGGTCGCGGCGCCAGCGGAGACGGTCGGCGAGCAGGGTCGATCCGATGCCGATCGCCGCGCCGGTCAGGGTGTTCACGGGAGCCAGCCAGTCCATGCGGGCGACCTTACGGCGCGGGCCGGGGCTATGCGTAGAGTCCGCCGCCCGCCTCGTCCTCGAACATGCCCGGCCAGTAGCGCCAGCCGTCGTCGGTGGGCGTCCTCGGGGTCGGATCGCAGGCGACCGGGTCGAGGGCGGCCAGGGTGCGGGTCATGGTGGCGGCCAACTGGTCGTAGGCCTCGGTCAGTTCGTGTTCCGCGTCGAGGGTGTGCTCGCGGTGGACGAGCCAGAGGGTGAACGCCAGCGTCGAGATGTCGGCGTTCAGCGGGCGGAGTCTGGACTCCGCGCCGCTCCAGGCCAGCACCGCGCCGGTGGTGCCGTCGAGGACGAGGCTGGTGTCCTCCACGAGGTGGCCCAGGCGGATCAGCCGGTCGGCGCCCTCGGGGAGTTCGGTGTACGGCTCGTCGGCCCAGTGCTCGGCGAGGGTGGGCAGCGGGACGTCCAGGTCGAGGGAGAACCAGACGCACTCCTCGGGCAGTCCCGTCTCCCGCAGGAAGCGACGGGTCGGCTCGTGGGAGAGGGCGGCCGGGAAGTCGACCTCCTCGAAGCGGACGATCGCGCCGGTGTCGAACTCCTCGTCCAGCAGCCGGGGCGGCAGGTCCAGGGCGAGCCCGGAGCGGGTGCCGGGGCCCGCGACCAGCGCCAGGGGACGGATCACGGCGGCCAGCCGCCAGAACGGGGGCACCTCGCCGTCCGCCCCCGACTCGTACAGCGCGAGGAGCTGTCCGGACGCCTCGGCCACCGCGTCGGGCCCGAAACGCCCGGCGTAGGCCGCGAACTGCCCTCTGAGCGCCGCGAGTTCGTCGGCCGCCGTGGCGAACCGCACGAGCTTCTCCAGGGAGGGCGCGAGCGGCCGGCGGTCCATCAGGTCGAGACGGTCGTGGAGGAAGTACGTCGTCGTGATCTCGCCGGTCGCGCCGTCGAGGAGCACGGACTCGGTCTCGGGGCCCGCCGGGCCGAGGAGTCCGCCGATGACCAGCTGCCCGCGCAGGTCGTCGGGGAGCCGGTGGTCGGGGTCGGCGGTGGAGTCGGCGACCGGGCGCAGGCCGTCCGCGCGCAGCGCCTCGAACGTCACCAGCGCGCCGACGTCGGGCAGTCCGGGGCCGGTCAGCCAGCGGCGGCTCGGCGCGTGAGTGACGTACGGATCCAGCTCGGCCTCGGAGAGGGTGATCACCGGCATGCCGGTGGTGGTGCTGGTCGTGCTCATCGGTCCCCCGTGCGTGAAGTTCGCCGTCCCACTGCTCCGCACCCTACGCGGCACCACTGACAACGGCCCTCGGCAGGAAGGACGTCGGGCCACGCGCGCGCGTTCCCTCCCCGCGAGGATCGCACCGGCCGTCTCCCCCACGGACAACTCCGCGGTGTCCGGCCGGAGTCAGGTGCGTGACGTGCGGGTGCGGACCGGTCCGGTGAACGCCGTCGCCGGACGGGCGCCGGGCACCGCCTCCCGGCCGACGGCCGTCGGTCCCCCGCGCGCGTCCCTGTCCGCGGCGGCCCGCGGCGGCCCGTGGCGGCCCGTGGCGGCCCGTGGCGGCCCGCGCCGACAACCGGTGCCGCAGCCGCGGCCGGGGCTCCCCGTCGGCGCCGGGGGCGTCCTCCTCGCGCCTCCGTCCCGCGGGGGGCGACCCTCACTGGCTCGTGACGACGGCCGCCTGCGGCCTTATCGGCAGCCGGTTCACCGGGCGGCCGGTCGCGGCCCGCACGGCGGAGGCGATCGCCGCCGGGGAGGTCACGACCGGGACCGCGCTGGCCGCCTTCGCGCCGAACGGCGCGACCACGTCCCGCTCCTCGACCAGTTTGACGATCCGGATGTCCGGCGTGTCCAGGGCCGTGGGCAGGGCGTAGCCGGTGAGGTCGGGGTGGCGGATCAGGCCGCGCGGGGTGCGCAGGTTCTCGGTGAGGGCGATGCCGACGCCCTGGGTGACGCCGGCCTCGATCCGGGCGGCGAGCTGTGCCGGGTTGAGCACCCGGCCGACGTCCTGGGCGACCGCCAGTTCGACCACCCGCACCGAGCCCAGCTCGATGTCGACGTCGACGACCGCGCGGATCGCGCAGAAGGCGAGGCCGACGAACGCGTCGCCCTGGCCGGCCGCGTCCAGCGGCTCGGTGGGGTGCGGGCGGCACTGCGCGGTGGCCCACAGCTCCTTGCCGTGCAGTTCCTCGGCGACGGTCGTCGACAGGACGCCGTCGTACGAGGTGATCTTGCCGTCGGTGATCTGGAGGAGTTCGGTGGACATGCCGAACTTGTGGGCCAGGGGCTGGAGGAGCTGGGTGCGGACCATCTTGGCCGCGCGTTCCACCGCCCCGCCGGAGACCCAGGTGTGCCGGCCGCGGCAGCCGGGGCCGGCCGGGGGCTGGTCGGTGTCGACCGGCGCGACGTGCACCTCGTCCACGCCGAGGGTCTCCTGGACGATCTGGCGGGCGAGGGTGGTGAAGCCCTGGCCCGTCTCGACGGCCGCGCACAGGACGGTGGCGACGCCGTCCTGGACCTTGACGGTGGCGGTGGAGACCTCGTCCGTGCCCTCCGCGCCGAGCATGTGGACCATGCCGAGGCCGTAGCCGACGCCCCGGCGCACCGCGCCCGGCTCGCCCGCGCCCTCGGGGCCGCCGGGCAGCAGCCAGTCCTCCTCGGGGGTGTCCTTGGGCAGGGCGGGCAGCGGGAAGTCCTGGACGGCCTGGAGGAGTTCGGCGACGGGCGCCGGGCAGGTCACCGTCTGACCGGTCGGCAGGACGTCGCCGGTGGCCATGGCGTTGCGCAGCCGCAGCTCCGCCGGGTCCACGCCGAGCTTCTTGGCCAGTTTGTCCATCTGCGCCTCGTAGGCGGCGCAGACCTGCATCGCGCCCTCGCCGCGTACATGACCGGAGGGCGGGTTGTTGGTGCGGACGGCCCAGCCCTCGATGAAGGCGTTGGGGACGACGTAGGGGCCGCAGGCGAAGGAGACGGCGGCGGCGAGGGCCTCGGCGGAGGTGTCGGCGTAGGCGCCGGCGTCGAGGAGGATCTGCGCCTCCACCTTGACCAGCCTGCCCTCGGCGTCCGCGTGGTGGCGGTAGCGCAGCAGGGTGGGGTGGCGGTGGGCGTGGCCGAGGAACGACTCCTCGCGGGTGGCGGTGAGCTTGACCGGGCAGCCGGTCCGCAGCGCGAGCAGGCCGAGCGGGAGCTGGAAGCCCTGGTCCTCGCGGTCGGCGGTGGCACCGGGCACACCGGTGACGACGATCTTCACCTGATCGGATGACAGGCCGAAGCAGGCCGCGGCGGTGTCCCGGTCGCTGTGCGGGTCGGTGGAGGCCAGGTACAGCTCGACGCCGCCGTCGGGCCTGGGGACGGCGAGGCCGGCCTCGGCGCCGATGGGGGCGGGGTCGGCGCGGCCGATGCGGTACTGGCCCTCGACGACGATCTCGCCGGCCGCGGCCGGGTCGCCGTGATGCAGCGGGATGTGCCGGATCAGGTTGCCGTCGGGGTGCAGCGGCTGGGCCTCGAAGGCGAGTTCGGGGTCGGTGACCGGGTCGAGCACCTCGTACTCGACGATGACGGCCGCGGCGGCCATCCGCGCGGTGTCGGGGTGGTCCGCGGCGACGGCCGCGATGGGCTCGCCGTGGTGGCGCACGACGTCGGAGGCGAACACCGGGCGGTCGGCCCGGCCGCGTCCGTGCAGCGGTCTGCCGGGCACGTCCTCGTGCGTGACGACGGCCCGTACCCCGGGCATCTCCCGCGCGTGGGTGGTGTCGATGGAGACGATGCGCGCGTGGGCGTGCGGGGAGCGCAGCACGGCCGCCCAGAGCAGGCCCTCGGCCCACAGGTCGGCCGCGTACGGGAAGGTGCCCTCGGTCTTGGCGCGGGCGTCGGCGGCCGGCAGGGAGGCGCCGAGGCCGTGCGGGATCGGCTCGGGGGCCGGGGCGGCCTCCGCGGGGCTCGCCGCGGTGGCTGCTTCGTCGGTCACGCCTGGCCTCCGTCCTGGCCGTACGCCGGGTCGTGCGGGTGGGGCTGCGCGGGGTTCTCGAACGCCGACGCGTGGATGCCTCCGCCGCCGGGGCCCGCCTGGTGCGGAATACGTGGCTCGTCGCCGTCCGGCTCGGTGTCCGCCGAGGAGTGCGCCTCGCGTTCGGCGACGACGTCCTTGACGGCCTGGAGGACACCCCGGTAGCCGGAGCAGCGGCACAGGTTGCCGCAGAGCGCCTGGCGGGCCTCCAGTTCGGTGGGCGCGGGGTTGCCCTCCAGCAGGTCGTGCACGGTCATCGCCATGCCGGGCACGCAGAAACCGCACTGCACGGCCCCGCACCGGGCGAGCGCCCGCTGCACGTCGGAGGGCTGCCCGTCGACGGCGAGGCCTTCGACGGTACGGATCTCGCTGCCGGCGGTGGTGACGGCGGGGACCAGGCAGGAGGCTACGAGGCGGCCGTCCACCTGGACGTTGCAGGCGCCGCACTCACCCTGGGAGCAGCCGTCCTTGGCGCCGGCGAGTCCGAGCCGCTCCCGCAGGACGTAGAGCAGCGACTCGCCGATCCAGGCGTCGGTGACGGGCCGGTCCGAGCCGTTGACGCGCAGGGCGTAGGAGGCGAGGGGGTGGTCGTCGTGGTGGGCCGCCCCCGGCACGGGCTCGGCCTCCGCGCCGTCGTCCACGCGCGTGGACGCGGCGCCGGGGTCGACCGGTCCGACCGGTCCGACGGGTTCGACGGGTTCGGAGAATTCGGCGGGGTCGGCGGGGTCGGTGGCCTGGGCCTGTCCGGCGGGTTCGGCCTGTCCGGCGGGTTCGGCCTGTCCGGCGGGTTCGGCCTGTTCGCCGCTTTCGCCGAGCTCGTGACCTTCGCGACCTTCGCCACGTTCGTGACCCTCGCCGTACTCGCGGTGTTCGCCGTGCCCGTCCGGGCGGGCGTCCGTGTCCGGGTCCGGTGCGGCTGCCGGCCGGGGGGGCTCGGCGGCCCCCGCGGGCTCGTGAGCGCCTTCCGGGCCGCCGGGGTCCCCGGGAGCCTCGGGGGGCGCCTGGTGGGCCTCCACGGGGCCGGGCGCGGCCTCGTACGGCTGTCCGGGCGAGGGGTGCCCGCCGGGGTGCCCGTGGGACGCGGGGTCGGTGTCGTGCCGCGGGGGGTGTCCGAAGGCGGGGGCGTCCGGTCGGGCTCCGGCGGCCTCGGCGAGTGGGGCGCCGGCCCCGTCGGTCCCCTCGCCCCAGGACCGCTCCTCCGGTGGGGGCTCCGTCGCCCAGGGCGCGGAGGCGCCGCCCGGCAGGGTGGCCGGGGGTGTGCCGCCACCCCACTGCTCGACCAGTGCCGAGGTGGTGAACTCGCCCGACTCGTCGGGCAGATCGCCGCCCGCGACGGGGATCGACCACTGGCCGGTCACGTCGTGGCCGGGCGCCGGGGCGGGCTCGGCGGGCGCGCCCGCGTCGTCGAAGGTCCACTGGCCGGTGGCACCGGGGTGGTACGTGAACCGGTCGCCGCCCGCCGTCCCGCTCGCCGGCGCGGGCCAGTCGGAACCGGCGGCGGGGTCCGCCCAGGTGCCGTTGCCGGCCGCCGGGTCGGTCCCGTCGTGCGTCGCCTCGATCTGCGGGGGCACGTAGCCGTGGCCGGGCGCCGCGAGCGGGCTGCCGTCGCCGCGGGCGGCCAGGAGCGCCTCGATGCCGCCCTCGGGGAGCTTCACGAAGGCGGTGGCGCCGTCGTCGTAGTCGCCCTGGGGCAGCGGGTCCCAGCGGCCGCCGCCCGGCGGCGTGCCCTGTCCGTGCTGGTCGTCGGTCATGACAGTGCCCTCCCCAGTGCTCGTCGGGCCAGTGCCGCGACGGTGCGCCGCAGGTGCAGTACGGCGGGCGGTAGCGGTTGCACGGAGCCGTCCGCGGCGGGGACCGGGTCCGGGATGCAGGCGGCGGCGACGTACTCGCCGAAGGCGTTGAGCGCCTCCGGGACGAGCGCGCGGTTGTTGTCCCAGTCGATGAGCCGGGCGACCCACTGCTCCGCCTCCAGGGGCCGCAGCGGCATCGGCGCTATGGCGCCGACGGCGCACCGGACTCCGCGCCGGGCGGGGTCGAGGACGAGGGAGACGGAGGCGACGGCCCGTCCGGGGCCGGTGCGGCCGGTGGCCTTCAGGAAGACCTGGGGGGCGTGCAGCAGCGGCACGCGCACGTACCCGATGAGTTCGCCGCCGCGCAGCATGTCCATGCCTGCCAGGAGGTGCGACACCGGGATCTCGCGGCGGGTGCCGCCCGGGCCCGCGATGATCAGGGTCGCCTCCAGCGCGGCCAGCACGGGCAGCGCGTCACCGGTGGGGGAGGCGGAGGCGATGTTGCCGCCCAGGGTGCCCGCGTTGCGGATGTGCGGCGGGCCCGCGGCGCGCGCCGCGGCGGCGAGCGCCGGGATGAGGGCGGCGAAGTCGGGGCGGCCCATGCGCGCGTGGGTGAGTCCGGCGCCGAGCAGGGCGTGCCCGTCCTGGTACTGCCAGCCACGGATCTCGCTGATGCGGCCGAGGCCGACCAGGGCGGCGGGCCTGAGCTGGCCGGAGTTGACGGCGGCCATCAGGTCGGTGCCGCCCGCCACGGGCACGGCGGCCGGCGTGACGGCGAGTGCCGCCACGGCTTCGTCCAGTGTCGCGGGCAGCGTGACGGCCCGCCCCGCCTGCGGTGCGTGCGTGGTCAAAACCGGCTGCCCCTTCCCGCTGCCCCACCTGGTCCCACCCGTGCTGCCGTACGGTACGTGCTGACAGGGCGGACGTGGCAACTCTGGCACATCTTCGCAAGGCTCGAACGCGGGGGTCCGCCAGGGGGCATTCGCCCACCTCGCCCGGGACATGGTCCGTTTTCGTCCGACATCACCGGTGTGCACGGTTTGCCGCTCTTCAGCGACCCTGCCGGGGTTTTTCCTTAAGGAGGGCCGCAGTTCGGGCCCGGCGCCGCAGTCCGGCCCGGCGGCCGGGCGTCCGAGTTCGGCACAGCGGTCGGGCCGCCGGGTTCGGGCACGCGGGCCGGGCGCAGGCGGCCGGGCCGGCGGTCCGGGCTCAGCAGTTGGGACTCAGCAGTTGGGGCTCAGCAGTTGGGGCTCAGCGGTACGGGGGCGGGCCCTCGATCGGGCGGCCGAGCACGCCGGGCCGCTTCTGCCAAGGCTTCGGGCCGCCCGGTGGCCGGTAGGCGACCCCCAGGGCGTCCAGGCGCTCGTAGTGGGCCTCCATCCGCCGCTCGAAGTCGGCGAAGTCCCGCCGCTCCGGGGCGGGCAGCCGGCTCCAGGCGACCTCGGCGAAGGCCGCGAGCCGGGGGAAGACCTGGTAGTCCACGCGCGCGGCGTCCTCCATCGCCTCGGTCCACACGTTGGCCTGCGCGCCCAGCACGTGCCGGGCCTCGTCGGGCGTCAACCCGGTCGGCACCGGCTCGAACCGGTAGACGTCCTCCAGGCCGCGCACGTAGCCGATCGGCACGGGCTCGTCGGCGCCGCCGTCCTGCCGGTGGTCCAGGTACACCTGCTGCTCGGGGCACATGACGACGTCGTGCCCCGCACGCGCGGCGGCGGTCCCGCCCGCGTAACCCCGCCAGGACGACACGGCGGCGCCCTCGGCGAGACCGCCCTCGAGGATCTCGTCCCAGCCGATGAGCCGCCGTCCGCGCGCGGTGAGCCAGGTGTCGAAGTGGCCGATGAACCAGGCCTGCAGTCCGTCCTCGCCGGCGAGGCCGAGTTCCTTGATGCGGGCCTGCGCGGTGGGCGAGGCGCGCCACTGGTCCTTGGGGCACTCGTCACCGCCGACGTGGATGAACTCCGACGGGAAGAGTTCGAGGACCTCCTCGAAGACCCCCTCGTAGAAACGCAGGGTGTTGTCGGTGGGGGCGAGTACGTTCGGGTTGATCCCCCAGGTGTCCCAGACGGAGAGCGCCCGGGTGTCGAGGACGTCGGTGTTGCCGAGTTCCGGATAGGCGGCGATGGCCGCCTGCGAGTGTCCGGGTACGTCGATTTCGGGGACGACGGTGATGTGCCGGTCGGCGGCGTAGGCCACGATCTCGCGGATGTCGTCCCGGGTGTAGAAGCCGCCGTGCGGCCTGTCGTCCCACAGCGGTGAGGCGCGGTGGCCGAATTTCGTGCGGGAGCGCCAGGAGCCGACCTCGGTCAGCCGCGGGTGGCGTTCGATCTCGATGCGCCAGCCCTGGTCGTCGGTCAGATGGAAGTGGAGGACGTTGAGTTTGTGCGCGGCCATCAGATCCAGCTGGCGCAGGACGCCCTCCTTAGGCATGAAGTGCCGGGCCACGTCGAGGAGAAGACCGCGCCAGCAAAAACGGGGGCCGTCCTCGATGATCTGGTGCGGGATGCCGTGACGCGTTCCGGGCCGCACCGCAGCACGCCGGAAAGCCTCCGGGCCGAGGAGCTGACGCAGGGTCTGCGCACCCCAGAAGACGCCGGCCGGATCGCCGCCGCGGATCTCGACGCCCTGGTGGACGCCGACGTCCAGCCGGTACGTCTCCGGCTCCATCGTGTCGTCGACCAGCAGCCGCACACCGTCGCAGGCCTGCTCGGGGCCGGTCCGCAGCGGCAGGCCGAGTGCGGCGCCGAGGGTGGCCCGCAGCCAGCGTTCGGTGCTCTCCGTGCCGGGCGCGGCCCACAGGGTGGTGCGGTCGTCCAGCAGCACGGCGTCCCGCGCGGGGCCCTCGACGGCGCGCGGCGCCGGAATGATCTCGTTGCCAGAAGTCACGTCGTTCCTTCACCGCTCCGCCGGGGCCGGAGACGAGTCGTCGTTGTACGAGCAGGAAGAACACCGGCAGCGCCGTCGGCGGGGTCGTCGGCCGCGAAGTGCCCTTGACGATGAACGACTTGACGAAGAGGAAGTCGTTCCGGGCGGACAACAGGGGACGGTGAGCGCTTCCGCGGGCGCCGTCCGGGCCGCCGGGAACACGCTCGGCGGGGTGGTCCGGAAGCGGAACCGGAATCGCGTGACGGCGGTCGCGGCGGGAAACGCGACGGCCGCCGGGACGAGCCCCACGGCTACCGCGACGACCACACCGTCGAGGAAGTGACGGCCGAATTCCCGCCACCGGAAGACGCGCCGGAAGAAATCCGGGGACGGGTACGAGGACGGGGGCCATGGATTTCACGGACGCCTCCGAGGCCGGCATCGCCGCGATGTCCGGCCCCGGTCAGGGGCTCGGCACCGGTCCCGGCCCGGCCCGCTTCGCGGTCCTCTCCACCGGCGAGGAGACCGGTTCCCCGGTTCCGGCACGGCGCGGCGCGGCGGGACAGCGAGCCGCGGACTCCCCGCCAAAGCCGTGCCGTGCGGCGGCGCAGCACGGCACGGCCGGAAGGACCGGGACCTCAGGACTTCAGGACTTCAGCCCGAGGAGCATGTCACTTGTCGCCCTTGCCCTTGCCCTTGTCGTCGTCACCACCGGAACCCATGGACTCGTAGATCTCCTTGCACATGGGGCACACGGGGTACTTCTTCGGGTCGCGGCCGGGCACCCACACCTTGCCGCAGAGCGCCACGACGGGAGTCCCGTCGAGCGCGCTCGCCATGATCTTGTCCTTCTGGACGTAGTGCGCGAAGCGCTCGTGGTCACCGTCGCCGTGCGACACCTGCGGCGTCGGCTCTACGAGGGTCCCCGTTCCGGTGCCGCGCTCGGGCTCAAGAGTGCTCATACGGCCAAGGGTACTGAAGGTCACACGCGTCAGTTGAGCGAAGGGTCGTCCGGGTACGTCGCCACCATCGCCAGCTCGTTGCGCTGCCGGCGCAGGACCTCGCGCCAGAGGGTCTCCGGCGAGGGCGAGGACACGTCACCGGGCTCGGACTCCACCACGTACCAGGCGCCCTCCACCAGTTCGTCCTCCAGCTGGCCGGGGCCCCACCCGGCGTACCCTGCGAAGATCCGCAGGGAACCGAGGGCCGAGGCGAGCAGCTGGGGCGGGGCCTCCAGGTCGACGAGGCCGATCGCGCCGTGCACCCGGCGCCAGCCCAGCGGAGCGCCGTCGACGGCGGCGCCGCCGGGGATCACGGCGACGCCGAGCGCCGAGTCGAGGGAGACCGGGCCGCCCTGGAAGACGACACCCGGTTCACCGGTGAGGTCCGCCCAGTCCTCGAGGATGTCCCCGACGCCCACCGGTGTCGGGCGGTTGAGGACGACACCGAGCGAGCCCTCCTCGTCGTGGTCGAGGAGGAGCACCACCGCGCGGTCGAAGTTCGGGTCCGCCAGGGCGGGGGTTGCCACGAGCAGCCGCCCTGTGAGCGAGGACACCTCGGTCATGCCAGACATGATCCCCCATCTTCCCCGCGTGTGGGGAGGCAACCGGGGCACGAGGAGGGGTGCGGGCCGGGCGCACGCGTGCGGTCCGGGCACATGGGGTCACCGCGGCCCGGTCCGCGGTGACCCCATGTGCCCGGCGGGAAACGGTTCGTGTTGTGACACAGCCATGACGTGCCTGAGTGCTCCTCGGGCTTACGGGACCGGGGTCCACGGCGATTACTCTGTCCTCTCGGCCCTGCCCCACTCCACGGAACGCGAGATACATGACCGTCAACGGCTCAGACGACGTCCTGCTTGTCCACGGCGGAACCCCGCTTCAGGGCGAGATCCGGGTCCGCGGTGCGAAGAACCTCGTACCCAAGGCCATGGTCGCCGCCCTGCTGGGCAGTGAGCCGAGCCGACTGCGCAACGTTCCGGACATCCGTGACGTGCGGGTCGTACGCGGCCTGCTGCAACTGCACGGGGTCACGGTCCGTCCGGGTGAGGAGCCGGGCGAGCTGGTGCTCGACCCGACCTACGTCGAGAGCGCCAACGTCGCCGACATCGATGCCCACGCGGGTTCCAGCCGCATCCCGATCCTGTTCTGCGGCCCGCTGCTGCACCGCCTCGGCCACGCCTTCATCCCGGGCCTGGGCGGCTGCGACATCGGCGGCCGGCCCATCGACTTCCACTTCGACGTGCTGCGGCAGTTCGGCGCGAAGATCGAGAAGCGGGCGGACGGCCAGTACCTGGAGGCCCCGCAGCGGCTGCGCGGCACCAAGATCGTGCTGCCGTACCCGTCCGTCGGCGCGACCGAGCAGGTGCTGCTGACGGCCGTCCTGGCCGAGGGCGTCACGGAACTCGCGAACGCGGCCGTCGAGCCGGAGATCGAGGACCTGATCTGCGTCCTGCAGAAAATGGGCGCCATCATCGCGATGGACACCGACCGCACGATCCGCATCACCGGCGTGGACAAGCTCGGCGGCTACGACCACCGCGCCCTGTCGGACCGCCTGGAGGCCGCCTCCTGGGCGTCCGCGGCGCTGGCGACCGAGGGCGACATCTACGTCCGCGGCGCCCAGCAGCGCTCGATGATGACGTTCCTGAACACCTACCGCAAGGTGGGCGGCGCCTTCCGGATCGACGACGAGGGCATCCGCTTCTGGCACCCCGGCGGCCGGCTGAAGTCGATCGCCCTGGAGACGGACGTCCACCCGGGCTTCCAGACGGACTGGCAGCAGCCGCTCGTCGTCGCCCTCACCCAGGCCACGGGCCTGTCCATCGTCCACGAGACGGTCTACGAGTCGCGGCTGGGCTTCACGTCCGCGCTCAACCAGATGGGCGCCCACATCCAGCTGTACCGCGAGTGCCTGGGCGGTTCGGACTGCCGCTTCGGCCAGCGCAACTTCCTGCACTCGGCGGTCGTGTCCGGCCCGACCAAGCTCCAGGGCGCGGACCTGGTCATCCCCGACCTGCGCGGCGGCTTCTCCTACCTGATCGCCGCCCTCGCGGCCCAGGGCACGTCCCGCGTCCACGGCATCGACCTGATCAACCGCGGCTACGAGAACTTCATGGACAAGCTGATGGAGCTCGGCGCGAAGGTGGAACTGCCGGGCAAGGCGCTCGGATAGCCCAGTCCCGCGCATACGCCGATGGGGCGGCACCCGGTCCGGGTGCCGCCCCATCGGCGTATGTCGACGACGCGCTCGAAGGAGCGCGGGGCACTGCGTGACCGGCGACAGACGGCACGCAGACGCCCCACGGCGCTCTCAGCGGAGCGTCACTTGCCCTTGGCGGCTTCCTTGAGCTTGCTGCCCGCGGAGACCTTGACGCTGTAGCCGGCCGGGATCTGGATCGGGTCGCCGGTCTGCGGGTTGCGCGCGGTGCGAGCGGCACGGTGGGTGCGCTCGAAGGTCAGGAAGCCGGGGATGGTGACCTTCTCGTCGCCCTTGGAGACGATGTCGCCGACGACCTCGGCGAACGCGGCCAGCACGGCGTCGGCGTCCTTGCGGGTCACCTCGGCGCGGTCGGCCAGCGCGGCCACCAGCTCACTGCGGTTCATGTTCTTACTCCCGTGTTCTTCTTGCCGTTGCGGCGTGCCACGCGGCGGAGCCGCATGTTGGGCACAGCGAAGCCGATGCTGCCAGGGTCTTCGGACAGTCCCCGGACCCGGGTCCCTTGTCGGACCCTCGCGCCCAGAGACGCATCCTGCCCCCACCTGCGGCGGGAAAGCCAATCCGGCACCCGCAGGAGTCGTGAGAACACCCTTGGGAGTCACACGGAAAGGCCCACTGACTGGCCGCCCACCCTAGAGGGCGGCCGAGCGCACCGGGTTCCCCGACGCGCCGGTTTCATGACACGTCGTGGCGATCCTCACAGCCCCCGCACACCACGGGATCTCAGGCGGTGACCCCGGCGGCCCTGGCGGCCTCCCGCACGGCCCCGGCCACCGCGCCGGCGACCTTGTCGTTGAAGACGGACGGGATGATGTAGTTGGCGTTCAGCTCGTCCTCGGTCACCACGTCGGCCAGGGCCTTCGCGGCCGCGAGCATCATCTCGGTGTTGACGGTGCGGGACTGGGCGTCCAGCAGGCCGCGGAAGACACCCGGGAAGACCAGCACGTTGTTGATCTGGTTGGGGAAGTCGGAGCGGCCGGTGGCCACCACGGCGGCCGTGCGGCGGGCGACCGCCGGGTCGACCTCGGGGTCGGGGTTCGCGAGCGCGAACACGATCGCGTCGTCGGCCATGGCGGCCACGTCGTCGCCGTCGATGACGTTGGGGGCGGAGACGCCGATGAAGACGTCCGCGCCGTGCACGGCCTCCTTCAGCGTGCCGGTGAGGCCCTCGGGGTTGGTGTTGTCGGCGATCCAGCGCAGCGCCGAGCCGGGGGCCGCGTCGACGAGGTCGGCGCGGCCGGCGTGCACCACGCCGTGGATGTCGGCGACGACGGCGTTCTTCAGGCCGGCCGCGAGCAGCAGCTTGAGGATGGCCGTGCCGGCCGCGCCCGCGCCGGACATGACGACGCGGATGTCCTCGACGGCCTTGCCCGCGACCCGCAGGGCGTTCGTCAGGGCGGCCAGGACCACGATCGCGGTGCCGTGCTGGTCGTCGTGGAAGACGGGGATGTCCAGGGCCTCGCGCAGCCGGGCCTCGATCTCGAAGCAGCGGGGCGCGGAGATGTCCTCGAGGTTGATGCCGGCGAAGCCCGGCGCGATGGCCTTGACGATCTCGACGATGGCGTCGGTGTCCTGGGTGTCCAGGCAGATCGGCCAGGCGTCGATGCCGGCGAACCGCTTGAACAGGGCGGCCTTGCCCTCCATGACCGGCAGCGCGGCCATGGGGCCGATGTTGCCCAGGCCCAGCACGGCCGAGCCGTCCGTCACGACCGCAACGGAGTTGCGCTTGATGGTCAGGCGGCGGGCGTCCTCGGGGTTCTCGGCGATCGCCATGCAGACGCGGGCCACGCCCGGCGTGTAGATCATGGAGAGGTCGTCACGGTTGCGGATCGGGTGCTTGGACGCCATCTCGATCTTGCCGCCGAGGTGCATCAGGAAGGTACGGTCCGAGACCTTGCCCAGCGTCACACCCTCGATGCCGCGCAGCTGTTCGACGATCTCGTCGGCGTGCGCCGTGGAGGTGGCCGCGATCGTCACGTCGATGCGGAGCTTCTCATGGCCGGAAGCCGTGACGTCGAGGCCGGTCACCGAGCCTCCGTGGGACTCGACGGCCCCGGTGAGCTGGGAGACCGCGGTTCCGCTCGCGGGCACCTCCAGCCGGACCGTCATCGAGTAGGAGACGCTGGGCGCCGTTGCCATGGCCGACTTCCTCTGCTTTCACCTGTGACGCTGGATGCCGTTCGATCGTCGCACCTACTGTCGGGTAGGCGTTAGCCGCCCCGGGTTGCGAACGTTGAGTTCACAGCGAAAGAGGCCCACGTCACATGGACGTGGGCCTCTTTCGTCTGTCTGTGACACCGACCCGCCATGCTCGCCTCGCGGCAAGTGGTCGCTCGTGGCGACGAAGGTTGGGCCCGGGGGCTTGGATCGGGCCGGTGTCACGTCCAGGCTAACAAACGGATCCCCGAACGCCATTCCCGTGCGGGGACTTCACAGGAATCAGTCCCTCAGCAGATCGGGCACCCCGTCCCCGTCGGGTTCGTCGCGGTCCGCCGAGACGACCGTCAGCTGCTGGGTCGCCCTGGTCAGCGCCACGTACAGCACCCGCAGACCGGCCGGGGACTCGTCGGCGATCTCGGCCGGGGAGACGACCACCGTCGCGTCGTACTCCAGGCCCTTGGCCTCCAGGCTGCCGAGGGCCACCACGCGGTCGCCGAGTCCGGCGAGCCAGCGGCGGGCCTCCTCGCGACGGTTCATGGCCACGACGACGCCGACGGTGCCGTCGACCCGTTCCAGGAGGCGTTCGGCCTCGGCGCGGACGGTCGCGCCCAGGGTGTCCGCCACCGCGCTGAAGCGCGGGACCACTCCGGTGGAGCGCACCGCCGTCGGGGACTCGGCGCCGGGCATCGCCAGCGCCAGCACCTTCGCGGCCAGCTCGGCGATCTCCGCCGGGTTGCGGTAGTTCACAGTGAGCTGGAAGCGGCGGCGCGGGCGGCTGCCGAGGGCCTCGTCGCGGGCCTGGGCCGCCTCGTCGGGGTCGGACCAGGAGGACTGGGCCGGGTCGCCGACGACCGTCCAGGTGGCGTGCCGGCCGCGGCGGCCGACCATGCGCCACTGCATCGGCGTGAGGTCCTGGGCCTCGTCGACGATGACGTGCGCGTACTCGGTGCGCTCCTGGGCGAGGCGCTCGGCCCGCTCGCGCTGCGACTCCTCGCGCACCGGCATCAGCTCCTCCAGGCCGGTGAGCTGGTCCAGCGGGTCGAGTTCGCGTCTCCTGCGGGGGCGGGCCGGGACGCCGAGGATCGCCTGGAGCTCGTCGAGCATCGCGATGTCGTGCACCGAGTGGCCCTCGCGCTTCAGCGAGCGGGCGACCCTGCGGACCTCACCGGGGTTGAGGATGCGGCGGGCCCAGCGGCCGAGCCGGCGTTCGTCGGCCATGGCGGCGAGGACGGACTTCGGGGTCAGCTCGGGCCACCAGGCGTCGAGGAACGCGATGAAGGAGTCCTCGCCGGTGACGTCCTCGTCGAAGGAGGAGCGCAGTTCGGCGGCCAGCTCGGGGTCGCTGTGCCGGCCGGACGCGCCGGAGCGCTGCCACAGGGCGTCCAGCAGGAGCTTGCGGGCGCGCGGGCGCAGCAGGTTGACCGGCGCGGTGCCGCCGAGGGCGCTCTGCCGGATCCGGTCGAGGTCGCCGGCCTCCAGCTCCAGACGCCGCCCGAAGGCGACCACGCGCAGCCGGTCGGGCGTGCCCGCGGGGGCCTGCGGACGGGCGCCGTCGGTGTCGTCGTCGGTGTCGCCTGCGGGCTCCCCGAACGCGAGCTGCCCGGCCGGCGGGCCGCCGCCCGGCCGCCCCGCTTCGAGCGCCCCGCGCGCGGCCTTCCGCAGCACCTTGAGCATCCGGTACGACCCCTTGGTGCGGGCCACCGCCGGGGAGTCGTAGAGGGTGGCCTGCAGGCCGTCGACGAGGGAGCCGATGGCGCGGATCGCGACCTGGCCCTCCTCACCGAGGGAGGGCAGGACGCCCTCGGTGTACGCGACGAGCAGCGGGGTCGGGGAGACGATCAGGATGCCGCCCGCGTAGCGGCGCCGGTCCTGGTAGAGGAGGTAGGCGGCCCGGTGCAGGGCGACGGCCGTCTTCCCGGTGCCGGGGCCGCCCTCGACGTAGGTGACGGAGGCGGCGGGAGCACGGATGACCATGTCCTGCTCGGCCTGGATGGAGGCGACGATGTCGCGCATGGTGTGGCTGCGGGCCTGGCCGAGGGCGGCCATGAGGGCGCCGTCGCCGATGACGGACAGTTCCCGGCCGTCGAGGCTGGCCGTGAGCTGCGGCCGCATCAGGTCGTCCTCCACGCCGAGGACGCGGCGCCCCTTGGACCGGATGACCCGGCGGCGCACGACCCGGCCGGGGTCGACCGGCGTGGACCGGTAGAACGGGGCGGCGGCCGGGGCCCGCCAGTCGATGACGAGCGGGGCGTAGTCCTCGTCGAGGACCCCGATGCGCCCGATGTGGAGGGTCTCGGCGATGTCGGCGGTGTTGTCGTCGCGGATCGCGCCGTCGGCGGGTTCCACGGCGGTGTAGGCGCCGTCGGGGCCCTTCTTTCCGTCCTTGCCGGGGAGCAGGTCGATCCGGCCGAAGAGGAAGTCCTCGAACTCGTTGTTGAGGCGGTTGAGGTGGACCCCCGCCCGGAACACCTGGGCGTCCCGCTCGGCCAGGGCGCCGGGCGTGCCGACCTGGCCGCGGCGGGCCGCGTCGTGCATGAGGAACTCGGCCTCGTGGATCTTCTCCTCGAGGCGCCGGTACACCCGGTCCAGGTGTTCCTGTTCGACGCTGATCTCACGGTCACGAACTGAGTCCTGAACCGAGTCGACCGCGGTTTCCTGCTGAGCCTGAGCGGCCACCGGGCCCCCTTCTGACGTGCTGGGCAGCCGTCAACCGTACGCGAAGGGGGCCACTGCGGGCTACGGCGCGTCGACCTCGACGAGCTTCTTCCCGTCGAAGGTCATGACCTCGAAGTGGTCGATCTCGTTCGGGGTGAGCGCGGCGCCGCCCTGGACGTAGAGCGGGTTCTTGGCCTGTTCGGTCTTGGCGTTGGGCAGGCCGTAGCCCCACTCGGGGACGGACCAGGACGCGACGGTCTCCCGTTCGCCGTTCTTGCCGACGGCGATGAGCGAGCACTTGTTGGGTCCCGCCACGTTCTTCAGCTCGACGACGGCCTCGGTGCCCCAGGCCTTCTCGCCCATGGCGACGGTCGCGGTGACCTTGGTGCCCGGGTCGGTGCCCGTGACCTTGTCGGAGAGCGTCCCGAAGACCGACTTCGCGGGGCTCGCGCCCGCCTCGACGCCGGTGCGGCCGCCGCTGTCGCCGCCGCCGGCCGCCACGGCCACGAGCGGGCCGCCGATGATCAGCGCGACACCCGCCGCGATCATGTACATGCTGCGCCGACGCTTCTGGGCGCGGCGGTCGGAGACCTCGACGACGAGCTTCTCGACCAGTCGCGGGCCCGGCTTCGCGGACAGGGACTCGCCGATCGCGGGGGTCCCGGCGCCCGGCAGGTCCGCGAGCGCGGCCAGCATCGGTTCCATCCCGGCGAGTTCGTCGAGTTGCTGGGCGCACCACTCGCACCCGGCGAGATGCGCCTCGAAAGCGGTTGCCTCGGCGTCGTCGAGGATCCCGAGGGCGTAGGCGCCCACGGTCTCGTGTTCGCTCGGGCTCGGAGATCCCTGCACAGCTCCCTGCATGGGGCCAGACATACCCGAACCACCCGTTCCGAATCCCCCGTAAACACTCATCACGCCGTCACCCCCCGCTCCTCGAGAGCCAGCTTCATCGACCGCAGGGCGTAGAAGACCCGTGAGCGCACGGTGCCACTGGGTATGCCCAGCGTCTCGGCCGCCTCGTTGACGGTACGCCCCTTGAAATACGTCTCGACGAGCACCTCCCGGTGGGCCGGGGTCAGGTCGTCGAGAGCATCCGACAGCGTCATCAGCCACAGCGCCTTGTCGATCTCGTCCTCCGCGGGGATGACCTCCAGCGGCGACGGGTCGACCTCCTGCGGCCGGGCCTGCCGGCTGCGGTGGCCGTCGATGACGATGCGACGTGCGACCGTCACCAGCCAGGGGCGTACCGATCCGGTCGCCCGGTTGAGCTGACCGGCGTTCTTCCAGGCACGGATGAGTGTCTCCTGCACGACGTCCTCGGCGCGCTGCCGGTCACCGGCAACCAGTCGCAGGACGTACGCGAGAAGGGGTCCGGCATGCTCCCGATACAGAGCGCGCATCAGCTCCTCATCGGGCTCCGAGGGCTGGGACATGCGATGTCGGGCCCTCGATCCACGTTCATTGGCCACGGCCGCATCCTTGCGCACGCCCACCTCCGGTGTCCGGGGGTTCCCCCGAGTCGGTCGCTCCCCCACCGGTACGGACACGGTCCGGCGAGTGTTCAAACCGGAGTGACAGATTTCTGCGAGGTGACATGACAAGAGGAACATGAAGGCACATTCCCGCCCCTCTTTCTTTACATTTCCCCCACACGAGCGAGGCGGCGGCGGGCTGCCCGGAGACGCGGGCAGGTAAACGACGTGTAATCGAAATCACTTCGACGGCACTTCGGCGACACGGGTACGAACACCCCATAGCGGACGGCCCACTTGCCGCTCGGCGACGGTCAGGTACGCGCGAGCGCCGTGCGTCGGCGGTGCCGGGCGACCCGTTCGCGGTTCCCGCAGACCTCGCTGGAACACCAGCGCCTGCGCCGCCCGCGGGACGTGTCGACGTAGACGATCGGGCAGTTGTCCCCCGCGCACTGCCGCAGGGCCGCCCTCGCGACGGGATCGGTCAGCAGTGACACCGCGTCGCGGGCGACCACCGCGAGCAGCGCCGCGCACTCCGGCTCCCCCTCCAACTCCCGCACCAGCCCGCCGTCCTGCGCGCGTACGGCACGGGGGACCGGGGGCGCGGCACGGGCGACGGCGTTGACGTGCGCGAGGGCGGCACCGTACGCAGGCCGCGTCTCGCCGGTGAGCCACCCGGACACCAAGTGGCCGACACCGGAACGCAGTTCCCGGAAGGCGGACGGCCAGGAGGGACCGGCGTGGGTCAGCGGCGTGCCGGGCGGCACGAGACCGGACCCGCTGATCCAGGCACACAACGGCGGCAGGGCGTCGAGCCGTTCGAGGGGGTGGGCGGTGGCGAGCAGGTCCAGGCAGATCCGCCCGGCGTCGAAGCGGAGGTCGTGGGGGGACGTGCCCGTACCCAGTGCCATGTGCCGGTCACCACCGAGAAGAGGCTGACGGAGGAAGCGTCACCTTTCACAGTGCGGGGTGGGAACGGCTCCCCGGAAGACCCCGAACCGGACGGGGGTGTCTTCCAGCCCGACGATTGCCTGGAGACGCCGGTCCGGACATCCCACCCCGTCCCGCAGTTCCTCCCCAGCACCGGTCCGGACATCCCACCCCGTCCCGCAGTTCCTCCTCAACGCCGGTCCGGACATCCCACCCCGTCCCGCAGTTCCTCCCCAGCACCGGTCCGGACATCTCAGCCCGTCCGGCGTTTGAGGACGAGGCCGTTCAGGCCGAAGCGGGGGCCCGGGGGCGGCAGCCCCCGTGACGGGGGCCCGGGGGCGCAGCCCCCGTGACGGCCACCCGAACCCCGGTTCACCCCTCACCCGTCCGCATACTTCGCATCGGCCGCAGGGTCCAGCGCCAGCCGGTACCCCCGCTTCACCACCGTCTGGATCAGTTTCGGCGTCCCGAGGGCGGTCCGGAGCCGGGCCATCGCCGTCTCCACGGCGTGCTCGTCCTTCCCCGCCCCGGGCAGCGCCCGCAGCAGGTCGGCGCGCGGGACGACCCAGCCCGGCCGTCGGGCCAGCGTCCGCAGCAGGGACATCCCGGCGGGCGGTACGGGCTTGAGGCAGCCGTCGACCAGCACGGCGTGCCCCCGGATCTCCATCCGGTGGCCGGCGACGGGCAATGTGCGGGCCCGGCCGGGCAGTTCCGTGCACAGCAGTTGCACGAGGGGTCCGAGCCGGAACCGTTCGGGCGAGACGGTGTCCACCCCGCGCGCCTGCAGGGGCAGTGCGGTGACCGGGCCGACGCAGGCGGGGAGGACGTCGTGGTGCAGGGCGGCGAGCAGTTCGGGGAGCAGCCCGCGTTCCTCGGCGCGGGACAGCAGGGAGGCGGCGGCGGGCGCGCTGGTGAAGGTGACCGCGTCCAGGCCGCGCGAGACGGTGGCGTCCAGCAACCGGTCGAGGGGCGAGATGTCCTCCGGCGGCATCCACCGGTACACGGGCACGCCCACGACCTCCGCTCCCCCGGCCCGCAGCGCCTCCACGAAGCCGGGCAGCGGTTCGCCGTGCAGCTGGACGGCGACGCGCCGGCCCTCGACGCCCTCCTCCAGCAGCCGGTCGAGGACTTCGGCCATCGACTCGCTGGACGGCGACCAGTCCTCGGTGAGCCCGGCGGCGCGGATGGCGCCCTTGACCTTGGGGCCGCGGGCGAGGAGTTCGACGCCGCCGAGGCGGGCGATCAGCTGTTCGCCGAGCCCCCAGCCGTCGGCGGCCTCCACCCAGCCCCGGAAGCCGATGGCGGTGGTGGCGACCACGACGTCGGGTGCCTGGTCGAGGAGGTCCTTGGTGGTGGCGAGGAGTTCGCCGTCGTCGGCGAGCGGCACGATCCGCAGGGCGGGCGCGTGCAGCACCGCCGCCCCGCGCCGCCGGAGCAGCGCCCCGAGCTCGTCGGCGCGGCGCGCGGCGGTCACCCCCACCGTGAAGCCGGCGAGGGGCCCGTGCTGCTCGGCGTCCTGGCCGTCCGGGTCGTGGTCCGGTCGCTGCTGTTGCTGCTCGTACATAACTCTCGTCCCGCAGTGGAGTCGTATGGACCTACATGCCGAGCGAGCCTGCCAATGGTGCGTGACAGGCTCGGTTCGGCTTCGTGTCGCCGGTGTTACGTCATACCTCGGCGTAGCTGAGCTGTGGCTTCGCCTCAGATGCGGTCCCGGTGGTGGTGGTGCGGCCGGCCGGGCGACGAAGGTATACGGCCCAGGTGACCACGAAGCACACGCCGTAGAAGGCGAGGAAGGCCACGAAGGCGCCGGTGCCGGTGCCGTAGGAGAGGAAGGACTGCCGGAAGGCGAGGTTGATGGCGACGCCGCCCAGTGCGCCGACGGCTCCGATGAGTCCCATGGAGGCGCCGGAGAGCCGGCGTCCGTGGGCGGCCGCCTCTTCGCCCACGAGCCCCTTCGCGACGGCCTTCGCCTGGAAGATGCCGGGGATCATCTTGTACGTCGACCCGTTGCCGAGCCCGGTGAGGACGAACAGGACGACGAAGACGCAGACGAACAGCGGCAGCGACTTCCGCATGCTGGCGAAGACCAGGACGGCGGTGGCGGCGGCCATGCCGACGTAGTTGTAGAGGGTGATGCGGGCCCCGCCGTAGCGGTCGGCGAGCCAGCCGCCGACGGGACGGATGAGGGAGCCGAGGAGCGGGCCGATGAAGGTGAGGTAGGCGGCCTGGAGGGGCGTACGGCCGAACTGGTTGGTGAGCACCTGCCCGAAGGCGAAGGAGTACCCGATGAACGACCCGAACGTCCCGATGTAGAGGAAGGACATGATCCAGGTGTGGCCGTCCTTCGCGGCGTCGATCGCGGCGCCGGTGTCGTTCTTCACGGACGCCAGGTTGTCCATGTACAGGGCGGCGAGGGTGGCGGCGACCAGGATCAGCGGGATGTAGATCCCGAGCAGCACGCGGGGCCCGCCGCTCGCGCCGATGACCGCGAGGGCGACCAGCTGGATCACCGGCACGCCGATGTTGCCGCCGCCCGCGTTGAGGCCGAGCGCCCAGCCCTTCTTGCGGAGCGGGAAGAAGGCGTTGATGTTGGTCATCGAGGAGGCGAAGTTGCCGCCGCCGACGCCGGCCAGCAGGCCCACGAGGAGGAAGGTGCCGAACGAGGTGCCCGGCTCCATCACCGTGAACGCCGCGGTGGCGGGGACGAGCAGCATGGCGGCGGAGATGATCGTCCAGTTCCGTCCGCCGAACACCGCGACGGCGAAGGTGTACGGCACGCGGACGACGGCGCCGACGAGGGTCACCATCGAGGTGAGCAGGAACTTGTCGGCGGGGGTGAGGCCGTACTCCGGGCCCATGAAGAGCACCAGCACCGACCACAGGGTCCAGATCGAGAACCCGATGTGCTCGGAGAGGACGGAGAAGACGAGGTTGCGCCGGGCGATCTTCTCGCCCTTGGTGTTCCAGAAGGCCTCGTTCTCCGGGTCCCACTCCTCGATCCAGCGGCTCCCCTTCTTGGCGGAGGCCGAGGCGGTGCTCGGGTCGGTCGGGGGTGCGGGGGCTGTACCAGGGGCTGTCATGACGCCTCCACGTGCTCCGGGGCTCGGGTGGTTCGCGGGGATGAGCGGTGATGAGTCCCGAAGGTAGGGAGGGCGCGTTTCCGGTCTGTGGCTGTGGGTGACCGGAAGGGAACGTTGCTCTCACCTTGCGCGAGGGCGTCATGAGAGGTGGGGCACGCCAGGTCGGTCCCGGTGGGCCCCCGGGCGTCCGTCCGGCCAGATCCTCGGGCGTCTCCCGGCCGCCAGGTCCTCCACCCAGCCGAAACAGACGACGCAGCCCGCGGTGAGCAGCCAGACGGCCGGCAGCTGGGGCCAGGGGCTCACCAGGATCCAGTGGGCGTCCGTCTCCAGGACGCCGATGTTCCACAGGCGGTCCCAGAGCGTCTCCACGACGACGATGCACACGTTGTGCCAGAGGTAGATCGTCACGGCACGTGCGTTGAGCAGGGTGATCAGCCGGTCCCAGCGGCGCAGGCGGCGGGGCCACTCGTGCCACGCGGGGCTGAGGTGCAGGAGGAGGAGGACGGCCGCGAAGGACCACAGGGCCTGTGCGAACGGCATGTCGTCGAGGTCGTGCCCCGTCCTGAGGTCCTGGGTGAGGGCGTACCAGAGGCCGGCGCACGCCACCACCGGCGCGAGGGAGGGGACGACGTACCGGGGCAGCCGGCGCAGGACGCCCTCCTGGTGGGCCATGCCGAGCAGCCAGCACGCGCCGAACGCGCCGAAGTCGCTGAGCGCCGACTCCAGCCGCCAGCCGGGGACGGTCGGCAGGCCGGCCTCCAGGGCGGCCGACAGCGCGAGGGGCGCGAGGACCGTCGGCCAGGGCGCGGCCCGCAGGGCGCGCAGCAGCAGCGGGGACAGCAGTACGAACCAGAGGTAGGCGCGCAGGTACCACAGGGGTACGCCCACGGCGACCGCCCAGTCCTCGCCGATCAGCCCGGGGATGCCCGGCAGGCCCTCGCCGTAGGGCGGGTCGCTCAGCGGGAGGACCCAGAAGGCGAGATGGAGCCACCACCAGCCGGGGTGGCCCTCCTCGCCCGGGCCCCAGCCGCCGAGCAGCATGCCCGTGACGCCCACCGCGCCGAGCAGCCACAGGGGCGGCAGGAGGCGGCGGAGCCGGCCGCGGACGACGTCGGTCGCGGGACGACGGCGCAGGGAGCGGGCCATGAGGTTGCCGGCCAGGGCGAACATCACGCCCATGGAGGGGAAGACGACGGGCAGCCAGGCCCAGCCCATGAGGTGGTAGAAGATCACGCGGAACAGGGCGACGGCGCGCAGGAGGTCGAAGTAGCGGTCGCGGGAGGCCGGTTCGCGCGGTGTCTCGCGTACTTCTTGTGACGCCCGGTCCTTGCGGCCCGTCTCGGCCGGTGTCCGCGTGGGGAGGCCGGCGGGACGGGTGCTCATCGGGTCGGAGGGCCGGATGCTCATCGGGCCGCCCCCTCTTCCACGGCGGGCCGCGTCTCCTCGGCGGGCGGGGCCGCCACCTGGCCCGTCCGTCGCAGTTTCTGCCAGCGCAGCCGGCCGCCGGTGAGGGCGGTGATCCAGGACTGGAGCAGGACGATGTACATGAGCTGGCGGTAGAGGAGCTGTTGCAGGGGCAGCGAGATCAGCGGGGTCAGGCGCTCCCGGTCCAGGACGAAGGCGTAGGCCGCGCAGGCCGCCTGGACGGCCAGGACGCCGAACCAGGCCGCGATCGTCCTCCCCGTCGGGCCGAACAGCAGTCCGTAGACCAGGAACAGGTCGATCAGGGGCGCCAGCAGCGGGGCGACGACCATGAACAGGGAGACCAGGGGCAGACCGACCCGGCCGAAGCGGCCCGAGGGGCCCCGTTCCAGCAGGGCGCGGCGGTGCTTCCAGATGGCCTGCATGGTGCCGTAGCACCAGCGGTAGCGCTGGGACCACAGTTGCTGGACCGACTCCGGGGCCTCGGTCCAGGCGCGGGCCTTCTCGGCGTACACCACCTTCCAGCCGTCGCGGTGCAGCGCCATGGTGATGTCGGTGTCCTCGGCGAGGGTGTCGTCGCTCATGCCGCCGACCCGCTCCAGGGCGGTGCGGCGGAACGCGCCGACCGCGCCGGGGATGGTCGGCATGCAGCCCAGGACGTCGTACATGCGGCGGTCGAGGTTGAAGCCCATGACGTACTCGATGTGCTGCCAGGCGCCGATGAGGGTGTCCTTGTTGCCGACCTTGGCGTTGCCGGCGACGGCGCCGACGCGCGGGTCGGCGAAGGGCTGCACCAGCTCGCGGACGGTGGAGGGCTCGAAGACGGTGTCGCCGTCCATCATCACGATGAGGTCGTGCCGGGCGCTCGCGATGCCCCGGTTGAGGGCGGCGGGTTTGCCGGCGTTCGGCTGGCGGACGACGCGTACGCCGGGCAGGCCCAGGTCCTCCACGATGCGGGCGGTGCCGTCGGAGGAGCCGTCGTCGACGACGAGGATCTCCACGGGGTGGTCGCTCCTGACCAGGGAACGGACCGTGTTCTCGATGCACTTGGCCTCGTTGTACGCCGGGACCAGCACCGACACCGGTGCGGTGACCGGTGCGTCGGGGCCCCGCACGAAGTCGGCGCGGCGGGTGCGACGGGTGTGGACGGCGGACAGCAGCAGCATCAGGCCGAAGCGGGCGAGGACGAGGAAGCCGATGACGGCGAGGCCCACGACGAGCACGCCGGTGAGGTCGTCGGCGGCGGTGACCAGGGCGGTCCAGGCGCGTCCCTTCCACAGTTCGAGGCCGCCGACCTCGGTGTGCGCGCTGGGCGCGTCGAGCGCCTCGGTGAGGTTCTCGAACGCGTAGCCCTCCCCCTTGAGCCGGGGGAGGTAGGTGTCGAGGGCCCGGACCGTCTGGCTGCGGTCGCCGCCGGAGTCGTGCATCAGGACGATCGCGCCCCTGCCGTCGGCGGGCGTGGCGTTGCGGATGATCTGCGCGACGCCCGGCCTGCGCCAGTCCTCGCTGTCGTCGCCGGTGAGGACGGTGAGGTAGCCGCGGCTGCCGACGTACCGGGTCACCGGCCAGGTGTTGTTGTCCAGGGCGGAGGCGGTGGAGGAGTACGGCGGGCGGAACAGGGAGGTGCGGATGCCCGCGGCGCCGGCGAGGGCGAGCTGGTTCTGGGTCAGCTCCCAGTCGATGCGCTTCTTCGACTGGTAGGAGAGGTCGGGGTGGTTGAAGGTGTGCAGTCCGATCTCGTGGCCCTCGTCGACCATGCGCCGCACGAGGTCCGGGTGGCGGCTGGCCATCGTGCCGGTGATGAAGAAGACGGCGTGCGCGCGGTGCTTCTTCAGGACGTCGAGGACCTGCGGCGTCCAGCGGGGGTCGGGGCCGTCGTCGAAGGTGAGGACGATCCGGTGGTCCGGGACGTCGATGCTGGTGGCCCGGCCGCCGCGGGTGTCGACGACGGGACCGCCGTCGAGGATCGCCTGCGGCACCCGGTCGGCGGCGGCGTCCGGGCGGACGCGGTGGTCGGCGAGGACCTCGCTGTGCACGTAGCCGCGCAGCAGGAGCATCGCCATCATCGCGAACAGCACCACGAGGGGCAGCAGATGGCGCAGGGGTGGCCGCAGGCGTCTGCGGGCGCGGGCCCGGCCCCGGCCGGCACGGCGTCCGGCCGCGGGCGGCCGCGGTGCGCCGCCCTGCTCGTCGTCGTGGTCGTACGCGGCCGGGGCCGGGGCCGGGCCGTGCGCGGGGTGGGCTGGATGTCCGGCGGACCTTCGGGTCGCGGGCCGGCTGCTGCGTGGAGCCATGAGGAACGTTCTTTCGGGGACGAGGACGGGCCGGCCGGACGCCGGAAGGGGACGGGGACGGGGACGGCGGTGCCGGATGCGACGGCGGTGCCGGGCACGGCGGTGCCGATGGGCTGGTGGGTCTGGAGGCTCCGACGGGTCCGGAGGCGGGCCGGACCGTGGTGTCGGGTCCGACGGCCGTACGGGTGAACCGGCGCCAAGGCGCGTCGGGACCGGGCGTCGGCAGCCTTACGGGGCGGGCCGCGGGCAGGCGGAGGCCGGCGCGGCCGGTCCGGCCGGCCTGCCGGATCCGCCGGCCGCTCCACGGGTGCGCGCGAGGGCGCGGGCACGACCGGCGAGGTCGGACGAGGCAGGACGAGGTTCAGGAGATGGTGCTGGACACCGTGACCTGATCGGAGGCGTCGTCGGGACCGGAGGACGACGACGGGAACGGACCCGGCTCGGGTGCGGAGCCGGTTCCCGGATCGGCACCCGAGGCCGCGGCCGTACCGGTCTCCTCACCGGAGCCGGCGCCGGAGCCGGACCCCGAACCGGAGCCGGAACCGGAGCCCGAACCAGACCCCGAACCGGAGCCCGAACCCGAACCGCCCCCCGGTTCCGACCCGGCGACCACCGGATCCGCCGCACCCCCCGCCACCGTGGTGCCCGCGTCGCCCGCCGGGGAGGGCGAGGGCGGCGGGGTGGGTTCCGCGGTGGCGGACGGGGACGGCTCGGGCGGCGGCGGAGGCGCGGCCGGGCTGCTGGACGCCGGGGCAGGGGGCTCGCTCGTGAGGGCCGGGCCGGGCCGGCCGGAGCCGCCGGGCAGGGGCCGCGGCGCGGCGGCGGACCTGCTCGGCAGCACGACGGCACTGCCCGAGACGCTGGGTGCCGCGCCCGTACCCGAGGGGAGCACAGCGGGTCCGGAGGCGGTGCGGCCGGGGCGGCCGGGCGCGGCGAAGCCGGGCGGCGTCGGGGTGAGCGAGGAGCTGGGCTCGTCGGAGGTCTCGACCCGGGCGGCCGGCTCGTCGTCGTTCTGGCCCGGCACCGGCAGCCAGGGCGCACCGGCGTTCCCGGACAGGAGGGTGGCGACGATGACGACGGCGTAGGTGGCGCAGGCGAGTCCGACGGCGATGCCGATCCGGCGGAAGGTGCGGCTGCGGCGGCCGGACTCGTCGACGAACACGGGTGCGTCGGAGGCGTCCGGGCCGCCGCCGCGCGGGCCCGTCCCCCGGTGCGGGAAGTCGAGCCGGACGGTCACCTCGTCGGGGTCGTCGCCCTCGGCGTCCGTGCCGGGCAGGAGGACGGACGCTTCTGCGGCCTCCTGCCAGGGGTCCTGGAGCCCACCGCTCGGCCGTTCGTTTTCGGAAAGGCCGTTCGAGGTCGACGGCCGGCCGGTCTGCCCCGACTCGTCCCGGTATCCGGTCGGCGTTCCGCCGCCCGCCCCGAGGCCGGCACCCAGGAGGACATCCTGGCCGCCGTGCTCCGGCCCGCCCCTCACGGGTTGCCGTGCACCGCCTGGAAACTCCTGGACATCCCCCTTCACGGCCGGTGCTTCTCCGGTCGGTGATGCCGCTCCCGGCCACTCCGGTTGGGCACCTTCCCGCCAATTCTTCACGTGTGCGTTTCCCCCCACGGGACACCACGGGTCAGTTCCTGGATGCGCTTGAGACGACGAGCACATGCCGACGAAACCGGGCCCCCACCCGGTCGGCGCACCCCTGTGACCCCAGCGTGCTCAGGGCGACGAATCTAGCGCAGGCGCGGG
The DNA here is from genome assembly GCF_044750845.1 of Streptomyces sp. NPDC088766. Lineage (NCBI taxonomy): Bacteria > Bacillati > Actinomycetota > Actinomycetes > Kitasatosporales > Streptomycetaceae > Streptomyces > Streptomyces sp. NPDC088766. The sequence goes on along the minus strand of NZ_JBIVKQ010000024.1, from coordinate 70,689 downwards.
GTCGATGTGTGCGATGTCTCTTTTATGGGTACACGCCATGTTCATGTCTATGGCCGAAATCCATCCACCGTCGGGACGCTCCAACCAGCCCTCCGCGAACCCGAGTTCGACCGCCGCACGGCGCAGCACCTCGAGCGCCGGATGGACCAGCCCCTTTCGCCACACCAGCGACACGGGGGACAGCGGGACCGGGTCGACGAGGGGTCGCAGCACCGCTCCGGGCATGGCCGGAAAACCTACTACCGCGAGGATCGGAAAGGGGTCCTTGGCCATGATCCGGCGGAACTCCTCCTCCCCCACGGCGAGCGGGACGGGCGGCGCGATCTCGATGCCGCGCCCCTCGAACAGGAGCCGGGCGAGGTCGGTCCACTCCGGCGTCCGCGGGTTCCCCGCGCCCGCGTACACCCGCTCCCCCGCCAGCGCGGACAGCGGCACCCGGGCCGCCGACGCCAGCGGGTGCCCCTCGGGCAGCAGGACCGCCATCGGCTCGTAGCGCACGAGCTGGTGGTCCAACTGGGCGCGCAGCACCGGGCTCAGGCCCGCGTAACGGCCGAACGACGCGTCCAGCCGGCCCGCGGCGATCTCCACGGCCGCACCGGTCAGACCGCTCTCGAAGCGGGCCATCAGCTCGTGCTCGGGGGCGAGTTCACGGGCCCGGTGCAGCACCCGGCGGCCGGTGGCCAGCCCCGGGGAGTTCAGGTCGACCAGGAGGGGCCGGGCCGGGCCGAACGCGGCGCGCAGGTCGTCCAGCGCGCGGAGGACCGCGCGCGCGTGGGGCACCAGCCGCTCGCCCTCGGCGGTGAGCGTCACCTGCCGGGTGGTCCGCAGGAAGAACTCGGCGCCCAGCTCGCGCTCCAGCCGCCGCACGTCCCGGCTGAGGGCCTGCTGGGCGACGTGGAGGCGGGTCGCGGCGCGCGTGAAGTGGAGTTCCTCGGCGACGGCGAGGAAGGCGCGCAGCAGGCGGGGGTCGACATGAGCGGGCATCCGGCGAATTTACAACGGGGGTGGGTGAATCGGTTCCGAACAGGTGTTGGACCCCGTGACCGGCCGCGGGTGACGGTGGGCGCATGCCGCAGCCCAACCCCTACCGCCGTCTCTTCGCCGTCCCCGGCGCCCGCGCCTTCACCGCCGGGAACCTCATGGCCCGCCTGCCCATGGGCATGTTCAGCGTGAGCGCGGTCGTGATGATCGCCGGCACCCGTGGCTCGTACGCCCTCGCCGGTGCCGTCAGCGCGAGCGGACTGGCCGCGACCGCGCTGGTCGCGCCCTGGACGGCGCGGCTCGTCGACCGGTACGGGCAGGCCCGGATCGCCGTACCGGCCACGCTGTTCGCGGCGCTCGGCAGTCTCGCGCTGGTGCTGTGCGTGCGCGGGGGCGCCCCCGACTGGACGCTGTTCGCCGCGTACGCCGCCACCGCGACCACGCCCAACACCGGCGGCATGTCGCGCGCCCGCTGGAGCCACCTGCTCCGGGGCGACCCGGCAGCCCTGCACACGGCGAACTCCTTCGAACAGGCCGCCGACGAACTGTGCTTCATGCTGGGCCCGGTGCTCGCGGCCTTCCTGTGCGGCACGTTCTTCCCGGAGGCGGGCACGCTGGCCGGCGTGGCGCTGCTGGTGACCGGGGTGCTGGTGTTCACCGCCCAACGCGCGACCGAGCCGCCGCCCGTCGCACGCACGGCCTCCGCGTCACCGCTGCGCACCCCCGGCATACCGCCGCTGCTCGCGTGCTTCGTCGCCACCGGCGCGGTGTTCGGCTCGACGGAGGTCGTCACGATCGCCTACGCGGACGCGGCGGGCCACCGCTCGGCGGCCGGGGTGGTGCTGGCGCTCCAGGCGGCGGGGTCGTGCGCGGCGGGCCTGGTGTACGGGGCGCGCGGGCCGAACGGCCCGGCGGAGCGCCGGCTGCCGTGGTGCCTGCTGGCGATGGCGGCGCTGATGTCCCTGCCGCTGCTCGCCGCCCGTACCGCCGGAACGCTTCCCGTGCTGGCGGCGGCCCTGCTGGTGGCGGGCATGGCGACCGCGCCCACGATGGTGACCGCGATGGCCCTGGTCCAGGACCGCGTTGCGGGGGACCGCCTCAACGAGGGCATGAGCCTGGTCGTCACCGCCCTGCTGGCCGGCCTGGCCTGCGGCTCGGTGTCCGGCGGCTGGGCGGTGGAGCACGGCTCGGCCACGGCCGCCTTCGCGGTGCCGGTCGCGGCGGCCGGCACCGCACTGCTGATCCACACCGTGGCGAACCGCGTCCGCTCCTGTCGTCGAAACGCTTGCACCAATTCCGGCCAGATCCATTGACGCACCGGCATCCTCCGCATAGCTTCCGCGTCGAAGCGCTTCGACACCACGCATCGAATCGATTCGACGAGCGTTGCGTGGCATCCCCAAGAACCATCCGAGTCCCCTGGAGGCACTCGATGTTGACGACACGAAGGCGTGTGGTGGCCGCGGCGGTGATCCTTTCCGGATCGCTGCTCCTGACCTCCTGCGGTGACTCGGACAGCGGTGCGTCCGACGGCAAGACGCTCCGGCTCTGGCACTACGAGGGCCCCGACAGCGCGATGGGCCAGGCCTGGAAGGAGGCGATCAAGGAGTTCGAGGCCACGCATCCGGGCGTGAAGGTGGAGGTCGAGGAGAAGGGCTTCGAGCAGATACAGAAGACGGCGTCCATGGTCCTCAACTCCTCGGACGCCCCGGACCTCATGGAGTACAACAAGGGCAACGCGACCGCGGGCCTGCTGTCGAAGCAGGGCCTGCTGACCGATCTGACGGCCGAGACGACGAAGCGCGGCTGGGACAAGAAGCTCAGCGCCGGCGTGAGCACGACCAGCAGGTACGACACCGACGGCGTCATGGGCTCCGGCAAGTGGTACGGCGTGCCGAACTACGCCGAGTACACGATGGTCTACTACAACAAGGACCTCTTCGCGAAGTACAAGATCGCCGAGCCGAAGACGTTCGACCAGCTCACGGCGGCCATGGACACCTTCGCCGAGAAGGGCGTCACCCCGCTGGCCAACGGCGGCGCCGAGTACATCGCCCAGCAGTACCTCTACCAGCTCGCCCTCTCCAGGGCCGACCGCTCGTGGGTCGACTCGTACGAGCTGTACAAGGGGAAGACCGACTTCCACGACGCGGCCTGGACGTACGCGGCACAGACCTTCGCGGACTGGGTGAAGAAGGGCTACATCAGCAAGAAGTCGACCAGCGTCAAGGCCGAGGACGCGGGCGTCTCCTTCATCCAGGGCAAGGCGCCGATCCTGTTCTCCGGCAGCTGGTGGTACGGCCGCTTCCAGGCGGAGGCCAAGTTCTCCTGGGACACCACCCTGTGGCCCGGCTCCGACCTGACCCTCGGCTCCGGCGGCAACCTCTGGGTGGTCCCGAAGAACGCCAGGAACAAGGAGCTCGCCTACGACTTCATCGACATCACCATGTCGAAGAAGATCCAGAACCTGCTCGGCAACAAGGGCGGCGTCCCGGTCGCGGCCGACGCGAGCGCCATCACGGACCCGAAGGCCAAGAAGCTCATCTCCGACTTCAACACCCTGAGCGGGCGGGACGGCCTGGCCTTCTACCCGGACTGGCCGGTGAACGGCTTCTACGACGTCCTGGTCTCCGAGACGCAGAAGCTGATGACGGGCGCCCAGAAGCCGGACGACTACCTCAGCGCCCTGCAGCAGGCCTACGACAAGGGCGCGCCGAAGCGATGACGGTCACCGTCGAACGGGGCGCGCGGGCCGTCGGCAAGCACCTCGGCGCCGGCCCGCGCCGCCCCCGTACCCGCGAGTCCTACGCGCTCTTCCTGCTCCCCGGGATCCTGGCCTTCCTGGCGGTCATCGGCGTGCCGTTCCTGATGAACACGGGCGTCAGCTTCACCGACTGGCAGGGGGTCGGCAGCCCCTCGTGGTCGGGGCTCGCCAACTACCGTGCGCTGATGGACGACTCGGAGTTCTGGGCGTCCTTCCGGCACAGCCTGTTCATGGTGCTCGCCATGGCGGCCGTGCCGACCGTGATCGGTCTCGTGCTGGCCGCCGCGCTGTTCGACTTCGTCGGCAAGCACTTCGGGCCGAGATGGGCCGCGGTGCTGCGGGCCTGCTTCTACCTCCCGCAGGTGCTGCCGATCGCGGTGGCCGGCATCGTCTGGAGCTGGATCCTCGCCCCCGAGAACGGCTCCCTCAACGAACTGCTGAGGGCGGTCGGGCTGGGCTCCTGGCAGCAGGACTGGCTCGGCGACCCGGACATCGCGCTGTACAGCGTGATGGGCGTGATGGTGTGGGTGCAGATCGGCTTCCCGCTGGTCGTCTTCATGGCGGGCCTGCAACGCGTCGACCCGCAGCTGTACGAGGCGGCCGAGCTGGACGGCGCCGGCTGGTGGCGCCGCTTCTGGCACATCACGCTGCCGCAGATCCGCCCGGAGACCTACGTCGTGCTGACCTGGTGCACGATCGCCGCGCTCAAGGTGTTCGGCGCGGTGTACGTGCTGACCAAGGGCGGGCCGGGCGGCGCGACGAACGTGCCGTCGTACTTCTCCTTCGCCACCTTCTTCGAGAAGACGCAGGTCGGCTACGGCGCCGCGATCTCCACCGTCCTCACGGTGATCATCCTGGCCGTCTCCCTGATCGGCCTGAAACTCCAGACCCGCGCCGAGGACGCCGAGGAGGGGATCCGCGCATGACCGCCGCCCTACGCCGCTACCCGGTACTGGCAGCCCTGTGCCTGGCCGCCCTGTTCATGGTGGTGCCGTTCGTGATCGTGGCCGTGAACGCGGTCAAGTCACCGGCCGAGTACTCCGCGCACGGCCCGCTCAGCCTGCCCGACGGCCTCTACCTGGACGGCCTGAAGGACTTCTGGCAACGGGTCGACTACGGCCAGAAGCTGTTCAACTCGGTGCTGATCAGCGGCTCCGTGGCCGTGCTCGCCGCGGCCCTGTCGGTGCTCAACGCGTACGCGATCGGCATCGGCCGGATCAGGGGCCGCACCTGGGTCCTCGCCTTCTTCGTGCTGGCCAACATGCTGCCGCAGGAGGCGCTGGTCTACCCGGTCTACTACCTGAGCAAGCAGGTGGGCCTCTACGACACCCGGCTGAGCGTGATCATCGTGTTCACGGTCGTCCAGGCCGCCTTCGGCACCTATCTCCTCTCCTCGGTGCTCGGGCAGTTCCCCCGCGAGATCATCGAGGCCGCCCGCATGGACGGCGCGAACAAGTGGCAGGTGCTGTGGCGGATCGTGGTCCCGGTCAGCCGCCCCACCCTCGGGGTCCTCATGGTGTTCTTCTTCATCTGGACCTGGAACGAGTTCCTGCTCCCGCTGGTCATGCTGATCTCCAACGACAACCAGACCGTGTCGGTGGCGCTCGGCGTCCTGCAGGGCCAGCGCCTGATGGACGCCACGATGACCAACGCGGCGGCTCTGCTGGGCGTACTGCCCGCGATCGTCTTCTTCCTCGTCTTCCAGCGGACGCTCACCCGCGGCATCGCCGTGGGCGCGGTCAAGTAAAGGGGTGCGCGCGTGAAGTTCACCGACGGCTACTGGCTGCTGCGCGAGGGCGTCACCTCGGCGCATCCCGTGGAGGTCCTCGACGTCGACGCGCCCGGGGGCGACCCCTCCGGGAGCACCCCCTCCGGGGGAGGCACGCTGGAGATCCACGCGCCGACCCGGCCCATCCGCCACCGCGGCGACCTGCTGAAGGGGCCGGTCGTGACGATCACCGCGCACACCCCGATGCCGGACGTCATCGGGGTGACCCTCACCCACTTCGAGGGCGGGCAGCCGCTCGGGCCGGAGTTCGAGCTCACCGGGCAGGAGACCGCCGCCCGCGCCGAGTACGACGACGAGCACGCCACCCTCACCTCCGGCGCGCTGTCGGTGAGGGTGGCCCGGACCGGGCCGTGGCACGTCGACTTCCTGGCCGACGGCCGGGTCCTGACCTCCAGCGGCACCAAGGGCATGGGCATCATGCGGGACGGGACCGGCGCCCACTACCTGCGCGAGCAGCTCAACCTCGGCGTGGGCACCAGCGTGTACGGGCTCGGCGAGCGGTTCGGGCCGCTGGTGAAGAACGGGCAGGTCGTCGACATCTGGAACGCCGACGGCGGCACGGCGACCGAACAGGCCTACAAGAACGTGCCCTTCTACCTCACCGACGCCGGCTACGGCGTCTTCGTCGACCATCCGGGCAAGGTGTCCTTCGAGGTCGGCTCGGAGACGGTGTCCAGGGTCCAGTTCAGCGTCGAGTCGCAGCGGTTGACGTACTACGTCATCCACGGGCCGACCCCGAAGGAGATCCTGCGCAAGTACACCGCCCTCACCGGGCGCCCGGCCCTCCCGCCCGCCTGGTCCTTCGGGCTGTGGCTGTCGACGTCGTTCACCACCTCCTACGACGAGGAGACGGTGACGTCGTTCATCGACGGCATGCGGGAGCGCGAACTCCCGCTCTCCGTGTTCCACTTCGACTGCTTCTGGATGCGCGAGTTCCACTGGTGCGACTTCCGGTGGGACCCCCGGGTGTTCCCCGACCCGGAGGGGATGCTGGCGCGGCTGAAGGAGAAGGGGCTGCACATCTGTGTGTGGATCAACCCCTACATCGCCCAGCGCTCCCCGCTGTTCGCCGAGGGCAAGGCGCTCGGGCACCTGCTCAGACGCCCCGACGGCAGCGTGTGGCAGTGGGACCTGTGGCAGCCGGGCATGGCCCTGGTCGACTTCACCAGCCCGGCCGCCCGCGACTGGTACGCGGCGAAGCTGGAAGCCCTGCTGGAACAGGGCGTCGACTGCTTCAAGACCGACTTCGGCGAGCGCGTCCCGGTCGACGTGGCCTGGGCGGACGGCTCCGATCCGGAACGGATGCACAACTACTACACCCAGCTGTACAACCGCACCGTCTTCGAGGTGCTCCGCAAGCACCGGGGCGAGGGCGAGGCGGTGCTCTTCGCCCGCTCGGCGACGGCCGGCGGCCAGCAGTTCCCCGTGCACTGGGGCGGCGACTGCGAGGCGACGTACGAGTCGATGGCCGAGTCGCTGCGCGGCGGACTGTCGCTCGGCCTGTCCGGGTTCGGGTACTGGAGCCACGACATCGGCGGCTTCGAGGGCACGCCGACGCCCGCGCTGTTCAAGCGGTGGCTGGCCTTCGGGCTGCTGTCCTCGCACAGCCGGCTGCACGGGTCCTCGACGTACCGCGTGCCGTGGCTGTTCGACGAGGAGTCGGTCGACGTGCTGCGGCTGTTCACCCGGCTGAAGCTCGCCCTGATGCCCTACCTGTACGAGGCGGCCCGCACCGCCCATGCCGAGGGCCTGCCGGTGATGCGGGCGATGGTGCTGGAGTTCCCGGACGACCCCGGGTGCGCGCACCTGGAGCGGCAGTACATGCTCGGCCCGGACCTGCTGGTGGCGCCGGTGTTCAGCGACGAGGGGGACGTGACGTACTACGTGCCCGAGGGCACCTGGACGCACTACCTGAGCGGGCAGGCGGTCACCGGGCCGCGCTGGGTGCGCGAACGCCACGGGTTCTCGAGCGTGCCGCTGCTGGTCAGGCCGGGTGCGGTGATCCCGGTCGGGGCGGTGGACGACCGGCCCGACTACGCGTACGCGGACGGGGTGACCCTGCGGGCGTACGGCCTCGAGCAGGGCGCGCGGGTCGCGGTGCGGGTGGGCGACGTGACCTTCACCGTCGTACGGGAGGGCGACGTGCTGCAGGCCTCCTGCAGTGATCCCTCGGCACCGTGGGCGCTGGCGGCCGGGGAGCGGGTGGTGCGGGCAGCGGCCGGGACCGGGTTCCTCACCCTGGAGCCGGCGGCCGGGTGATGGTGAAGATCACCGACGTGGCCCGGCACGCCGGGGTCTCCCCCAGCACCGTCTCGTACGCCCTGAGCGGCAAGCGTCCGATCTCCGGGGAGACCCGGCAGCGTGTCGAGGCGGCCGTCCGCGAGCTGGGCTACCGCCCGCACGCGGGCGCCCGCGCCCTGGCCGGCAGCCGTTCCAGCATGCTGGCGCTGGTGGCGCCGCTGCGGGCCGGCATCCATGTCCCGGTCGTCATGCAGTTCGTGGTGTCGGTGGTGACGGCCGCCCGCCGCCACGACCACGACGTGCTGCTGTTGACCCAGGAGGAGGGCGAGGACGGACTGCGCCGGGTGGCGGGCACGGCGCTGGTGGATGCCCTGATCGTGATGGACGTGCAGCTCCGTGACCCCCGGCTGCCGCTGCTGCGCTCCCTGGACCGGCCGTCGGTGATGATCGGGTTTCCGTCCGAGGCGGACGGGCTGACCTGCATCGATCTCGATTTCCGGGCGGCGGGCGAGGCCTGCGTGAAGCACCTGGCGGCGCTCGGACACCGGGTGGTGGCGCTGGTCGGGTCGCCGCCGGACGTGTACGTGCGGGGCACGGCGTTCGCGCAGCGGGTGGTGCAGGGGTTCACGGCGGCCGCGGACCGGTTCGGGCTCACCTTTGCCGTGCACCCCTGCGAGGGCACGCCCGCCGCCGCCCGCCGGGTCGCCGAAGGACTGCTGCGCAAACATCCCGCCCTGACCGGGGTGGTCGTCCACAACGAGGCGGTCCTGGAGCCGCTGGTCGACGCCTTCGAGCAACTGGGCCTCCGGGTCCCCGGAGATCTGTCGGTCACGGCGATCTGCCCCGACGAACTCGCCGGCAGCCTGCGGGTGCCCGTCACCTCCGTCGCCCTGCCGTCCGCGGAGCTGGGCGCACGGGCGGTGGAGCTGCTGATGGCGAAACTGGCCGGCGAGGAGGTGACGGAGGCGACGCTGCTGCCGCCCCGCCTGACGAGGCGGGCGAGCACGGGACCGCGCGCTTCGTCCTGACCCGGACGGGCAGGACGGGCAGGACGGGCAGGACGGGCAGGATGGAAAAGACGGAAAGCAGAGAACCCCGCTTCCCTGAGGAAGCGGGGTTCTCTGTTCACATGGGGTGGTGGAGATGGCGGGAATCGAACCCGCGTCCAACGGTGCTAAATCAGGGCTTCTCCGTGTGCAGTTCGCTGCGATTTTCTCGGCCCCGGCGATCACGCGAACAAGTCGCCGACGGGCCCAGTCACTGTTTGATTTCCCATCGAACCCCGTGACCGGGCTCGATGGTTTAGTCCCCTAGATTATGCCAGGATCCGGGTCGGGAACACTCCCGGGCTGACACCCATTAAGGGTCCTTCACTCACTGCTTATCAGGCAGCGAGGGCGAAGGACTGGGAATCGCGCTTAGAATTGGCGATTATTTTTTGCGACATATGGTTAACGAGATCATTGCCGCTTCCTCGACACGCTTCCCCTGCTTCAACAGCCGCTGTCGAAACCGATCATCCCCATGTTGATTTTTCAATGCCCCCGAGGGGGCGGTGCGTCCCCGCTGTGAGGGACTGTCGCCATCGTACGTGACCAACGCACCGCGATGCCAGCCTATTCCCGCCGGCCGGCCGGTCACCGGGTCCGGCACCGGTTTGCTGCGGACCGGCAACGGGCCGCTACTGGGCGGCCCGCTGCTTCCGCCTGGCCGCCGCGATCGCGCGGTCCGACTCCCGCCGGTCCTGCTTCTCCCGCAGGGTCTGCCGCTTGTCGTACTCCTTCTTGCCCCGCGCCAGCGCGATCTCGGCCTTCGCGCGGCCGTCCTTGAAGTACAGGACGAGCGGCACGATCGTGTGCCCCGTCTCCTCCGACTTCGACGCCAGCTTGTCGATCTCCTCGCGGTGCAGCAGCAGCTTGCGCTTGCGGCGCGCGGAGTGGTTGGTCCAGCTGCCCTGGCTGTACTCCGGGATGTGGGCGTTGTGCAGCCACGCCTCGTTCCCGTCGATCTGCACGAAGCCGTCGGTCAGCGAGGCCCGGCCCTGGCGCAGCGACTTCACCTCGGTGCCGGTGAGCACCAGACCGGCCTCGTAGACGTCGATGATCGCGTAGTCGTGCCGGGCCTTCTTGTTCTGGGCGACGATCTTGCGCTGGCCCTTGGTCTTGTCCGCGGCCGGCTTGCCCTGCTTCGGCTGGGACTCCTTGGGTACGTACATTGCCTTGTTCATAGTGCGGCCATTTTCGCACCTGAGGGGGCCGTGGGGGAAAGCCGATTACCGGGAGCGCGGACGGACGCTCACGAAGCGTCCCCCAGCCCGCTCAGCACGGTCTCCGCCCGCTCCAGCGCCCCGTCGTCCGCCTCCAGGTCCGGGGTGACGCCGGTGCCGTCGACGGTCCGGCCGGCCGGGGTGCGGTAGTGGCCGACGGTCAGTTCGGCGACCGAGCCGTCGGGCAGCCGGCTCGGCATCTGGACCGAGCCCTTGCCGAAGGTGCGCGAGCCGACCACGACCGCCCGGCCGCGGTCCCGCAGGGCGCCGGTGAGCAGCTCGGCCGCGCTCATGGTGCCGCCGTCGACGAGCGCCACCAGGGGGCGCGTGGTGTCGCCGCCGGAGTCGGCGTGCAGGGCTCGCTGCTCGCCGTCGACGTCGTAGGTGGCGACGAGGCCGCCGTCGAGGAAGGCCGAGGCGGTGGAGACGGCCTCGGTGACCAGCCCGCCGGAGTTGCCGCGCAGGTCCAGGACGACGCCGGCGCCGGCGGGGGCCGCGTCGACGGCGGTGCGGACGGCGTCGCCGGCCCCCTTGGTGAACGCGGTGATCCTGATGACGGTGACGCCCCCGGCGAGGGTGCGCACGGTGACCGAGTCGGTGGACAGGCGGGCCCGGCGCAGCGTCTCGGTCCACACGCGCGTGCCGCGCTCCAGGCCGAGACGGACGGTGGTGCCGGCGGGCTCGTCCGTCGCGTCACCGCGCAGCAAGGAGACGACCTCGGTGACCGGACGGCCGTCGACGGCCGCGCCGTCGACGGCGCGCAGCCGGTCGCCCGCCCGGATCCCGGCGGCGGCCGCCGGCGACCCGGCCTGCACCTTCGTGACCTCGATCCGGCCGTCCCGCTCGCGCCGTGCCTCCAGGCCGACACCGGTGTACTGGCCGTCGAGGGACTCCGCGAACTCCTCGTACTCGCTCTCGGAGTACACCGCCGCCCAGCGGTCCCCGCTGCGGCTGACGGCGCGCTCGGCGGCCTCCAGGGGCGATTTTCCGTCGGCCATCGCCTCCTCGGCGGCCCTGGTCACGGCCTCGGGGTGGCTGGTGGGGCCGGTGGCGCGGACCGTGTCGGCGGCGGCCCGGCCGCCGTTCCCGGGCAGTGAGCCGGTCGCCGCGCCCGCCACGAGCACGCCGGCGAACACCACGGTCAGGGCGGCCCCGCGGCCGAAGCGGCGGGGCGAACAGAGCGGGTCGCGGCCTGACATGGCGGTGAGTCTAGGGGAACGCCGAGGGGCCGTACGGTCCCTCGGCCGTACGACCCCCTTGGCATGCGTCACACCTTCAGGTACTTGCGCAGCGCGAAGAACGCCGCCAGCGCGGGCATCAGCAGGCTGGTGGCGAGGATCAGCGGAAGCTTGGTCAGCACGGCGTCCCAGCCGACGAAATTGATGAGGTTGAGCTTCGAGGACAGGGCCATGCCGTGGTCGATGGTGAAGTACCGGCCGACGACCAGGAAGACGCACGCCAGGCTGCCGCCGATGAGGCCCGCGACGGCGGCCTCCGCGATGAACGGCGCCTGGATGTAGAAGCCCGACGCTCCCACGAGCCGCATGATCCCGGTCTCCCGCCGTCGGCTGAACGCCGAGACGCGCACGGTGTTGACGATCAGCAGCAGGGCGACGACCAGCATGAGCGCCATCACTCCGAGCGCCGCCCGGTTCATCAGGTTCAGCAGACCGAAGAGGTTGTCCAGGATGCCCTTCTGGTCCTGCACGGACTGCACGCCGTCCCGCCCGTTGAAGGCGGTCGCGATGACCTGGTACTTCTCCGGGTTCTTCAACTTGATGCGGTACGACTCCTGCATCTGGTCCGGCGTGAGGGAGCTGGCCAGCGGGGAGTCCCCGAACTGCTCCTTGTAGTGCTTGTAGGCCTCGTCCTGCGACTCGTAGATCACGGAGTCGACGACCGACATCTTGCCGAGGTCCGACTTGATCTGCTTCTTCTGGTCGTCGGTCACCGCGCCCTTGGCGCAGTTGGGGTCCGACTCGGCGTCGCTCTTGTTGCAGAGGAAGATCGAGACGTTGACCTTGTCGTACCAGTAGCCCTTCATGGCGCCGACCTGGTCGCTCATCAGGAGCGACCCGCCGAACAGGGCGAGCGACAGGGCGACGGAGACGATGACGGCGAAGGTCATCGTCAGGTTGCGGCGGAGACCGACACCGATCTCGGACAGTACGAACTGGGCGCGCATGGCGGGTTGTTCAAGCCTTTCCGTGGACGGTCGCGGTCAGTGCTGGTAGCCGTAGACGCCGCGGGCCTGGTCGCGGACGAGGCGGCCCTTCTCCAGCTCGATGACGCGCTTGCGCATCTGGTCCACGATGTTCTGGTCGTGCGTCGCCATCACCACGGTCGTGCCCGTCCGGTTGATCCGGTCGAGCAGCTTCATGATGCCGACGGAGGTCTGCGGGTCGAGGTTGCCGGTGGGCTCGTCGGCGATCAGCAGCTTGGGACGGTTCACGAAGGCCCGGGCGATGGCCACACGCTGCTGCTCACCGCCGGACAGCTCACCGGGCATCCGGTCCTCCTTGCCGCCGAGCCCGACGAGGTCGAGCACCTGCGGCACGGACTTGCGGATCTCGCCGCGGGACTTGCCGATCACCTCCTGCGCGAAGGCGACGTTCTCGGCGACCGTCTTGTTGGGGAGCAGCCGGAAGTCCTGGAAGACCGTGCCCAGCTGGCGGCGCATCTGCGGCACCTTCCAGTTGGACAGGCGCGCGAGGTCCTTGCCCAGGACGTGCACCTGGCCGTGGCTGCACCGCTCCTCGCGGAGGACCAGCCGCAGGAAGGTGGACTTTCCGGAGCCCGAGGACCCCACGAGGAACACGAACTCGCCCTTCTCCACTTCGAGGGACACATCCCTGAGTGCGGGGCGGGTCTGCTTGGGGTAGACCTTGGAGACATTGTCGAATCGGATCACGGATGCACCACGGGTCGCCGGGGGTAGATGAGCGTGACCATACGCGAACCGGGGACGCGCGCGCAGGCAGCGGTCACGGTTGCGTGCGGCTTGTGCGTTTTTGTACGTCCACCGTGCTGTGAGGCAGCTCCTGCCGGGACCCCGCGCTGAATTCCGCGGAACCTGGCAGAGTGGAGGGGAACGTTCGCGTCACGGCGGGCGTTGTCCACGTGGAACCGGTGCAAGGAGGGCGAGCGCATGACGTACGACCGGCTGGTGTGCGCCAACTGCGCCGCGCCCGTGAGCGAGGGCCGGTGCTCGGTGTGCCGCGCGAACCGCGAGCGGCTGCAGCAGGAGAACTTCTTCGCGGGACTGAACCCGATGGCACTGATCGCGCTGCTGGCCGTGCTGGTGGCCGCGTTCGCGCTGCTCGCCCACCAGACCGCTTAGCCCGTACGACGCCGGAGGGCCCGGAGCCGGTCGGCTCCGGGCCCTTCGCGCGTACGTCACGTGCCGGTGCGGCTACCCACCGTCAGGCAGCGGCCGCGCCGCGGCCCTCCACGAGGCGCGGGAGCACACGGAAGCCGACACCGCCGACGATCATCGTGGCGGCACCGATGATCAGGAAGGTGGTCTGCCCGGCGCCGGTCTCGGCCAGCTCCTTGCCACCACCCTGGGCGGCGGCGTCGGAGGTGGCGTCCGAGGTGTCGGTCAGCGCGGAGCTGCCGACCTCCTGAGCGGCGGTGCCGTCGGGGGTGGTGCCGGTACCGCCGGTGGCCGAGCCGCCGGACGTGGAGCCGCCACCCGTGGTGGAACCGCCGTCGGCGGAGCCGCCGGTGCTGCCGGAACCGCCGGTGGTGGAGCTGCCGCCGGTGCTGCCGGAGCCACCGGTGCTGCTCGAACCGCCGGAGTTGCCGTTCGAGCCGCCGTTGCCGCCGGAGTTGCCGTTGGAGCCGCCGTTGTCGGAGGTCCCGTTGCTGGAGTTGCCGCCGGAGTTCGAGGTCTCGCCGGTGGTGGACGTCTCACCCGTGGTGGAGGTCTCGCCCGTCGTGGACGTCTCACCCGTGGTGGTGGTCTCACCGGTCGTGGACGTCTCGCCCGTGGTCTCACCCGTCGTGGTGGTCTCACCGGTCGTGGACGTCTCGCCCGTGGTCTCACCCGTCGTGGTGGTCTCACCGGTCGTGGTGGTCTCACCCGTCGTACCGGGGCAGACCCCGATCGGGCAGGGCTCCTCGCCGTCCTGCGTGGTGACCTCGGTGTTGTCGTCCGTCGAGACCAGGCCGCTGAGGCCGCCCTCGTCGCCGGCGGCCGAAGCGACACCGGCCACCGTCAGCGAGGCGCCCGCGGCGATCACTGCGCCCGCGGCGATGCGCGCGATGCGGACGCGCGTCTTCTTGGTCATAAGGTTGCTACCCCCAGTAGCCGAAATCGTCGATGAGGCCGCGTCGGGGCGGTGATCGACGGGGGTAGCCGGAACTGGCGAAGCCCCCCGGTTCACATGCGCCCCAGAGATACGCATGCCACCGTTCACCCTTCCGATTTTTCACAGCAGCGTCAAGGCCGTTGCGCACGCAATGTCCAACTCGACACGCTTTGCCGGACGTTGAAGGTGTGAGTGTGACGTAAAACCCAGACGGGCCGGGAAACGCAGGCAAGCGAAAAGGCAACCACCCCCATCCTGGGGGGCAGTTGCCTTGTCGACAAAGTTACTTCTCCTGCTGCTTGCGCCAGCGAATGCCGGCCTCCAGGAACCCGTCGATCTCACCGTTGAAAACGGCCTCGGGGTTGCCGACCTCGAAGTCGGTGCGCAGGTCCTTGACCATCTGGTACGGGTGCAGGACGTACGAACGCATCTGGTTGCCCCAGGAGTTGCCGCCGTCGCCCTTGAGGGCGTTCATCTTCTCCTGCTCCTCCTGGCGGCGCCGCTCGAGCAGCTTGGCCTGGAGGACGTTCATCGCGGTCGCCTTGTTCTGGATCTGCGACCGCTCGTTCTGGCAGGAGACGACGATGCCGGTGGGGAGGTGGGTGAGGCGCACCGCGGAGTCGGTGGTGTTCACGCCCTGGCCGCCGGGGCCGGAGGAGCGGTAGACGTCCACCCGCAGCTCGGACTCGTCGATCTCGATGTGGTCGGTCTGCTCGACCACCGGGAGGACCTCGACGCCCGCGAAGGAGGTCTGGCGGCGCCCCTGGTTGTCGAAGGGCGAGATGCGCACCAGCCGGTGCGTGCCCTGCTCGACGGAGAGGGTGCCGTAGGCGTACGGGATCTGCACGGCGAAGGTGGTCGACTTGATGCCGGCCTCTTCGGCGTACGACGTCTCGTAGACCTCGGTCTTGTAGCCCTTCTGCTCCGCCCACCGCAGGTACATCCGCTGGAGCTTCTCGGCGAAGTCGGCGGCGTCGACGCCACCGGCCTCGGCGCGGATGTTGACCAGCGCCTCACGGGAGTCGTACTCCCCGCTGAGCAGCGTCCGGACCTCCATCTCGTCCAGCGCCTTCTTGACGGCGGCCAGCTCGGACTCGGCCTCGGCGCGGGTGTCCGGGTCGTCCTCCTCCTCGGCCATCTCGAACAGCACGGAGAGATCGTCGATCCGGCCGCGCAGCGCGTCGGCCTTCCTGACCTCGGCCTGGAGGTGGGACAGCTTGCTGGTGATCTTCTGCGCCTCGTCCGGGTTGTCCCACAGGGACGGCGCGGCCGCCTGCTCCTCGAGCACGGCGATGTCTGCCCTCAGCTTGTCGAGGTCCAGAACGGCCTCGATCGACTCCATGGTCGAGGAGAGGGACTTGAGCTCTTCGGATACATCGACGACTGCCACCCCTCCAGCGTAACGGCTCCGCCAAGCGGCGAGCGCCGACGGCCGTGGGCACCCTGGTGAGCACCGGTCGGCGCAGCCGGCCCGTACGGCGTCCGAGGACGCGGCCGTCCGGGCCGGCAGGGGTCCGGGGGCGCCGCCCCCGGGTTCGGGGAGGGAAGGGGCGGCGGAGGGCGAAACTGGCCGCTCAGGGCGACGCCGGCGCCGAGTTGCCCGGCTCCCCCGGCCCGGGCCCGCCCGTGTCGCCGTCGCCCGCCGTGGCCGCCCACGTCCCGACGCCCGCCGCGGCGACCAGCACCGCCGAGGCCACTCCCACCACGATCCGCCGCCGCCGGGTGGCCGCGCGATTGCGCGCCGACCCCGGCCGCGGCGTCCCCGCCGCACGGGGTACGCGTGCCGTCCCGTGCGCGCCGCCCGCCAGCTCGTCCGGCGCCGGCACCCGCATCGAGGTGTGCGTGTCCCGGTTGGAGTCCGGCTTGGCGCCGGGCACCAGGGACACCGACCCCCGCCGGGCCCGCCCGTCGGCGCCGGAGGCGACCGGGGCCTGCGGGGTGTCGGCCCGGCTCGCCCCCGGCTCGCCCTCCGCCGCCTCGGTGTCCGGCTCGTCCACGTCCAGCGGCGGCATCCCCGCCAGCGACGGCAGCTGCTCGCGCAGCCGGGCGGCCAGCTCGGAGGCCCGCAGCCGGGAGGCCGGTGCCTTGGCCAGGCACTGCACGACCAGCTGCCACAGCTCGTCGGGGATGCCGGGCAGCGGGGCGACGGACTCGGTGACGTGCCGGCGCAGCACCGCGCCCGGATGCCCGCCGCCGAACGGCGTGAAGCCCGCGAGCAGCTCGTAGAGCACGGTGGCCAGCGCGTAGATGTCCACCGAGGCCCGCGGCGGGAGGCCCTCGACGATCTCGGGGGCGAGGTAGTCCGGCGTGCCGATGATCTTCGTGGCGCGGGTCCGTCTGGGGGTGTCGATCAGCTTCGCGACGCCGAAGTCGGTGAGCAGGGCCCGATGCGAGCCGCCGGGGCCGAGCGGTCCCTGCATGTCGAGGAGGATGTTCTCCGGTTTGACGTCCCGGTGGACGATCCCGGCGGCGTGCGCGGCGGCGAGCCCTTCGGCGACGTCCGCGACGATCGCCACCGCGGCCTCGGGCGCGAGCCGGCGGTCCCGGTCGAGGCGGGTCCGCAGATCCGTGCCGCGCACCAGGTCCATGACGAGCGCCAGGTCGTTGCCGTCGACCACCAGGTCCCGTACGGAGACGACGTGGGGGTGTTCCAGACCGAGCAGGGCGGTGCGCTCCTGGACGAAGCGGCCCACCAGCTCCTCGTCGGAGGCGAGGTCCTCGCGCAGCAGCTTGACGGCGACGGGACCGTCCGGTCCCTCGCCCAGCCACACCGTGCCGGCACTGCCCCGCCCCAGGATCTGGTGGGCGGTGTACCGGCTGCCGATCTTCCGTGCCAAGGCTGCTCCTACAGACGCGTGTTGCCGACGCTGCGCCGTCCGGGGGCACTGACGCCGGCGGCCGGGCCGCGGGCCCCCGGCCCTCCGGCCGACCAACCTACGCGCCCCGCGGGGCGATCCTCACCTCGGAGACGGAAATCACCCGCCAGGAGTCGACAAATCACCGGACCCGCCGTCGGGCTCCCCCGGGCAGGTCCGTCCGTCAGGCTCCGCCGCCGGTCTTCGCGCCGAGGTCGCCGATCCAGTCGCTCACGCTGTCGAACCAGTCGCCGAGCTGCGCCCAGTAGCCCTTGCCGGTGCCGATCCAGTCCTGGAGCGGGGTCAGTTCCCAGATCAGCCAGCCGGCCACGACGAGGATGACCACCGTGAACAGGCAGCCCTTCAGGCAGCCGAGTCCGGGGATCTTCATCGGGTTGGCGCTGCGCTGCCTCGGGGCGCGCGGCTCCCGCGGCGGGCGGGGCTCCGGCGCGGGCCGCTGCGGCGGCTGCTGGGGCTGCGGGGTGTGCCGCCGCGGCTGGGGCTGCTGCGGAGCGTACTGCTGCTGGTGCTGCGGCTGCTGCTGGGGCCGGCCGTAGCCCTGCTGGGGCTGCTGCTGGGGCTGCTGCTGCGGGCGGGCGACCTGCCGCTGGGGGCGGCGGCGCAGCGGGTCCTCGTTCGGGTCGAGGTACTGGACCTGGGTCTGTTCGTTGCGGTCGCGGGCGGCGCGCAGCTGGTTCTGCCAGGGGTGCGGCTCCTCCGGCCGCTGTCCCTGCGGGCCGGGTCCGCCGCTCCGGTGCGGCGGTACCGGCGGCATGACGGCCGTCGGGTCGGCGGCGCCCGCCGGGCCGCCGGTGTGCGGCAGGACGGCGGTGGCGTCCGCGGCGCCGGGCGGGGCGCCGGTCCCGGCGGTGTGCGGCAGCACGCTGGTCGCGGCGTTCGGGTCGTACCCGCCGGCGGGCGCGCCGGGCACGGCCGCGGGCGCCGGGTCGGGCGCGAGGAGATGGCCCACGCCCTCGGCGGCGGCGATCTGCATCGAGTCGGCGTGCACGCCGACGCCCTCGGCGACGACGCGCAGTGCGCGCGCGAGGCTCTCGGCGCCGGGGCGTTCGTCGGGGTTCTTGCGCAGGCAGCGCTCTATGACCGTCCACAGCGGTTCGGGCACCGTGGAGGGGCGGCGCGGTTCGGCGCTCAGGTGCTGGTGGAGGACCTCGAGGGCCGAGCTGCCGGAGAACGGCGGGCGGCCGGTGACCAGCTCGTACAGCAGGATGCCGGCGCCGTAGATGTCGACGGCGGAGGTCTGCGGGCGGCCCTCGGCGGACTCCGGCGCGACGTACGCGGGCGTGCCGACGAACTCGCTGGTGCGGGTGAGGCCCGGGGAGTCGGCGAGGCGCGCGATGCCGAAGTCGGTGAGCAGCGGATGCATCTGCCCGCCGTTCTGGAGGAGCAGGACGTTGGCCGGCTTCAGGTCGCGGTGGACCACTCCGTCGGCGTGGCTCGCGGCGAGGGCGTCGGCGATCTGCGCGGTGAGCAGAGCGGCGGCGACGGGCGTGAAGGGGCCGTTCTCGCGCAGGTAGCGGTGCAGGTCGGGGCCTTCGACGAGGTCCATGACCAGGGCCAGCAGATCGCCCTCGACGACCAGGTCGCGGACCCGGACGATGTTGGGGTGGGTCAGCCGGAGCAGCACGGAGCGCTCCCGCAGGAAACGCATCACGATGTCGGGGTCGCTCGCGAGTTCTTCCTTGAGGACCTTGATGGCCACGGTCTCGCCGGGCTGGCCGGCCACGGCCGCCTCGGCGCCCGCGGTCTCGCGCTGGCGGGCTCGCCAGACGGTGCCCGTGGCGCCGCGTCCGAGCGGCTCCTCGAGCAGGTACTTGCTGCCGACTGGCCGCACGTCACGCGCTCCCTGCTGCTTGCTTGCCTGTGTTCCGACCCACTGTAGTGCCGCACTCCCGGCAGAGGGCTGTCGTCCTCCTGTGGTCCTTCGGTCCTTCCGCACGCCCTTGCGTACGGTCACGCGCCCCTCCCCGTACACGTTCGAAGGAAAGACGCTCGCCTCGGTCCGTTGGTTGCCGGAGGCGGACGTGACCGATCTCAAGCGGTCATCCGTGAGTCATCGGCCAGGCACTTTTGCGGGCAGAGCCGACCAATCAAGATCACTTGTCCCTCGGTGGCGGGCACATTGTCGGTGACAGGTGCGAGGATGCCTGGAGTACTGGCCGACGTGCTCGTGCGGGGTGGGGGAAAGTCCGCGCCCGGGCAGAAGGGACCGCTGACGGCGATGCAGATCCGGCTGACCGTCGTAGACCCGCAGGGCCCGCCCGGGGAGACACGGGGCCGCGCCGCGAACTGCGACGTGCTGGTCACGGCGCCCGCCGGCACGGCTCTGGCCGCGGTGGCGTCCGCCCTGGCCGCGGCGGTCTCCGGGGAGGGGGGCACTGCTGCGTCCGGGGGAGCGCAGCCCGTGTTCTACGCGGGCGCGCAGCGGCTCGACGCCCAGCGCTGCACCCTCGGCGAACCACCCCTGATCGACGGCGCCGTGCTGTGCCTCGGCGCCCCGGCCGATCCCGAACCGCATCCGGAGGTCGACGACGCCCCGGCCCGGCTGCACGTGGTGGCGGGCCCGGACGCGGGCGGGGTCCACCTGCTGCACGGCGGCCGGATCCGCGTCGGCCGCTCCGCCGAGGCCGACGTGCCGCTCGACGACCCCGACGTCTCCCGCCTGCACTGCGCGGTGACGCTCGCCGCCGACGGCCGGGTCACCGTCGCCGACCTCGGCTCCACCAACGGCACCACGGTGGACGGCACGCGTGTGCAGAGCCGTCCGCTCCGGTTCGCCCCGGGCGCCCTGCTGCGCGTCGGCGAGTCGGGGCTGCGGCTGGCGCCGCCCGGCGGTCCGGGCGCCCGGGTGGCCACGACACCCGACGGGGAGGGCCACGTCCGGGTGCCGTGCGCGGGCCCGCAGCCCGAGGCCACCCCCGCGCGCGGGATGCCCGGCGCCGCGGCCCCCCGTCCTGCCCGCGGGAGCGTCGACGGCACCCCCACCGGCCCCGGCACCCCCGCCGCGTCCACCGCCCACGCCTACGGCACGGTCGACTGGCACGGCTCCGCGCCCGCCCGCGGCGAGCGGACGCCGACGTCCCTCGTGCCGGGCCAGGGCGGCGCACCGACCGTCGAGAACCACGACGCCACCCACGGCGGCCGCTCCGGCCTCGGCTCCTTCACCGACCCCTCCGGCGCGGACGGCCCCTACCGGCCCTCCCCGGACGAGGACGGCGGCAGCACCTCCCGCAAGGGCACTCCCCTGCGCGGCACCGAGGTGCCGCAGGGGCTGCGCAGGCGCGGCGGCCTGTCCGCCTGGGCCCGCCGGCTGGCCGGCGGCCGGGGCGGCCCGCAGGAGACGGACGATCCGCAGGCCCACGACGACCGGCCGGCCGTGGCGGAGCCGGAACCGCCCGCCGGGCCGCCGTCCGCCCCGGACACCTGGCCGGACCCGGCCGCCCTGCTGCTGACCGCGCTCGGCCCCGGCCCGCGCCTGTGGGAGCGCGGGCCGGGTCACCCAGAGACGCTCGCCGTCCGGCTGGGCACGGCCGACCGGGTGGCGCCCGACGGGTCGCTGCTGCCCGCCGTACCGGTGACGGCGGGCCTGCGCGAGGCCGGCGCCCTGGGCCTGGCCGGGCCGCGCCCGAGGCTGGCCGGGCTGGCCCGCGCGGTGCTGGCGCAGCTCGCCGCGCTGCACTCCCCGGACCTGCTGGAGATCGTCCTGATCAGCACGGACCGCGCGCGTTCCGAGGAGGAGCGGGTCGCCGAATGGTCCTGGCTGGGCTGGCTGCCGCACCTGCGCCCGGGACACGGCCAGGACTGCCGTCTCCTCCTCGCCCACGACCTGGACCAGGCCACCGCCCGCGCCGACGAACTGCTGCGCCGCCTGGACGACCGTCTGACGGACGGCGTCGCGGCGCCCGTCCCCGCGCCCGTCCCCGCCCCGCGCGGCACGCCCCGCCGCCCCTCGTGGGCGGCGGGGGACCACGCCGGGGACGGCTTCCCCGGCCCGTACACGGTCCTCGTCGTGGACGGCGACCCCGGCAGTGCCGCGCTGCGCGAGGCGACGGCCCGGCTGGCGACGGCCGGCCCCCGGGCCGGGATACACGTCCTCTGCCTGGCCGAGACGGCCGCCGCCTCCCCCGCCGCGCCGGTCACCGACGTGTACGAGGCGGCCTGCGCGGCGGCGCCCGCCTTCCGCGCGTGCGGGGCGGTGGCGCTGCTCAGCGGCGATGTGGCGACCGCGCTGCGGCTGCTGCGGGTCGCCCCCGCCGGGTCGGAGTCCGAGCGGCCGGGCCCGGTGGGCCACGGCACGGTCGGTGCCGTCGACGCCGTCTCCGCCGCCTGGGCGGAGCGGTTCGCGCGGGCCCTGGCGCCCCTGCGCCCGGAGACCGCCGCCGACGGCGGTGACCGCCCCGCGCGCGTGTCCGCCCCGCTGCCCTCCTCGGCCCGCCTCCTCGACGAGCTGGGCCTGGCGCGCGCGACCCCGGCCTCCCTGATGGCCCGCTGGGCCGACGCGGCCGACGACACCGAGGCGCTCGGCGGCCGGACCTCGGCCGTGCTGGGCGCGGGCCCGCGCGGCCCGGTCTGCGTGGACCTGTCCGCCGAGGGCCCGCACCTGCTGATAGAAGGCCCGCCCGGCAGCGGCCGTACGGAGCTGCTGCGGGCGGTCGTCGCCTCGCTGGCCGCCGCCGAGCGCCCCGACCGGCTCGGCATCGTCCTGCTGGACGGCCGGGACACCGTCGGCAAGGCGGACGCCGGCCACGGCGAGGGTCTGCGGGTCTGCACGGACGTACCACATGTCACCACGCATCTCACCGCCAACGACCCGGTCCGCATGCGGGAGTTCGCGCAGTCGCTGGCCGCCGAGCTGAAGCGGCGGGCGGAGTTGCTCGGGCGGTCCGACTTCGCCGAGTGGCACACGCACCGCGCGGTGTCCGGCCGTATCGTCCCGCAGCGCCAGCCGGCCGGCGGGGGGACGGGAGCCGCGGACCTCGACACCCCGCCCAGCTCGACCCTGCGGCTGCGCCCCGGCGCGGCGGCCCGCCGACGGACGGAGGCGGCCCCGCCGCTGCCCCGCCTGGTCGTCGTGGTGGACGACCTGGACGCCCTGGTCTCGCCCGCGCTCGGCTCGCCGGGCCGTCCCGCCGCCGGGTCGGTGATGCGCGCGCTGGAGGCGGTGGCCCGCGAGGGCGAGCGGCTCGGCGTGCACCTGGTGGCCGCCACCGGTCCGGGCGGCCGTACGGCGGAGTCCGAGCCCGCCCGGCAGGCCACCGTGCGGATCGTCCTCGACGCACCGGGCTCGGGCCCCGACGAACCGGCCCCCGGCCGCGGCCGGCTCAGGGGCGCGGACGGCCGGCTGACCCCCTTCCAGGGCGGCCGGGTCACCGGCCGCATCCCCCGTACCGCGACCCTGCGCCCCACGGTCGTCCCCCTGGAGTGGCAGCGCATGGGCGATCCGCCGGCCCGCAGACCCGTCCGCGAACTGGGCAACGGCCCCACCGACCTCGCCCTCCTGGCCAGCGCCCTGGAACGGGCGGCCCGCGAGGTCTCGGCGGCGGAGGTGCCCTCGCTGCTCTGAGCGTTTCCTTCGGAGTACGGCCCAACTCCCCTGTTCGATCAGGCGTTTGAGGAGATCGTCACGAGGCGGTCACGATCGCCCGCTGGACACGGCATGCGTACTTGCCGACCCACGGCGCCCGGCGTAGACCAGTGCCACGGGACAGCGCTCAACGTTCGACGAGGAACGAAGAACGGGGCAGTGATGCGCAGCACGAGCAACACCATCCGCACACGCAGGACCGTGAGGGCGGCCGCCGGCATCCTCGCGGGAGCACTCGCGCTCTCGCTCACCGCGTGCGGCAGCGACGACGACAAGAGCGAGGGCGGCGAGAGCACCGGCACCAAGGCGTCCGGCGACGCCCTCGCCCTCCCGAAGCTGGACGGCACGACACTGGAGGTCGCGGCCGTCTGGACGGGCCCGGAGCAGGCCAACTTCAAGAAGGTGCTGGCCGAGTTCGAGAAACGCACCGGCGCGAAGGTCACCTTCGTACCGGCCCAGGACCCGATCATCAACTTCCTCGGGTCGAAGATCGCGGGCGGTCAGCCCCCGGACGTGGCGATGCTGCCGCAGCCGGGCGCCATCAAACAGGCCGTGGAGAAGAAGTGGGCCAAGCCGCTGGGCGCCGAGGCCCTCGCGGAGTTACGGAAGAACTACTCGCAGGGCTGGCAGGACATCGGCAAGGTCGGCACGGAGCAGTACGGCGTCTACTACAAGGCCGCCAACAAGTCCCTGATCTGGTACAACGCCAAGGTCTTCGAGAACGCGGGCGCGAGCGAACCCAAGACCTGGGACGAGCTCCTGACGACCGCTCGGACCGTCTACGACTCCGGCGTCACCCCGTTCTCGATCCCCGGCGCGGACGGCTGGCCGCTGACCGACTGGTTCGAGAACGTGTACCTCTCCCAGGCGGGCCCGGAGAAGTACGACCAGCTGGCCAAGCACGAGATCAAGTGGACGGACCCCTCCGTGAAGGAGGCGCTGACCACGCTCGCGCAGATCTGGGGCAAGAAGGACTACGTGGCGGGCGGCGCCGACGGTGCCCTGCAGACGCAGTTCCCGAACTCCGTCACCCAGACCTTCACCGGCGGTGACCAGCCCAAGGCCGCGATGGTCTACGAGGGCGACTTCGTGCAGGTCAACATCGCGCAGACGGACGCGAAGATCGGCACGGA
Source organism: Streptomyces sp. NPDC088766 (assembly GCF_044750845.1). Lineage (NCBI taxonomy): Bacteria > Bacillati > Actinomycetota > Actinomycetes > Kitasatosporales > Streptomycetaceae > Streptomyces > Streptomyces sp. NPDC088766. Next base: position 46,745 of record NZ_JBIVKQ010000024.1, on the reverse strand, counting down.
CGCGAAGGTGTTCCCGTTCCCGAAGGTCGGCGACACCGCGCCGGTGGTCTCCGGCGGTGACGCGGCGGTCGTCCTGAAGGACTCCGAGGGCGCGCAGGCCCTGGCCACCTTCCTGGCCTCGCCGGACGCGGCGGAGATCCAGGCGAAGCTGGGCGGCTACCTCTCGCCGAACAAGAACGTCGACCCGGCGGCGTACCCGAACGACGTGCAGCGCAGGATCGCCGAGGCGCTGGTCGCGGCGGGCGACGACTTCCGGTTCGACATGTCCGACCAGGCCCCGCAGGCGTTCGGCGGTACGCCCGGCAAGGGCGAGTGGAAGGACCTCCAGGACTTCCTGAAGAACCCGACGGACGTGGCCGGCATCCAGGCGAAACTGGAGTCGGACGCGGCAGCGGCGTACGGGAACTGAGCCGGTCATGGCATCGGCCGGTGCGGCGGGGGCTCCCGGAGCCCCCGCCCCTCCTCGCTCGCGCAGAAGCGTGACCGGCACCCGCGGGACGGTGGCAGCCCTGTTCCTGCTGCCCGCCCTGGTGCTGCTGGGCGCGCTCGTGGTCTACCCGATCGGGTACTCGGTCGTGCGCAGTTTCTCCGACCAGTCCGGCGACGGGTTCGCCGGCATCGACAACTACCGGGCCCTGTTCACCGACGACGGCATCCGCACGGCGCTGAAGAACAACGTCCTGTGGGTGGTGTTCGCGCCGACCGTGGCGACCGCCCTCGGTCTGATCTTCGCGGTGCTCACCGAACGCGTCCGCTGGGGAACGGCGTTCAAGCTCGTCGTCTTCATGCCGATGGCGATCTCGATGCTCGCCGCCGGCATCATCTTCCGGCTGGTGTACGACCAGGACCCGGACAAGGGCGTGGCGAACGCGGTGTGGGTCGGCGTGCACGACACGTTCGCGCAGTCGTCGGCGTTCCCCAAGGCCCACCCGGGCCGCCGGTCGCCGCTGGAGCCCGCGAAGGGCGGCGCGTTCCTCACCGCGGAGCCGGTCCGGGCGGGCGATCCGGTCTTCCTGCCGCTGGTCGGCGTGGCCCCGGACCAGATGCCCGACAGCGCGGAGAAGGCCGTGCCGGCCGAGCCCGAACCGGGCAAGGTCACCGGCACGACCTGGCAGGACTTCACCCGCGGCAAGGGCGTCGGCACGCTCGGCGCCCCCGACCCGTCCGAACTGGGCTACGCCGGGATGCGGATCGAAGCCGTCAAGGACGGCAAGGTCGTGGCGTCGGCCACCGCCGCCGACGACGGCACCTTCACCCTGCCCGCGGCGGCCGACGGGGCGCGGCTGCGCCTGCCCGCGAGCAACTTCGCGGAGGCCTACAACGGCCTGGACTGGCTCGGCCCGTCCCTGGTCACCCCGGCCATCATCGGGTCGTACATCTGGATGTGGGCGGGCTTCGCGATGGTGCTGATCGCGGCCGGGCTGGCGAGCGTGCCGCGGGAACTGATGGAGGCGGCGCGGGTGGACGGGGCGAACGAGTGGCAGGTGTTCCGCAGGGTCACCGTGCCACTGCTCGCGCCGGTCCTCGCGGTGGTCACCGTGACCCTGATGATCAACGTCCTGAAGGTGTTCGACCTGGTCTTCATCATCGCCCCCGGCTCCTCCCAGGACGACGCGAACGTGCTCGCCCTGGAGCTGTACCGCAAGGGCTTCTCCGAGGACCAGCCCGGCATCGCCAGCGCCATCGCGGTGTTCCTGCTGCTGCTGGTGATCCCGGTGATGTGGTTCAACGTGCGCCGGCTGCGGCGGGAGGTGCGGCGATGAGCGTGCATCCGTCGTGGTGCCGGGGGTCCGGGGGTCGCCCCCCGGGTGAACACAGTAACGTGCGCCGGCTGCGGCGGGAGGTGCGGCGATGAAGACACCCGTCAGGACGGTCGAAGCACCCGCCGAGACCGTGAAGGCAAGGCGTTCGCCGGCCGCGCGGATCGTGGAGAAGCTGGGCGGCGGTGTCGTCCGGGTCTGCCTGATCCTGGTCGGCCTGTTCTGGCTGGTGCCGACGATCGGTCTGCTGATCTCCTCGCTGCGCGCCCCCGAGGACATGAGCGCGAACGGCTGGTGGAAGGTGTTCGCCGAGCCGTCCCAGCTCACCGTGGACAGCTACCGGAAGCTGCTGGAGAACGGCGACATCACCGGCTCCCTCCTCAACACGGTGCTGATCACCGTCCCGGCGACGGTCCTGGTCGTGGTCATCGGCTCGCTCGCCGGATACGCGTTCGCGTGGATGGAGTTCCCGGGCCGGGACTGGTGGTTCCTGGCGGTGGTCGGCCTGCTGGTGGTGCCCGTACAGGTGGCGCTGATCCCGATCGCCGAACTGTTCGGCAAGGTCGGCCTGTTCGGCTCCGTCCTCGGCGTGGTCCTCTTCCACGTGGGCTTCGGTCTGCCGTTCGCGGTGTTCCTGCTGCGGAACTTCTTCGCGGAGATCCCCCGTGAACTGCTGGAGGCGGCCCGCCTGGACGGTGCCGGTGAACTGCGCCTGTTCACACGGGTCGTGATGCCGCTGGGCGGGCCGGCGATCGCGAGTCTCGGCATCTTCCAGTTCCTGTGGGTGTGGAACGACATGCTGGTGGCACTGGTGTTCACCGACGCCGACAGCCAGCCGATCACGGTTGCCCTCCAGACCCAGGTACGGCAGTTCGGCAACAACATCGACGTGCTGGCGCCCGGCGCGTTCATCTCGATGGTGATCCCGCTGGCCGTGTTCTTCGCCTTCCAGCGGCAGTTCGTGTCCGGCGTGATGGCCGGCGCGGTCAAATAGGCGCTGCGGAAAGGGGGGTGGGCGCCACCGGCCCGCCCCTCCCCGTTCACCCGGCGTCCCCCGGATGCCGTAGGGATACGTAACCAAGTCACTCCATCGGCCGTTGCCCGGACCAGGCCCTGTCGTCCGCGCCGACCCATGGATGTCCCTTGCCCAGGTTCAGTGTCATCGTCCCCGCGTACGAGGTTCAGGCGTACCTGCACGAGTGCCTCGAATCCGTGCTGTCCCAGTCGTACACCGATCTCGAGCTGATCGTCGTCGACGACCGTTCGCCGGACGCGTGCGGCGAGATCATCGACGAGTTCGCGGCCCGCGACCCCCGCGTGCGTGCCCTGCACCTGCCGGAGAACGCCGGCCTGGGCGGCGCGCGCAACGCGGGCATCGCCCAGGCCGGCGGCGACTACCTGCTGTTCCTCGACTCCGACGACACGCTGACCCCGGGCGCGCTGCGCGCGATCGCCGACCGGCTGAAGGACACCGGCGAGCCGGACGTACTGGTGTACGACCACGCCACCGCGTTCTGGACGGGTGAGACCGAGCGCAACAGGTTCGCCGAGCACCTCACCGAGCGGGGCCCGGCGCCCTTCCGGCTGGAGGACCGGCCGGGGCTGCTCAGGGTGCTGATGGTCGCCTGGAACAAGGCCTACCGGCGGGAGTTCGTCGAGCGGACCGGCCTGACCTTCCCGCCCGGCTACTACGAGGACACCCCCTGGACCTACCCGGCGCTGATGACCGCGGGGTCGATCGCGACGCTGGACCGGGTCTGCGTCCACTACCGGCGGCGCCGCGGCGGCAACATCCTCTCCACCACCAGCCGCCGGCACTTCGACGTCTTCGACCAGTACGACCGGGTGTTCGCGTTCATCGACCGGCGGCCCGAACTCGCTCACTGGCGGCCGGTGTTGTTCCGGCGCATGGTCGACCACCTGACGACCGTGTTCACCAGGCCGGACCGGCTGCCGCGCGGTTCCCGCGGCGAGTTCCTGCGCCGGGCCCGCGCCCACTACCGGCGTTACCGCACGCCCGGCGCGCCCGTCCCGCTGCGCTCCCGACTGCGGCACGGCCTGGTCCGCCTCGGCCTGCACCGCACCTACCGCACGCTCCAGGCGGCCCTGGTCCTGCGCCGCCGTACCCGCGGCCTCGCCGCGCGACTCGCCCGCGTGCTGCGGGCCGCCTGCCTCCAGGCCCACTACCGGATCCAGCTGCGCCTGCCGCTGCGCGCCGACCGGGCCGTCTTCGCCGCCTACTGGGGCCGCGGTCACGGCTGCAACCCGGGCGCCCTGGAGAGCGCGTTCCGGGCCTTCGCCCCGCAGGTGCGCACGGCGTGGATCGCCCGCCCCGAGCACGAGCACACCGTCCCGGCCGGGACGCGCCCGCTGCGTCCCGGCACGGCCGCCTACTGGACGGCACTGGCGCGCTCCACCTACCTGGTGAACAACGTCAACTTCGACCGCCGGCTGGTCAAGCGCCCCGGCCAGGTCTTCGTGCAGACCCAGCACGGCACCCCGCTCAAACACATGGGCCTCGACCTGCAGGAGCGTCCCGCGGCGTCCGGCGGCATGGACTTCGCGGAGCTGCTGAGGGGCGTCGACAAGTGGGACTACGTCCTGTCCGCCAACCGCCACACCACCCTCACCTGGGAACGCGTCTACCCCGGTGGCTACACCACGCTGGAGTACGGCTATCCCCGCAACGACGTCTTCCAGCGGGCCACCGCCGCGGACGTGGCCCGGCTGCGCGAGGAGCTCGGGATCCCCCGCGACACGGTGGCGATCCTGTACGCCCCCACCCACCGCGACTACCGGCGCACCCAGCGGGCCGGACTCGACCTGGAACGGCTCCTGGACCGGCTGGGCCCGCGCTTCGTGATCCTGGCCCGCGCCCACTACGGGCAGCCCGTCGCCCTGCCCACGGACGGCCGGGTCGTGGACGTCAGCCGCCACCCGAGCGTGGAGTCCCTCTGCCTGGCCTCGGACGTCCTGGTCACCGACTACTCGTCGATCATGTTCGACTACGCCGACCTGGACCGCCCGATCGTCATCCACGCGGGCGACTGGGAGGCCTACGAGGCGGCCCGCGGCACCTACTTCGACGTGCGCGCCTTCCCGCCGGGCGCGGTCGCCCGCACCGAGGACGAACTGGTCGACATCTTCACGACCGGCCACTGGCGCGGCTCCCGTGCGGCCCGGCTGCGCGCCGCGTTCCGCGAGCGGTTCTGCCCGTACGGGGACGGGCGCGCCGCCGAGCGCGTCGTACGGCGGATCGTGCTGGGCGAGACGGACCTGCCGCCCGTCGTGCCGCTCGCCGAGCGCCGTCCCGTGCCGTCGGCGGCGTCGACGCACACGCGCCCCGCGCTGGCCACCGTGCCGCAGCCGTCGAGCCCTCGCGTCACCAGCCACTAGGAGCCGGGAGCCGCCAGGAGCCGGGAGCCACTGGAAGCCGGGAGTCCCTGGAGGCCGGGAGCCCGGCGCCGGGACCCCCGTCGGCAGCGACCGACACAGACAAGCCAGACACAGAAAGAACAGAATGCCCCGCTTCAGCATCATCGTTCCGTCCCATGGGGCAGCCGGCCGGCTGTCCCTGGCGCTGGACTCCGTCCTCGGCCAGTCGTTCGGCGACTTCGAGCTGATCCCGGTCTGCGACGCGCCCGATGCCCCGGCCGCGGCCGTCGCCGCCGGGTACGCCGGGCGGGACGACCGGGTGACGCCGGCGTTCTCGCCGCCGGAGGCGGGGCTCGCGGGGGCGCGCAACACCGGTCTGCGGGCGGCCACCGGCGCGTACCTGCTGTTCCTCGACGGTGAGGACACGCTCACGCCGGGCGCGCTGGACGCGCTGGACGCCCGGCTGACCGGGACGGGCGAGGTCGACGTCCTGTACGCCGAGCACGAGCGCACCCCGTGGTGGGAGGGCGAGCCGGCCAACCCGGCGGCCCCGCTGTTCGCCGGGGCGCCCCGGGGTGCCTTCGGCCCCGGCGAGGCCCCCGAGGTGACCGGTGTGCGGCTGCCCGTGTGCAGCGCCGTCCACCGGCGCGACTTCCTCACCGCGCACGGGCTCGTCTTCCCCGACGGGCCCTTCACGGACCTCGGCTTCGGCGGCCTGGTCACCGTGCACGCCGAGCGGGTCGCGGTGCTGCGCCACGTCGTCGTACGGCATCTGCTGCGGCGGCAGGGCAGCCGGCTCGACCTGCCGGGCGAGCACCACGCCGACCTGCTGGAACAGACGGACCTGGTGCTCAGCAGGGCCGCCGGACGCGGCTCTTGCGGTGCCCTGTTCGCCCAGCTCTTCGCCGCCGTCCTGAAGACGGCCGCACACCCGGCCCGGCTGCCCGCCTCCGGTCGCCGCGCGTTCTTCCGCCGGGCGACCGCGCTCTACCGGCGGCACCGGCCGGCCGGGTTCCGCGTGCCGGGCGGGAGCCTCGGCGTGCAGCACCGGCTGCTGGCGGCGGGGGCGTACACGGCGTTCCGTGCGCTGCGGGGCGCCAACCGGAAGGTGTCGGCGGCCGCCCGGCGCGTCCCGCGCCCCCGCGGCCTGCGCACCCGGCTGTACTACCGGCTCCAGCTGCGCCGCCCCGTCGATCCCCGTCTGGCGGTGTACTGCGCTTACTGGGGCCGGGGTTACGCGTGCAGCCCCGCCGCGATCCACGCCAAGGCCGCCGAACTCGCCCCGCACATCCGCTCGGTGTTCCTCGTCGAGCCCGGCCGGGCGCACGCCGTGCCGCCGGGGATCGACCACGCCGTGATCGGCAGCCGTCGTGCCTGGCGGCTCCTGGCACGCGCCAAGTACCTGGTCAACAACGCCAACTTCGCGGAGGGCGTGGTCAAGCGCGAGGGCAGCGTGCACCTGCAGACGCAGCACGGCACCCCGCTGAAGAAGATGGGCGTCGACCAGTCGACGTACCCGGTGGTGGCGGCGGCGACCGGCAGCTTCACCAAGCTGCTGGGCCGCGTGGACCGCTGGGACTACAACCTGTCCTCCAACACCCACTCCACCCAGATGTGGGAACGCGCCTTCCCCGGCTCGTACGAGCAGCTGGAGTACGGCTATCCGCGCAACGACGTCTTCTACACGGCGACCGCCGAGGACGTCGCCCGCGTCCGGCGCGAGCTGGGCGTGCCGGAGGGGAAGACGGCCGTGCTGTACGCGCCCACCCACCGCGACCACCGGACCGGCTTCGACCCCGGCCTGGACCTGGAGGCGTTCTGCGAGGCGGCCGGCGACGACGTCGTCGTCCTGCTGCGGGCGCACTACTTCTACGACCGGGGGGCGCGCCGGGGCTCCGGCCGGATCATCGACGTGACCGCGCACCGCTCCTCCGAGGACGTGTGCCTGGCCGCCGACGCGCTGGTCACCGACTACTCGTCGATCATGTTCGACTACGCCAACCTGGACCGCCCGATCGTGGTGTACGCCGACGACTGGGACGTCTACACCGAGACCCGGGGCGTGTACTTCGACCTGCTCGCGGCGCCGCCGGGCCCGGTCGCCCGCACGCCCGAGGAGCTGGCCCGCGTCTTCGCCGACGGCTCCTACGCCTCGGAGGCGTCCCGGTCGCTCAGGAACCTCTTCCGGGCCCGCTTCTGCCAGTTCGACGACGGCCGGGCCGCCGAGCGCGTGGTGCGCCGGGTGCTGCTCGGCGAGCCGGCGGAGGCGATCGAGCCCGTGCGGCCGCTCGCCGAGCGCGTCCCGGCCCCCGCCGCCTCCCCTCTCGTGATCTCGTAAGGAGCTGACTCCCGCAGTGCCCCGCTTCAGCATCATCGTCCCCTGCTTCAAGGTGCAGGGCTTCCTGCGCGAGTGCCTCGACTCGGTCCTGGAGCAGTCGTACCGGGATCTCGAGGTGATCGCCGTCGACGACCGCTCCCCCGACGGCTGCGGCGCGATCCTCGACGAGTACGCGGCCCGCGACGACCGGGTGCGGGCCCTGCACCTGCCGGAGAACGTCGGCCTCGGCCGGGCCCGCAACGCGGGCCTGCCGCACGCGAGCGGCGACTACCTGTTCTTCCTGGACAGCGACGACACCCTCACGCCGGGTGCCCTGCGCGCCATGGCCGACCGCCTCGACGAGGCCGACGGCCCGGAGGTGCTGGTCTTCGACTACGCCCGCACCCACTGGTGGGGCGGCACCCGCCGCAACGCCCTCGCGCACGTCCTCGCCGCGTGCGGGGACGCCCCGTTCACCGCCGCCGAGCACCCGGAGATCCTCGACCTGCTGATGGTCGTGTGGAACAAGGTGTACCGGCGGGACTTCGTCGAGGCGGGCGGGTTCCGCTTCCCGCCCGGCTACTACGAGGACACCCCCTGGACCTTCCCGGTCATGCTCAGCGCGCGGCGGATCGCCACGCTCGACCGGATCTGCCTGAACTACCGCCAGCGCCGCCAGGGCAACATCCTGTCCACCACCAGCCGCAAGCACTTCGACGTCCACGACCAGTACGAGCGGGTCTTCGCCTTCGTGGACTCCCGCCCCGAGCTGGCGGGCTGGCGGCCCTACCTGCACCGCAAGATGGGCGAGCACTGCCTGGACATCCTCGCCAAGCCGGACCGGCTGCCCCCGTCCGACCGGCGCGAGTTCTTCCGCCGGACGGCCGAGCTGTTCGCCCGGCACCGCCCGGCCGGCGAGCCGGTGCCCGCCGGGCTGCGCGTGCTGCGGGGGCCGTACGCCGCCTACGCGGCCCGGCGGCAGGGCACGCGCGCCGGGCGGGAACTCGCCCGGCGGGCCGCGCGGGCGCGCAAGGCGGCTGCGGGGCGCGTCCGCCGGGGCGTGGGCGCCGTGCAGGCCCGGCGCCCGCTCGATCCGCGGCTGGTGGTGTACTCGGCGTTCTCGCACCGGGGCGTCCTCGGCGACCCGGGCGCCGTGTACCGCAAGGCGCGCGAGATCGCCCCGCATCTGCGCGGGGTGTGGGTCGTGCGGGACGAGGAGACGGCGGCCCGGCTCCCGGAGGGGGTCGAGCACGTGCTGCTGGACTCCCCCGCCTACCGCCGGGTGACCGCGCGGGCCGGCTTCTTCGTCAACAACGTCAACTGGCCCGGCGCCCTCGTCAAGCGCCCCGGCAGCGTCCACGTCCACACCCACCAGGGCACCCCGCTGAAGTACATGGCGGCCGACCTGCTGGACCGGCCCGGCGCCCGGTTCGGCGTGGACGTGCCGCAGATGCTGCGCCGCGCCGACCGCTGGGACTACAGCCTGGTCGCGAACCCGCACTCCGAGCTGGTGTGGGAGCGCGCCTACCCCTGCCACTTCACCTCCGCACGCACCGGCAGTCCGCGCAACGACGTGCTGGTGGGCGCCGACGCGCAGGCCGGGCCGCGGGCCCGCGCCCGGCTCGGCATCCCCGCGGACCACACGGTGGTGCTGTACGCGCCGACCCGCCGGGAGTACGTCCGCGGCGGCCACGTGGACCGGATCGACCTGGCCCGGTTCGCCGCCGACCTCGGCGAGGGCCACACCCTGGTGGTGCGGCTGCACCCGTCCCTGGCGGCCGGGCACGCGCGCGGGACGGGCCTGTCCGACCTGCACCGGCGCGGCGTCGTCGTCGACGCGACGGACGTGCCCGACGTCGAGGAGGTGATGCTCGCCTCCGACGTCCTGGTCACCGACTACTCGGCCCTGATGTTCGACTACGCCCACCTGGACCGGCCGATCGTGGTGCACGCCGACGACTGGGCCGCGTACACGGCGAGCCGGGGCACCTACTTCGACATCACCGCCGAGGCGCCGGGCCATGTCACGCGCAGCTACCGGGAGCTGGCCTCCCTGATGGCCTCGGGGGGCTGGCGCGACGAGGAGTCGGCGCGGCTGCGGGCCGGTTTCCGGGAGCGGTTCTGCGTGTACGACGACGGGCTGGCCGCCGAGCGGGTGGTGCGGACGCTGCTGCTGGGCGAGGAGATGACCGGCCCCGCCACGGCCCGGGTGCCCGCCCCGGCCGTCGCGGGTGACGTGCTGGCGTCCAGGTGAGGCTGCGGCCGCGCTCCTGGGTGCTCGTCCTGGCCGTGGGGTACGCGCTGCTCCAGCTCGCGAACGTCACCGGCCGGGACACCCCGGACAGCAAGAACTACCTGTCGTACGCGCTGAGTCTGCGCGGGGACGGCAAGCACGAGGCGGCCGCGGCGACGATCGACTGGGCGTGCGAGGGCGAGGCCTCGATCGCGTCCCGGCGGCAGAGCGTGGACGTGGTGCGGTTCCACCGCGCCGACCCGGGTGCCGAGGTGCTCGCCGAGTGCCGGGAGCGGGAGTGGCGCAACGTCGGGGCGCGGCTGGCGGCGGGGCAGACCGGCGGGCACACGGTGCCGTTCATGCCGGACCGCTTCATGCGGATCTTCGAGGCGCGACCGGGCTACCCGGTGTTCCTCGTGCCGTTCCTCACCCTGTTCGGCGTGACCTGGGGGATGTGGGCGGCGGGGGTCACGGCGGCGGTGGCGGGCGGGGTGCTGGTCTTCCTGGTCCTGCGCACCCTGCGGGCGCCGGCCGGGGTCTGTCTGACCGGGCAGGCCCTGTACTACGTCCTGCCGGTCGGCACGACCGCGATGCGCCCGATGACCGAGGGTCTGCTGCTGGCGCTGACCCTCGTGGCGGTGTGGGGCGGCGCGCTGGCCCTGGACGGGCGGGTGCGGGCGGGGGTGTGGACGACGGCCGGCGCGCTGGCGGCCCTGTTCGCGGTCAAGCACTCGCAGGCCCTGTTCCTCGGGCTCGCCCTGGCGGCCGCGGGCGCGCTGATCGCCGTACGGCGCCGGCGGCGGGGGCGGCCGGTGGGGCGCGGGGCCGTGGCGGTGGCCGCGGCGGGCGCGGGCGGGGTGGCGGTGACGCTGCTGCTCGCCGGGCTGCTGCGCTATCCGTCGGAGTCGGAGAGCCTCCAGGACCTGCTGACCCACCACTTCGCGCGGCCGGACCGGGAGCGGCCCTGGCCGGAGTTCTGGCAGTTGCAGCAGCGGTTCTGGCCGGAGTGGCTGCGCCGGCAGCTGTGGGAGCCGCTGTTCGCGGCGGCCCTGGCGGGCGGGGCGTGGGGGGCGCTGCGCGGGCCGCGGCGGGCGTTCGGTGTGCTCGTGGTCGCGGCCGCGTCCACCGGGTTCCTCACCCAGGCCGGGCACCCCGACGTCGCCATCTGGGGCGGGCGGCTGATCGTGCTGGCCTGGCTGCTGCCGGTGCTGGGGCTGCCGCTGCTGCTCGAGCCGCTGGTGCGGGGCCGGGTGGCGCTGCCAGCGCAGGAACGGCCCGATCGGACTCACTCGATGAGGTGACAAACGCGAGGCCGTTGACGCAGGCGGGAACATACCGCCAATGCCCCTCTTTGTTCCGGTTCGATGAGCGTCGGCGTCCTGATCCGGCGTCCCGTGCGCGGCGCGACGGCGCTGTACGGCGGGCGCCGCCTGCGTCCGACGCCGTACCAGGTCTTCGGGTTCCTGTTCTGGCTGGTGATGTCGCTGGCGTACTGGCGGGTGCCGCTGTGCTGCGACGCCGGGCAGCACGCGGCGGTGGTCGAACGGCTGCGGGCCGACCTGTTCGACCCGCGCCACCCGACGGGCGACCTGCCGGGCGCGGGCAGCCCGTACTACTCGCCGTACGCGGTGGCGCAGGGGGTGTTCGCGCGGCTGACCGGGCTGTCGGGCTGGGACGTGCTGCGGGTGGCCGGCCCGGTCAACCTGGCGGTGCTGCTGACCGGCGTCGGCCGCCTCACGCGCGCGCTCACCCCGCGGCCGTGGGCGCCGGTGCTGGCGCTGGCGGCGATGACCCTGCTCTGGGGCACCGAACGGGCCTGGTGGAGCGGTTATCTCAACCTGATGTCGATGACCGGCAACCTCGGCTATCCGTCGGCCTTCGCCATCGGGCTGGCGTTCTGGGCCTGGGCGTGGACCACCACGCGCGCGCGTGACGCGCGGGCCGTGCGGTTCGTGGGCCCGAGCGGGCTGCGCGGCTTCGCCGGGTACGCGGCGCTGGGCGGCCTGTACGGGGTGATCCTGCTGGTGCACCCGATCACGGCGGTGGCGGCGGTGACCGGGGGTGTGGCGTTCGTGGCGGGCCGGCAGCGCGGCCGGCGCCCGGCGGTGGCGCTGCGCTGGGCCCTCACGGGCACGACGGCCCTGCTGACCGCCGCCGCGTGGCCGTACTTCGACGTGTTCGCGCTGGCCGGCGACGGCAGCGTCGACGCGATGCACCGGCGGCTGTACGAGGGGCTCGCCGGGCATTTCTGGCTGGCGCTGCCGGGCGTGCCGGCGCTGTGGCTGCGGGGCCGCAGGAACGGCGTCCGCGATCCGCTGGTGCTGATGTTCGCCCTGGACTGCCTGGTGGTGGCGTACGGCTGGGTCAGCGGCCACTACACCTACGGGCGGATCCTCGGGCTCACGCTCGTGCCGCTCCAGTTCGCGCTCGCGGTGGAACTGGCGGCGCCCCGGCCGTGGGGCGCGGGGCGGCGGGTGCTGGGGGCGGTCGCGGCGGTCGCGGCCTGCACCGGTTTCCTCACCGTGCAGGCCGGGGCGGTCGTCCCGCGCGCGGTGGACCCGGTCGGCTTCGCCCAGCCGCCGCGCTGGCCGGCGTACGACTGGGCCGCGCGGCACATGGCGCCCGGCGAGGTGGTCATCGCGGACGGCTACTACGCCGTCCACATGATCGCCGGGTACGGGCCGAACCTCGCCGCCCCCGCCTGGCCGGACGCGGCCCTGGACGAACGGGAGCGGCTGCGGCGGCTCGCGGACGTGCGCGCCTACCTCGCCCCGGAGTCGACCCGCGCCGAACGGTCGGCGATCGTCCGCCGTCACCGCGTCCGCTGGCTGCTGCTCACGCGCTGGCACCGGGTGCCCGAGGAGGCCGTGGTGGTGGCGTGGAGCCGGGAGACGGGCGAGGTGCTGGCGCGGGTGACTCCGTGAGGGCGGCTACTCGATGACGAGGTCGACCTCGATGTTGCCGCGGGTGGCGTTGGAGTACGGGCAGACCTGGTGGGCCTGCTCGACCAGCTTGCGGCCGGTCGCCTCGTCCACGCTGTCCGGCAGCTCGACGCGGAGGGCGACCTTGAGGCCGAAGCCCTCGCCCTGCTTGCCTATGCCGACCTCGGCGGTCACGGCGGCGTCGGCCAGGTCGACCTTGGCCTGCCGGCCGACCAGGCCGAGGGCGCTGCCGAAGCAGGCCGCGTAACCGGCGGCGAAGAGCTGCTCGGGGTTGGTGCCCTGACCGTCGCCGCCCAGCTCCACCGGCATGGCCAGGCCGAGGTCGATCCTGCCGTCGGAGGAGACGGTGCGGCCCTCGCGGCCGTGGGTGGCGGTGGCGACTGCGGTGTAGAGCGCGTCCATGGATGAACCATCCCTCTCGGAAGTCGGTGTTCGGGAGTGGCCCGCCCTCGCGCCGTTCGCGTCCGGGCGGCCCCACGACGACAAGTAGAGCACACAATTCAATTGGACACAACTAAATAGCTCGCAAGAGCTACTCTGGAGGCATGACCCCGATGCCGCCCCCCGATGCCGCCGATGCCGCCGCTGCCGCTGCCGCTGCCGCCGATGCCGCCGGCTCGCAGGAGAACTGGCTCCGTCTGGACAGCCAGATCTGCTTCTCCCTCCAGGCCGCCTCGCGCGCCTTCAACGGCGTCTACCGCGTGATCCTGAAGGACCTCGGGCTGACCTACCCGCAGTACCTGGTGCTGCTCGTGCTCTGGGAGCAGGGCGAACTGCCCGTCAAGAAGCTGGGCGAGCACCTGCGCCTGGACTCCGGCACGCTCTCGCCGCTGCTGAAGCGGCTGGAGTCGGCCGGCCTGGTGCGGCGCGAGCGCAGCGCCCGCGACGAGCGCTCGGTGGAGGTCCGGCTGACCGAGGAGGGCACCGCCCTGCGCGCGCGGGCGGTACGGGTGCCGGTCCGGATCGCCGCCGCGACGGGCCTGGAACCGGCGGAGATCGCCGAGCTGCGCGAACGCCTCGACCAGCTCACCGCCGCCCTGGACGGGGCCGCCCGGCAGGAGGAACTCGGCGACGCGCGGCGAGCGGAGCCGGCCGGGGAGGCCGGCGACGACCGGTGACCGGGGGACCCCCGGGACGCGCAGGACGCGAGGGACGCGAGGGACCGCCGGTGTCCGAGGGCTGTCCACAGGCCCTGCGGGAGCGCCCGGCGCCTGCTTCACTGTGAGACGGCCCCCCGCGGGTCCACTGCGGGCGCCTTCCCGTGCGGCCCGCCGCTCACGAGGCGGACGCACCACTCACCGACGAGGGGGAGAGCAGGACATGACCTGGCTGGTCACGGGCGGCGCCGGCTACATCGGGGCGCACGTCGTACGGGCGATGACCGAGGCGGGCGAGCGTGCCGTGGTGTACGACGACCTGTCCACCGGCGTCGCCGAGCGCGTGCCTGCCGGGGTGCCGCTCGTGGCGGGCTCGACGCTGGACGGTCCGCTGGTCTCCCGCACCCTCGCCGAGCACGCCGTCACCGGCGTCGTCCACCTCGCGGGAAAGAAGCAGGTCGGCGAGTCGGTGCACCGGCCCCTGCACTACTACCGGGAGAACGTGGAGGGGCTGCGCGTCCTCCTGGAGGCGGTCACCGCGGCCGGGGTCCCGTCGTTCGTGTTCTCCTCCTCGGCCGCCGTCTACGGCACGCCGGACGTCGACCTGGTCACGGAGGAGACCCCGTGCGCGCCGATCTCCCCCTACGGCGAGACGAAGCTTGCCGGGGAGTGGCTGGTCCGCGCCGCCGGCCGGGCCGCCACCCTGTCGACGGCGTCACTGCGCTACTTCAACGTGGCCGGCGCGGCGAGCCCCGAGCTGGCCGACACCGGCGTGTCCAACCTGGTCCCCATGGTCTTCGAGCGCCTCACCCAGGACGCGGCACCCCGCATCTTCGGCGACGACTACCCCACGCCGGACGGCACCTGTGTGCGGGACTACATCCACGTGGTCGACCTGGCGGAGGCGCACGTCGCCGCCGCACACGCCCTCCAGGCCTCCCCCGGCCAGGACCTCACCCTCAACATCGGCCGCGGGGAGGGCGTCTCCGTCCGCGAGATGATCGACCGCGTCAACGCCGTCACCGGCTACGACCGGCCCCCGACCGTCACCCCGCGTCGCCCCGGCGACCCGGCCCGCGTGGTCGCCTCGGCCGAGCGCGCCGCCGCGGAACTGGGCTGGGAGGCCGAGCTCGACGTCCAGGACATGATCGTCTCGGCCTGGGAGGGCTGGGTACGGCTGCACCCCGAGGCGGCGCGGGCGTAGCGGCTCGGCCGGAGGCGGCGCGAGGCCTCCACGGCTCGTCCGGGTACGCCGAGGGTGCGCTCAGAGCGCCTTGACCGCCTCCGCGGTGGCCCGCGCCAGGGCACCCAGGTACCCCTTGGGCAGCTTCGGACTGCGGATCACCACGGAGCGCCAGTAGAGCGGGCCGGAGATGAGGTCGAGCGCCAGCTCGTCGTCCAGGTCCCCGCGCACCTCACCGCGCCGGGCCGCCGCCGCCACGATCTTCAGGGCGACGCCCTCCTGCCCGTCCCGCAGCGCCTTCTGCATGGCCTCGGCGATCTCCGGGTTGCGGGCCGCCTCGGCCTGGAGGTCCGGGATGATCTGCGAGGCCACGGGATGCCGCAGCGCCCGTGACGTCACCTCGTACAGCACCCGCAGATCGCCTTCGAGGCTGCCCGTCTCCGGTGCCGGCAGGCCCTGTACGGCGATCGCCGAGACGATGTCCAGGACGAGGTGCAGCTTGGAGCGCCAGCGCCGGTACACGGCCGTCTTGCCCACCCCGGCGCGGCGGGCGATGCCCTCGATGGACATCCGCGCATAGCCGACGGTCGCGAGCTCCTCGAACACGGCCGCCCGGATGGCCTCCGTCACGTCCTCACGGAGCACGGCCGCCCCCGCGGGGGCCCGGCGGCGAGGACGCGTCTGGGGCCCGTCGGCGTTCGTCGTCATGCGAACCAGCATAGGGCGTCACGACGATACGGACCCGTCCCTACGCAAAGGGTGGTGGCGTCACGACGAAACGGTGCCGTCGCCGCGGGAGACCCCGCCGTGCCAGGTCGCGACGCACCGGTGCCAGGTCGCGACGCACCGGTGCCATCGTCGCGGCACGACGGTCTCGTCCCGGCGGCGGATCCGTCTCGTCCCGGCATCACCCCGGTCTCGTTGCCGCGTCGGAACGGTCTCACCGCCGCAACGAATCCGCGGTCCCGTGACGACGAAACGGTTGCGTTCCGACGCCCACTCGGCCTACGCTCGCGTTGCGACGATACGGTGCCGTCCCGACGTAAGAGAACGTGATGAGAAGCGTGAGAAAACGCCGGCCGACGGCGGGACAGCCGGACGCGCGCACCCCCACCCCCCGAGTGAAAGCAGCGGATGTGAGTCAGGTCCTCCACACACCGCCCCAGGCGCGGGCCGAGGCCCATGAAGACCTCGCGGCCCTCGCGGCCCGGCACGGCCTCTCGGTCAGCGGTGCCCGCCCTTCCCTGCCCGAGTACATCCGCCAGCTGTGGGCGCGCCGGCACTTCATCACCGCGTTCGCCACGGCCAAGCTCACCTCGCAGTACAGCCAGGCGAAGCTGGGCCAGGTCTGGCAGGTGATGACCCCGCTGCTGAACGCGGCCGTGTACTACTTCATCTTCGGCGTGCTGCTCCAGACGAAGAAGAACGTCCCGGACTACATCCCCTTCCTGGTGACGGGGGTGTTCATCTGGACGTTCACGCAGAGTTCGATCATGGCGGGCACCAAGGCGATCTCGGGCAACATCGGCCTGGTGCGGGCGCTGCACTTCCCCCGGGCCGCGCTGCCGATCTCGTTCTGCCTCCAGCAGTTGCAGCAGCTGCTGTTCTCGATGGCCGCCCTGGTGCTGATCCTGCTCGTCGTGGGGGTGCCGCCGGCCCTCTCCTGGCTGCTCGCGATCCCCGCGCTGGCGCTCCAGTTCACCTTCAACGCGGGTGTCTCACTGATCCTGGCGCGCCTGGGCGCGAAGACCCCGGACATCGCCCAGCTGATGCCGTTCGTGCTGCGCACCTGGATGTACGTATCGGGCGTGATGTGGAGCATCGACATCCTGCTCAGCCAGCACAGCGACCTGCCGTCCTGGGTCGCCGACGTGCTGCGGGCCAACCCGACGGCCGTCTACATCGATCTGATGCGGTTCGCGCTGATCGACAGTTTCCACGCCGACAGCCTCCCGCCGCACGTGTGGGCGACCGCGGTCGGCTGGGCGCTGCTGGCGGGCGTCGGCGGCTTCATCTACTTCTGGAAGGCTGAGGAGACGTACGGCCGTGGCTGACAACACGACATTCACCGACCACGCAGACCACACCGGCACCGCCGGCGAACGCGTCCCCACCGTCATCGCCGACGGCGTCGACATCGTCTACCGCGTCAACGGCACCACCGGGGGCCGCGGTTCCGCCACCGCCGCCCTGAACCGCATCGTGCGCCGCAAGAAGGCCGAGAAGGCGGCGGGCGTCCGCACGGTGCACGCCGTCAAGAACGTCTCCTTCGTGGCGTACAAGGGCGAGGCGATCGGCCTGATCGGCACCAACGGCTCGGGCAAGTCGACGCTGCTCAAAGCGGTCGCGGGCCTGCTGCCGGTGGAGAACGGCAGGATCTACACCGACGGCCAGCCGTCCCTCCTCGGCGTCAACGCGGCCCTGATGAGCGACCTGACCGGCGAACGCAACGTCCACCTGGGCGGCCTGGCCATGGGCATGACCCGGGAGCAGATCAGGGAGCGCTACCAGGAGATCGTCGACTTCTCGGGCATCAACGAGAAGGGCGACTTCATCTCCCTGCCGATGCGCACGTACTCCTCCGGCATGGGCTCCCGGCTGCGGTTCTCCATCGCCGCCGCCAAGGACCACGACGTCCTCCTCATCGACGAGGCGCTGGCCACCGGCGACGCGAAGTTCCGGCAGCGGTCGGCGGACCGCATCCGCGCGATGCGCGAGCACGCCGGCACGGTCTTCCTGGTCAGCCACAGCAACAGCTCGATCCGCGAGACCTGCGAGCGGGTGCTGTGGCTGGAGCGCGGCGAGCTGCGCATGGACGGCCCGACCGAGGAGGTCCTCAAGGAGTACGAGGCGTTCACCGAGCCGAAGAAGAAGCGCCCGGCCGCGGCGAAGTCCTGACGCCCCGCCCACACCGGTCCGGAAAAAAGGGGGGTGCCCCCGAGCCTCGTGAGGCTCGGGGGCACCCCCCTTTCGTCCCGGCTCTACGAGTGCGTCCGCAGCAGCGTCCGCATGGTCCGCATCGCCACCGACAGGTTGGCGAGGTCGAAGGTCTCCGAGCTCTGGATCTCCTCCAGCGTGGTGCGTGCCCGGCCCAGGATCGGCGCGTTCTTCTCCTCCCACGCCGTGAACCGCTGCTCGGGCGTCGAGGTGCCGTTGCCGACGGCCAGGACGTCCGCGGTGAGCGCCGCGTGGGCCGCGTACAGGTCCTCGCGGATGGAGGCGCGGGCCATGGACTGCCAGCGGTCGGCGCGCGGCAGCTCGATGATGCGGTCCATGAGCTGGGTGATGTGCAGCCGGTCGGCGAGGTCGTAGTACACCTCGGCGACGTCCAGCGGGTCCCGGCCCATGCGGTCGGCCACCGACACGATGTCGAGGGCGGGGAACACGGACGAGAACCCGGCGACCCGGGTGGCGACCTCGTCGGGCACGCCGGCGCCGGTCAGCTCGTCGTAGATCTGCTGCCACCACTCCAGGTCCGCGCCGCGCAGCAGTTTCGTCAGCTGCCCCCAGACCTGCTCGACGCGGTCGGCGAAGAAGTCGACGGTCTCGGCGAGTTGCACCGGCTGCGGCCGGTTGTTGAGCAGCCAGCGGGTGCCGCGTTCGACCAGGCGGCGCGAGTGCAGCCGGATGCGGGTCTGGACGGCGGCCTCGACCTGGTTGTCGAGGTCCTCGACCGCGTCCCACACCGGCGCCGACCGGAAGATCGCGCGAGCCGCGGTCTGCGCCCGCACGATCTCCTCCAGCGAGGCGCCGGTCTCCTCCCGCAGACGGTGCAGGTAGGTCGTACCGCCGGTGTTGACGGTGTCGTTGACCAGGACCGTCGTGGTGATCTCGCGGCGCAGCGGGTGGTTGTCGATCTGCTCGGCGAACTGCTCGCGCAGTGCGGTCGGGAAGTACGCGTACAGCAGCCCGCGCAGGTAGGGGTCCTCGGGCAGCGAGGTGCGCAGCAGCTCGTCCGACACCGTGATCTTCGTGTACGCCATGAGGACGGCGGTCTCGGGTCCGGTCAGGCCGTGGCCGGAGGAGAGCCGCTCACGGATCTGCCGGTCGGTGGGCAGGAACTCCAGCGCCCGGTCGAGGTGGCCCTCACGGACCAGGTGGCGCATGAAGCGCTGCTGGGCGTGGAGCATGTCCTTGGACTGGGCGAGGGCGTTGGCGATGGCGGTGTTCTGCGCGTAGTTGTTGCGCAGGACGAGGGCGCCGACCTCGTCGGTCATCTCGGCGAGCAGCTTGTTGCGCTGCTTGACGGTCATGTCGCCGTCGGTGACCAGGCCGTTGAGCAGGATCTTGATGTTCACCTCGTGGTCGGAGGTGTCCACGCCCGCGCTGTTGTCGATGGCATCGGTGTTGATCTTGCCGCCGCCGCGGGCGTACTCGATCCGGCCGAGCTGGGTCAGACCCAGGTTGCCGCCCTCTCCGACGACGCTCGCGCGCAGGTCGGCGCCGTCGACGCGGATGGCGTCGTTGGCCTTGTCGCCGACGTCGGCGTTCGACTCCGCCGACGACTTCACGTACGTACCGATGCCGCCGTTCCACAGCAGGTCCACCGGCGCCTTGAGGATGGCCTTCATCAGGTCGGCCGGGGTCACCTTGGTGACCTTGTCCTCGATGCCGAGGGCCGCCCGGATGTGCGCGTTGACGGGGATCGCCTTCGCCGTGCGGGGGAAGACGCCGCCGCCCGCCGACAGCAGCGCGGTGTCGTAGTCGGCCCAGCTGGAGCGCGGCAGCTCGAACAGGCGGCGGCGCTCGGCGTAGGAGGTCGCCGCGTCGGGTTCGGGGTCGACGAAGATGTGCCGGTGGTCGAAGGCGGCCACGAGACGGATGTGCTCGGAGAGCAGCATGCCGTTGCCGAACACGTCACCGGACATGTCCCCGATGCCGACGACGGTGAAGTCCTCGACCTGCGTGTTCACGCCCAGCTCGCGGAAGTGCCGCTTCACGGACTCCCAGGCGCCGCGGGCGGTGATGCCCATCGCCTTGTGGTCGTAGCCCGCGGAGCCGCCGGAGGCGAAGGCGTCACCGAGCCAGAAGTCGTAGGACTGCGCGACCTCGTTGGCGATGTCGGAGAACGTCGCCGTGCCCTTGTCGGCGGCGACCACCAGGTAGGTGTCGTCCTCGTCGTGCCGGACGACGTCGGCCGGCGGCACGACCTCCCCGGCGACCATGTTGTCGGTGATGTCGAGCAGCGCCGAGATGAACGTCCGGTAGCTGGCGATGCCCTCGGCGAGCCACGCGTCCCGGTCGACGCCCGGGTCCGGCAGCTGCTTGGCGACGAAGCCGCCCTTGGCGCCGACCGGCACGATGACGGTGTTCTTCACCATCTGCGCCTTGACCAGGCCGAGGACCTCGGTGCGGAAGTCCTCACGCCGGTCGGACCAGCGCAGGCCGCCGCGCGCGACCTTCCCGAACCGCAGGTGCACGCCCTCCACCTGCGGCGAGTACACCCAGATCTCGAAGGCGGGGCGCGGCGCCGGCAGGTCGGGGATGGCCTGCGGGTCGAACTTCATCGACACGTAGTCGTGCCAGGTGCCGTCCGCGGTGCGCTGGAAGAAGTTCGTGCGCAGGGTCGCCTTGATGACGGTGAGGAAGGACCGCAGGATCCGGTCCTCGTCGAGGGAGGCCACCTGGTCGAGGGCAGCGTCCAGCTCCTCCAGCAGCGCGTCGACGATCTCGTGCCCGGCGCGCTGCCGGTCGGGCGACATCCGCGCCTCGAACAGCGAGACGAGCAGCCGGGTGGTGTGGACGTTCGTGCGGAGGGTGTCCTCCATGTAGTCCTGGCTGAAGGTGGAACCGGCCTGCCGCAGGTACTTCGCGTACGCCCGCAGCACCATCGCCTGCCGCCAGCCGAGCCCGGCGCTCAGCACGAGGGCGTTGAAGCTGTCGTTCTCCGCCTTGCCGGTCCAGGTGGCGGCGAACGCCTCCTGGAAGCGCTCACGCCCGTCGTCACCGAGCTGGTCGCCGGCGCCGCCGCCCAGCGACTTGGGCAGCCGCAGGCCGAAGTCGTAGATCCAGGCGACACTGCGGTCGGAGCAGCGCAGCTCGTAGGGCCGCTCGTCGACGACCTCGACGCCGAGCCGGTTGAGCACCGGCAGCACCGCCGACAGGGAGATCGAGTCACCCTTGCGGTAGATCTTGAAGCGGCGCTCGTCGGGGGCGGCGCCCACCGGCTCGTACAGGCTGAGCGAGAAGTTCTGCTCCTCGGTGAGCCGCTCGATGTGGACGAGGTCGGCGACCGCGGAGCGCGGGGTGTGGTCGGCCTTGTAGCCCTCGGGGAAGGCGTTGCTGTAGCGGCGCAGCAGCTCCGCCGTCCGCTCCTCGCCGAGTTCGGCGTTGAGCGCGTCCTGGAAGGCGTCCTCCCAGGAGCGGGCCGCCTCGACGAGCCGCGCCTCGATGCGTTCCTTGTCGCCGTCGGACAGCTGCGGCAGCTCGGTGCCCTGCGGGACCCGGACGACGAAGTGCAGGCGGGAGAGGATCGACTCGGTGTTCCAGGCGGTGAAGTCGACGCTGGTGCCGCCCAGTTCCTCCTTGAGGATGTCGATGATCCGCAGCCGTACGCCGGTGGTGTAGCGGTCACGGGGCAGGTAGACGAGGGCCGAGTAGTAGCGGCCGTACTCGTCCTGGCGCAGGTAGAGCCGCAGGCGGCGCCGCTCCTGGAGGTAGAGCACGGACGTGACGATGGAACGCAGTTCGTCGACCGGCGTCTGGAACAGCTCGTCGCGCGGGTAGGTCTCCATGATCTGGAGCAGGTCGCGTCCGTCGTGGCTGTTGGGCGAGAACCCGGCGCTCTTCAGCACACTGTCGACCTTGCGCCGCACGACCGGCACCCGCAGCACGGACTCGGTGTAGGCGGCGGAGGAGAACAGTCCGAGGAAGCGGCGCTCACCGACGACGTTCCCCTCGGCGTCGAACTTCTTGACGCCGATGTAGTCCAGGTACGACGGCCGGTGCACCGTCGAGCGGCTGTTGGCCTTGGTCAGGATGAGCAGCTTGTGCTCGCGCGCCTTGGCGCGGGCGTCGGCCGGGAGCCGCTCGAAGGAGGGGCTGACCGGGTGGGCGTCGCCCTCGGCGTGATGCGGGTCGGAGCGCAGGATGCCGAGCCCGGTGCCGGGGACGGCCGCGAGGGAGTCGTCGGCGCGCAGCTGGTACTCGCGGTAGCCGAGGAAGGTGAAGTGGTTGTCGGCCAGCCAGCGCAGCAGCTCGCGGGCCTCCTCCACGTCGGGCGAGGCCAGGTCGCCGGGCACGGACTCGCCCGGCAGGTCGTCGGCGATCCGCAGGGCGGCGTCGCGCATCTTCTCCCAGTCCTCGACGGCCTCGCGGGCGTCGGACAGGACACGCAGCAGATCGGCGGTGATCTGCTTGAGGTCGGAGCGGTCGGTCTCGCGGTCCGTCTCCACGTGGATCCAGGACTCGATGTGCGCGTCGTGCGGCAGGTCGGCGGCGGCCGGGGGCGCCTTGAGCACCTCGATGAGCCGGCCGGTGACGTCCCTGCGGACGACGACCTGCGGGTGGACGACGAGGTGGATCCCGCGGCCCTGACGGGTCAGCTCGTTCGTCACGGAGTCCACGAGGAAGGGCATGTCGTCGGTGACGACCTCGACCACGGAGTGGCTGGACGTCCAGCCGTTCTCCTCGACGGTCGGCGTGTGGACGCGCACGTTCGCGGTGCCCTGGGGGCGGTTCTCCGCCAGCCGGTAGTGCGAGAAGGCGGCTCCGAAGACATCGACCGGGTCGCGGTCGGCGAGGTCCTCCGCAGCGGTGTGCAGGTAGTAGCGCTGGAGGAACGAGAGCACGGACGCGTGGTCCGGCGTGCCCGGGATCCCCGGACCGCCCTCGCCCGTCGTCCCAGTCGGTAGGTGCCCCCCGACCGGACTGTTCTCAGCGACCCGGGCCGCCCTCTCGAGCAGCTCGGCCTTGGCTTCGTCCAGCTTGGTCTGCATTGTCCTCTGGCTCCTGTCGCGCGCCGTTGCGTGACGTAGAAGGAAGTACGGTCTCTTCCCCTGCGGCTCGACGCCACGGCCCGGGGTCTCCGGGCTGCTCCGACGCTATGCCGCAGGATGAGAGGAGCGGGGGGTTATCGGCCATTCCCGACGTGTCCCGCAGGTGTGACGCTGCTCTCCGCGCCGCCTGCTCGTGGGGTGTGCACGGCGTCCTGGGGGCCCTGGTGGCCCCGTCCCGCCCGCGAGGACCAGCGACTGACGCCCGGCCGCGGATGTCGTCCGCACGCACCGGGCGCGGGGCAGGGGCAACCGCACCCCCGCGAGCTATCGCGCTGATCACGCCACCAAGGCTATCGCCCCCCACCGGGGGCCCGTCATGAGCCGTATGTGTACAAAACCGGGGGTGGAAGTTTGACGTTCTGCACAGGGGTGCGGCGAGGGCTGGTGTGTGAAGGGACGGACCGGAACCGTGGGAACCAGACGGGCGGGTGGGGCGGCGGGGCGCACGGAGGGCGGGAAGCCGGGCAGCCGGGAGGGCGGGAGGCTGGGAGGGCGGGAAGCCGGGAGGGCGGGAGGCTGGGAGGGCGGGAAGCCGGGAGAGCGGGAGGCCGGGAGAGCGGGAGGGCGGGAAAAAGTCGACGCCGACCCCGGCCCCGGGCACTCTGGGAGCGACCCACCTCTTGGCAAGGCCGCGCCCAGGAGGCAGGTTGCCCGAGGAGAGCGCCCGCCCGAGAGGAGCCGCCCGGCATGACCACGAAGATCCTCATCGTCACCGGCGACGCAGCGGAGTCCCTGGAAGTCCTCTACCCCTACCAGCGCCTGCGCGAGGAGGGCTACGAGGTCCACATCGCCGCCCCCGCCCGCAAGCAGCTCCGCTTCGTCGTCCACGACTTCGAACCGGGCTTCGACACCTACACCGAGAAGCCCGGCTACACCTGGCCCGCCGACCTCGCCTTCTCCGAGGTCGACCCCGGCGCGTACGCCGCCGTCGTGATCCCCGGCGGACGCGCCCCCGAGTACCTGCGCAACGACCCCGAGCTGCGCAAGATCCTCAAGTCGTTCTTCGACACGGACAAGCCGGTCGCCCAGATCTGCCACGGGCCGCTGCTGACCGCCGCGGTGGACGGGCTCTCGGGCCGCCGCGTCACGGCCTACCCGGCCCTGGAACTCGACATGCAGAGCGCCGGCGCGACCTTCCAGGACACCGAGGCGGTCGTCGACGGCACGCTGGTCTCCTCCCGGGCCTGGCCGGACCACCCCGCGTGGATGCGCGAGTTCCTGAAGGTGCTGCGCACGAAGGCCCCGGCTACCTGACGGGGCCGGCGCGCGGCTTCCGCCGCACGGATCACGTCGCGGCCTCCGTCGTCCGGCTCCCCTCGCACGGGTCGCGCCTCGCGGCCTCCACCACCCGGCACGGCCCGGCGGTGCGGCGCCCTCGGCGGCGCCGCACCCGCGGGCGCCCCGTCAGGCGGCCATCCGCTCCGCCGTCTCGACGGCCTCCTGGAGGGTGTCCACCACGGGCACGCCGACTCCCTCCAGGCTGGCCCGGCTGTGCGACCCCCCGGTGTACAGCACGGCCCGCGCGCCCACGTGCAGCGCCGCCACCGCGTCGTCGGCGGCGTCCCCGATGACCACGGTGCGCTCCACGTCGACCTCGACCAGGGTTTCCAGATGGCGCACCATGTGCTCGGCCTTGCTGCCGCCGGACGGCCCGGTCCGCCCGTCGACGCGGACGAAGTACGGCTCGATCCCGAACCCCCGGACCAGCGGGACCAGCTCGTCGTGCACGTACATGCTCAGCAGTGACTGGCTGCGGCCCGCCGAACTCCATCCGGCGAGCAGCTCCGCCGCCCCGGCGGTGAGCCCGCACCGCACCCGGTGCTCGGCGTAGTACCGGTGGAAGACCTCGTCCATGACCTGCCACTCGGCGTCGGTGGGCAGTCTGCCCAGCAGCCGCTCGTAGAACCTGGGCACCGGTACGCAGTACAGCGCCCGGTAGCGCTCGAGCGTGATCGGTTCCAGCCCCAGCTCGACGAACGCCGCGTTCGTGGCCCCGATGATGGCGTCGTTGTCGTGGAACAGCGTCCCGTTCCAGTCCCACACGATGTGCGCCCCGGCCTGTTTCCCCATACCCGCAAACGTACCCGCCCCCGCCGACACCCGGGGCAGCGGTGACTGGCGTCACGGGACCACCGGGCGCCGGGCCCTCGGCCCAAGGCCCGTGGTCCGGGTCCGTCGGCCCCGCCCTCAGCGGTCGGATTCCACCAGGCCGGCGATCTCCTGCACGGCGAACCACAGCAGTTCGTGGTCCTCGGCGCCGTCGACCACGAACCGGGCGTCGTCGTCACCGGCGTCCGCCGCCGGCAGCGCCTCGACCGCGGCGGTCACGTCCGCCTCCGCGTCGTCGGCGTCGATGTGCACGGCGGCCGCCTCGGCCAGCCGCACGGGCCCGGTCACCCGGACCTCGCCGAGCGCCACCGGGTCCAGGGCGCGGTCGGGGTCCGACGTGGCCGCGCCGTCCGGTACGTCGACGGCGACCACCGCACGCCGCCGCGGCGCCGCGGGGTCCGACGCCAGCAGCCGCAGTGAGGCGAGCGCGGCCCGGCCGAGGGCCGCGTACTCCAGTTCCTCGATGTCGTCGGAGACGTACCACTCGCGCAGTCCGGGCGTGACGGCGTAGGCGACGAGCGGCCCGGACGACCCCAGTTCTCCCGTTTTGTGCGCCTCGGCGAGACCGGGGAGGGTCAGGGGGACGTAGACGCGCATGATGGGCCGCTCTTTCGTGGTCGAAGGCTCCGCTCGGTGTCCCCCGCATCTCCGGAGGGCCTCCAGGATACGTGCGGGCGCCCCCTTTCGGGTCCCTGTCCGCACCATCCCAGACGTCCACCCCGGGCCCTGGAATTCACCCCCCACACCGCCCCCACCTGCGCTTCCCCCCTCCTTCACCACCCTGATAGGTGAAAGTGGCCGACCCACAGACACCACTCTCCGCTCACTTGCCGTCACGCACCGCAACCGAGTACAAGATCTCCAGCGCAAGTTACCGCCTGGTAGGCGATGTCGGCCGGGCCCAGTGAACGGGGACAACCATGAACAAGGTCATGACGAGGACGCAGCGCACTCCCGGCGGCCGCCCGCCCGGCCGCGGCGACACCCGCCGCCCCGCCGGCACCCCGCCCCGGGTCCCGAGCGGCGGGACCCGCCCGGCCCCCGCCGGCGGCCGCCCGCCCGGCTCACCCGGCGCCCTCCCCTCCACCCGCACCCGCCCCGCCGACAACCGCCCCACGACCACCGTCGGCACACCCCGTGCCACACCGCTCACCACGACGCCCACGACGCCCACCGTTCCCGCCCAGAGCCCCCGCAGGCCCCTCGTCCAGCCCGGACAGCCCAGCCCCACCGACCTCTTCGCCGACCGTCTCCTCGCCGTCCTCAGCGGCAGCCGCCCCGTCCACTCGATGCTCCGCCACACCGTCGGCCGCGCCTACGACGACCTGGCGCACCTCGCCGAGAGCGGCCCCCTGCGCACCACCCGCGGCACCCGTCCCGTCGTACGCGACATCGGCTACTACGTCGCCCGTCCCGGCGCCCTGGAGGTCTTCGCCCGCATCGGCGCGGGTGACCGCCTGCGCGCGATGGCGTTCCGCCTGGAGCGCGGCACGGACCGCCGCTGGCGGTGCACGGCGGTGGAACTCGGCGGCCCCCGCAGGCCCCACACCGACCACGACTGAGCAGCCCTTCCGCACCCCTTCCCCGACACGCTGAGAGAAGCGGGCGGGCGGCACGCCACCCCACGAACGCCGACGGGCCGGACCACCCTCGGGTGATCCGGCCCGTGACGACTTCCCGTGACGACTTCTTACGCCACTACTTCTTACGTCACTACTTCTTGCGACGCCGCCCGGTCTTGGCCTGCTTGCGCCGCTCCGCGCGCGTCAGACCGTCCGCCTCCGAGCGCACGGGCTCCTCGTCGCTCTCGAAGTCGCCCTCGACGGTGCCGCCCTCGCCGTCCACGGTCGGCGCCGAGAAGTGCAGGTTGCGCCGCTGCGGGGCGTCCAGACCCTTGGCGCGGATCTCCGGACGGGCCTGCGCCGGCACCACGTCCTGCTTCTCCATGTCGACCGGTGCCGCGTCCTCGACCGGCACCTCCTCGACCTGCTGCTCGACCTGGACCTCCAGGTTGAACAGGTAGCCGACGGACTCCTCCTTGATGCCGTCCATCATCGCGGAGAACATGTCGAAGCCCTCACGCTGGTACTCGACCAGCGGGTCCTTCTGCGCCATCGCGCGCAGGCCGATGCCCTCCTGGAGGTAGTCCATCTCGTAGAGGTGCTCACGCCACTTGCGGTCCAGGACCGACAGCACGACCCGCCGCTCCAGCTCACGCATGATCTCGGAGCCGAGCTGCTTCTCCCGCGACTCGTACTGCTCACGGATGTCGTCCTTGATGGACTCGGCGATGAACTCCGCGGTGAGCCCCGCCCGGTCGCCGGCCGCCTCCTCCAGCTCCTCCACGGTGATCTTCACCGGGTACAGCTGCTTGAAGGCGCCCCAGAGCCGGTCCAGGTCCCAGTCCTCGGCGAAGCCCTCCGCGGTCTCCGCCGACACGTACGCGTCGATCGTGTCGTCCATGAAGTGGTGGATCTGCTCCTGGAGGTCCTCGCCCTCCAGGACGCGACGCCGCTCGCCGTAGATGACCTCGCGCTGCCGGTTGAGGACCTCGTCGTACTTCAGGACGTTCTTGCGCGTCTCGAAGTTCTGCTGCTCGACCTGCGACTGCGCGGACGCGATGGCCCGCGTGACCATCTTGTTCTCGATCGGCACGTCGTCCGGCACGTTCGCCATGGACATCACGCGCTCCACCATCTGCGCCTTGAAAAGCCGCATCAGGTCATCGCCCAGCGACAGGTAGAAACGGGACTCGCCCGGGTCACCCTGACGGCCGGAACGACCGCGCAGCTGGTTGTCGATACGCCGCGACTCGTGCCGCTCGGTGCCCAGCACGTACAGCCCGCCGAGCTCCTCGACCTGCTCCTTCTCCGCCCTGACGGCCTGCTCGGCCTTCTCCAGGGCGGCCGGCAGTGCCGCGGCCCACTCCTCGATGTGCTCCTCCGGGTCGAGACCGCGCTGGCGCAGTTCCGCCTCCGCGAGGTCCTCCGGGTTGCCGCCCAGCTTGATGTCCGTACCACGACCGGCCATGTTCGTAGCCACCGTCACAGCGCCCCTGCGGCCCGCCTGCGCGACGATCTGCGCCTCACGGTCGTGCTGCTTGGCGTTCAGCACCTCGTGCTGGATGCCCCGCTTGCTGAGCTGCTGCGACAGGTACTCGGACTTCTCGACCGACGTCGTACCGACGAGGATCGGCTGGCCCTTCTCGTGCTTCTCGGCGATGTCGTCGACGACCGCCTCGAACTTCGCGACCTCGGTGCGGTAGATGAGGTCCGACTGGTCCTTGCGGACCATCGGCCTGTTCGTCGGGATCGGCACCACGCCGAGCTTGTAGATCTGGTGGAACTCGGCGGCCTCGGTCATCGCCGTACCGGTCATGCCGGACAGGCCGGGCAGTTCCTTGCCGTTGTGGTCGTGGCGCTTGTACAGGCGGAAGAAGTTCTGCAGGGTGATCGTCGCGAGCGTCTGGTTCTCGTCCTTGATGTCCACCCCTTCCTTCGCCTCGATCGCCTGGTGCATGCCCTCGTTGTAGCGGCGGCCCGCGAGGATACGGCCGGTGTGCTCGTCGACGATCATGACCTCGCCGTCGATGACGACGTAGTCCTTGTCCTTCTTGAAGAGCTCCTTCGCCTTGATGGCGTTGTTCAGGTAGCCCACCAGAGGCGTGTTCACCGACTCGTAGAGGTTGTCGATGCCCAGCCAGTCCTCGACCTTGGCGACACCGGCCTCGTGGATGGCGACCGTGCGCTTCTTCTCGTCGACCTCGTAGTCGCCGGTCTCCTCGATGCCCTTGAGCGGGTTGCCCGCCTCGCCGCGCTTGAGGCGCAGGACCAGCTTGGCGAAATCGCCGTACCACTTCGTCGCCTGGTCCGCCGGACCCGAGATGATCAGCGGCGTACGCGCCTCGTCGACCAGGATGGAGTCGACCTCGTCGACGATCGCGAAGTTGTGGCCGCGCTGGACGAGCTCGTCCTGGGACCACGCCATGTTGTCGCGCAGGTAGTCGAAGCCGAACTCGTTGTTCGTGCCGTACGTGATGTCGCAGGCGTACATCTCGCGGCGCTGGGCCGGCGTCATGTTGGCGAGGATGCAACCGACCGACAGCCCGAGGAACTTGTGGACACGACCCATCATCTCGGAGTCGCGCTCGGCCAGGTAGTCGTTGACCGTGATCAGGTGAACGCCGTCACCCGACAGAGCGTTCAGATACGCGGGCAGCGTGCCCACCAGGGTCTTGCCCTCACCGGTCTTCATCTCGGCGACATAGCCCAGGTGCAGGGCGGCACCACCCATGATCTGCACGTCGTAGTGACGCTGACCCAGGACACGCTTGGCGGCCTCACGCACCGTGGCGAACGCCTCCGGCAGCAGGTCGTCCAGCGTCTCGCCGTCGGCGTACCGCTGCTTGTACTCATCGGTGAGGGCCCGCAGCTCGGCGTCGGAGAGGTCGACGAAGTCCTCTTCGATGGAGTTGACCTGGTCCGCGATGCGGTGCAGCTTGCGCAGGATCTTGCCTTCGCCTGCACGCATGATCTTCGAGAGGACGGACACGGGGGTTGGTCTCCTTGCCGGTCGGGCCTGGGACGGTCGGTTTCATTTGACTTACTGAGCAACGGCCATCGTATGCGAGGACCCCGCCACGCCGGGAGGCCTGCCGTGACGCGGACCGCACACCGCCGGACGGCGGCGACGGATTTCTCCGTCACAGGCACAACGGCCGGGCCCCGCCGATGGTGCCGCGCCCACCGGACGAATTGCGCAAAAAGTGATCACCCGCTCACCCGGCGCGAAAAGATGGCGCCCGTCCCGGCCCCGCGCGCAGAATCAGCCGATGGAACCCGTCACCCTCACCACCGACCGCCTCGTCCTGCGCCCGGTCGGCCCCCGGGACACCGACGCGGTCCACGCCGCCGCCCAGGACCCCGACATCCAGCGCTGGACCACCATCCCCTCCCCCTACCTCGCCGAACACGCCCGCGGCTTCACCGAACAGCTCGCCCCCGAAGGCTGGGCGAACCGCTCGGTGTTCACCTTCGGCGTCTTCCTCCCCGACGACAGCCTCACCGGCCTCCTCAGCCTCACCATGCGCTCCCTCGACACCGCCGAGATCGGCTTCTGGACCACCAGGGAACACCGCGGCCACGGCTACACCACCGAGGCCACCGTCACCGCCTGCCGCTGGGCCTTCACCCACCTCGCCGTCGACCGCGTCGAATGGCGCGCGGAGGTCGGCAACACCGCCTCCCTCGCGGTCGCCCGGAACGCCGGCTTCACCCTGGAGGGCACCCTGCGCTCCGCGATCAACAACAAGGGCGTACGACGCGACTGCTGGGTGGCCTCCCTGCTCCCCTCAGACCTCGCCCTGCCCTCGGCGGCCCCCTACCTCCCGGCGCCGGCACACCCCGGCCCCACCACCGACCCCGCCTGAGCACGGGCGAACCCGCAGCTCAGCAGCGACTGTCAGACCCACCCCCTATCGTGCGCACCATGACGACCCCGCCCCCCGCCACCGAACTCTCCGCGGACGAGGCCCGCCGCATCGCCCTGCGCGCCCAGGGCTTCCTCGGCGTGCCCGACCGCAGAGCCGGCGTCCGCGGCGTCCTGCGCCACCTCGGCGCCGTCCAGCTCGACACCATCTCCGTCCTCGCCCGCTCCCACGAACTCATCCCCTACGCCCGCCTCGGAGCCGTCGGCCGCACCACCGTCGAGGACGCCTACTGGAAGCCCACCCCCGGCGCACCCGACGCCCGGCCCCACGCCTTCGAGTACTGGTCCCACGCCGCGTGCATCCTCCCCATCGAGGAGTGGCCCCACTTCGCCTTCCGCCGCCGCGCCTACCGCAACCGCCCGCACTGGAACCACACCCTCCCCGAGGGCACCTACGACCAGGTCGTCAAGCAACTGCGCGCCGAGGGCCCCCTCACCGCCACCGAACTGGGCGGCGCCAAGAGGACCAGCGAGTGGTGGGACTGGTCCGGCACCAAGGTCGCCGTCGAACGCGCCCTGATGTACGGCGAAGTGGTCTGCGTCGAACGCCGCGGCTGGAAGCGGGTCTACGACCTCGCCGAACGCGCCGTCCCCGCCGACCTGCTGCACGACGAACTCGACGACACCGAATGCCTGCGCCGCCTGGTCGGTCTCGCCGGCCGCGCCCTGGGCGTCGGCACGCGCGCGGACATCGCCGACTACCACCGTCTCAAGGGCGAACAGGTCGACGCCGTGATCGCCGACTCCGGTCTGGTCCCGGTCACCGTCGCCGGCTGGGGAAAACCGGCCTGGGCCGACCCGGCGGCCCTGGAGACGGCGCCCCGCGGCCGCCACCGCACGACGCTGCTCTCCCCCTTCGACTCCCTCGTCTGGGAGCGGGCCCGCACCGAACGCATCTTCGGCTTCACCCACCGCCTGGAGGCCTACGTGCCCAAACCCAAGCGGATCCACGGCTACTTCGCCATGCCGGTACTCGCCGGCGGCCGGCTCGTCGGCCGCGTCGATCCCGCCCGCGAGGGCCGCACCCTCGTCGCCCGGCAGATCACCCTGGACGGCCCCAAGGCCGTCCCCGCCGTCGTGCAGGCCCTGACCGAGGCGGCAAGCTGGGTGGACTGCACGGACGTACGAGTGGAACGCGTCGACGCGCCCGAACTGCGCGCCCCCCTCACCCAGGAACTCGCCCGGGCCCTCGCCTGACCGCCACCCCGACCGCATGGAGCACCGCACAGGACCACCGCACACGACCACCGCACCGGGACCGGCGCACCGGAGCTAGCGGATCTCGAGAATCTTCTCCCGCATCGCATACACCACCGCTTCCATCCTGGAGTGCAGCTGCAACTTCTCCAGAATGTTCCGCACATGGTTCTTCACGGTGTTCTCGGAGATGAACAACTCCTTGGCGATGTCCCGGTTGTTCATCCCCGTCGCGACGAGCTTGAGCACTTCCAGCTCACGGTCCGTCAACCGCGGCGCGGGCACCAGCCTGCGCTCATCGGTGCGCTGGATCATCGATTTGAACTCGGTCAGCAGTTTGGACGCCATCGAGGGACTGATCTGCGACTGCCCGTCCGCCACCGCCCGAATGGCCGTGGACACCTCGTCCGTGGAGATCTCCTTCAGGAGATAACCCGTCGCACCCGCCTTGATCGCCTCATAGAGATCGGCCTCCTCGTCGCTGATCGTCAACATGATGATCTTCGCGCTGGGAGCCACCTCCTTGATCGAGGTGCACGCCTCGATACCCCCGCGCTTCGGCATCCGTACGTCCATCAGCACGATGTCGGGGAGCAGATCGGCCGCCTTGTCCACGGCCTCCGCCCCGTCCCCCGCCTCACCGACGACCTGGATGTCCTCCTCCGCGGCGAGCACGATCTCCAGCCCGCGGCGGAACAGGGCATGGTCGTCCACCACCAGAACCCTGATCGGCTCCTTGCGGGGAGCGCCCCCGTCCGGGCCCATGCCGGCAACGCCCTCGACGGCATCCCCGTCATGCATCGGTCCGAAGCTGTCCGCCATCGTTCCTCCCCCTGAAGGCTGTGGCCGTGGTCGCGTGCCATCGCCAACGCAAGGCAACGACCCACCGGTTGAGCCGTTGCCGCCATGATTCCATGCCCGGACGACAACCCGGTGACGGAGCGATGCCCGAAGGGGCGCACAGGGGTGCCCCTGGGGGCGCACACGCGCTCCAGGGGCACCTGCTCAGCTGTCACCGGGGCGGGGTCAGCCGCCCAGCGCGCCGCCCGCCTCGGGGGCCGGAGCCTGGGCGACCATCGGGTCCGTGCTGAGGTGGATCACGCCGTAGTCGTAAGCGTGCCGCCGGTAGACGACGCTCGGCTCCTTCGTCTCGGAGTCGACGAAGAGATAGAAGTCGTGCCCGACCAGCTCCATCTCGTAAAGAGCCTGGTCAAGAGTCATGGGGGCGGCCACATGGGTCTTCTCGCGCACCACGAGCGGGCCGTCCCCCTGCACCTCCAGCGACCCGATCTTCTTCGTCGGCACGCTGTCGGGCTCTTCGGACGGGACGGGGTGGCCATTGCTGCCGAGGGTCGCGACGCCCGGCACGTGGTCGGCGACCTCCGCCGCCGAGATCCGCCGCGCGCCGCGCCGGGTGTAACGCTTGTCGTGCTGCTTGCGCAGCTGGGCGTCCAGCTTCTCCGCCGCCAGATCGAGTGCCGCGTACGGGTCGCTGGCCGCTGCCTCCGCACGGATCACCGGGCCGCGGGAGCGGAGCGTGATCTCCACTCGGTCGCACCGGTCGGCCTGTCGGGGGTTCGGCTCCTTGGACACCTCGACGTCGAGGCTCATCACCTTGCCGTCGAGCTTCTGGATCTTCTCCAGGTTCAGCTTCTCGGCCACGTGCTTGCGGAACCGCTCGGGCACCTCGGTCTTGCGGCCCTTGACGACGATGTCCACGCAGAACTCCGTTCCCGGATCGCTCCGCATCAGCGGCGGAGCATCTCCCTTTTGCACCAGGTTCCGGTGGACACCGGAACCTCGGACTCGGTGACTTCCACCTCCTCCTCCCCCATGGGCGAGATCTCCACCCCGGATGCCGCGATGATTACCTCAAAGCACAGCGCAGCATTCGGATTCGAGAGGTGTGGCCTGCGGCTTTCCCTCACAACCGAACATATCTCGCCCGGACGGATGTCGTCACCCTCTACTGCCGCGTACCCCCGTTCAGGTGAATTGGTCCTCTCAATACCTGCAACGACACCGGCCCCCGGTCAGTTCCGGTTCATTTCGAAAGCGTCCGGTGGCGCCGCGACGACGGCCGCGCACAGCAGGTCGGCGGACCGTGCCGCGCCCAGCGGCCGCACCAGCACCGGTACCGGGTCCGTACCTCCCTTCCACGCTTCAAACGGTCGTACCCCACTGCCTTCCCGGGCAGCGCTGTCGTACACGGCGGCCACGGCCTCTTCACCCGCCGCCCGGCCGGCCTCCCCAGCCCGGTGCGTGTCCACCGCCGGCGGGCCGGCCGGCCCAGCGGCCCGGTGTGTCTCCATCGCCGCCCGCACGGCACGCGCGGCCTCCGCGAGAGAGGCACCGGTCGTCACCAGGTCGTCGACGAGCACGACGGCGTCCGCATCGCACAACAGCCGCACGCCACCGGCCGCCACCGCCAGCGCGCCGAGCAGATTGTCCAGCCGCTGCCGCGAGTTGAGCCCCGTCTGATCGGCCACCACCCGCCGCTGACGCAACACCGCGGCCACCCGCACCGGCATCCCGGCCGCCCGCAGCTCCGCCGCCGCGGCCAGCGCGATCCGCCGGGCCGGATCATGCCCCCGGGAGCGGGTGGCGCGGCGCGCGGAGGGGACGGGGACGAGAAGCACGGCTCGCGATGGGGATGGGGGCCCCTCCCCCTCCCCCGCCTCCCCCAACCCCACCCGTACCGCCCCCGCCAGCGCCGTCCCCAGCGGTCGCGTCAGCGCCAGCGCGCCGCGCTCCTTGTGGGCCAGCAGCACGGCCCGTACCTCGTCCGCGTACCGGGCGGCCGCGTGCACGGCGGGCAGCCCGGGTGGCTCGGGGTCCGGCCGGACCCGGCGGGGCACGGTGCCGTGCAGCGCGGCGCGGCACCGGCGGCAGAGCACGGTGCGCGCCGTGCCGCAGCCACCGCACTCGGCCGGGAGCACCAGGCCGGAGAGGTCCTGCCACCACCGCCGAACGCTTTCCACACCGATCACTGTGCCAAGGCCGGGGAGGACCTGCCACCCCTGTGGAAAAGGTCTGGCGCGGGCCTGTGGAAAGTCCCGGAAGGCCTGAAGGAACAGGCCCGACGGCGCTCAGGCCGGACGAGGACCAGGCCCGGCGGCGCTCAGGCCGGACGAGGACCAGGACCGGCGAGGATCAGGACCGCCGGGTGCGTCGTCCCGGCCCTCGCCGGGACGCGGCCGTCCTCACCCCGGATAGAACGCGACGGAGCCGGTCTCCTTCAGCGTCCGCCAGCCGCTCCCGCCGGGCAGCCACAGCAGGCCCTCCTTGGAGGTGGCGAAGAGGGGGGCCTCGCTGTCCTCGGAGGCGGCGATGCTCGTGACCTCGGTGAGGCCGGGAAGCGTGCCGGTCTCGGGGATGGAGCCGTCGCTCTGGACGTACTGGACCTGTTCGACTCCGCCGGCTTCGCGGCCGACGACGACGAGCCTGTTGTCCCCGGCCCATGACATGGCGGTGACCTGTTCCAGGTCGGGGGTCGCGGAGCGCAGTTCCTGGACGGCGACGGTGGGCCGTTCGCCGCTCCTGTCGTGTTCGATCCGTCCGATGAGCAGGGACTGCTTGCCGCCCTGGTCGACGACGAGCGCGATCCGTACTCCGTCGGCGGCGACCCGTACGGTGTTGATCCGTCCGTCGAGGCCGGGGGTGAGTACCTGCAGCGGCTCGCCGCCGCCCTTCTCCAGAAGGAGCAGGCGCGGGTCGGCGGGGTCGCGGTCGGCGACCCACAGGTCGCCCTGGGCGTCCCAGCTGGGGGTGGTGAGCCGGTCGGTCTCGGTTTTGCCCTTGCTCAGGAGGACGGGTTCGCCGAGGGAGTTGCCGGCGACGGTGGAGGTGACGTAGAGCGCCTTGCCGTCGAGGGCGACGCCGGCCGCGCTGTGTTCGTCGCGGGCCACGGCGACCGAGCGCAGGGCCTGGGTGCCGTCGCCGAGCGCGCCGGGTACGGCTTCGGATCCGGCGCTGTCGCCGGCGTTCGTCCTGCGTACCAGGCGATGGCGGGCGTCGATGAAGTAGAGGTAGTCGGGTCGGCGTTCCGCACCGCGTTCGGCGACGGCGGCGGCCCGGTCCTCGGTGAGGGAGCAGAGCTGGTTTCCGCCGGCGCGTACTTCGACCTCGTCGACGGTGGGGTTGAGGCTCTGGAGGGTGAACAGCAGTTGCGCGGCCATTTCGTCGCACTTGCCGTGCCCGATGCGGGCCGCCTTGTCGTTGAGCGGCACGGTGAGCTTGTTCTGGTCGTCGGGTGCCAGTGAGGTGACGCCGGCGGTGAGTGCGGTGCCGGTGGGGAAGCTGGAGCGGACGACGGGGCGCAGCCAGCTGGTGGGCCCGTTGAGGAGGGAGCGCACCATCTCGGTCATGGGGTCGACGCGTTCGCGGACGTAGACGGGGTCGGCGACGGCCATGGGCTGTCCGGAGCCGGCGGACGTGGTGTGGGAGGCGAAGTAGTACTTGTTGAGCGACATGTAGTTGCGCTGGAAGTCGGATTTGCCCATGACGACGCCTTCGGGCAGCGCGTCGATGCGCCAGTGTCCGGTCTTCTTGTCGCGCGTGAGGTGCACCGTCCGGTCGTAGTCGCCGGAGGCGGGGGTGTAGGACTGCTGGGCGTCGATGGTGGCGACGCGGGTGCCGGTCAGCCGGAAGGCGAAGTCGTCGCCGTTCTCCCTGTTGCCGGAGCGGTCGGCCTGGGTGCCCGGTCCGTCCGCGAGGACCGTGGTGGACAGTTCGGGTCTCCACTGCTGTGCGGCGCTGGGGGTGAGGTACTGGCGCGCGGTGGAGTAGCCGGGGTCGTCACTGGTGAGGGCTTCGAGGAAACCCTGGACGATCTCGGCGGGGGGAGCGTCGTCGCGGGGCGGCATGGCGAAGACCCGGACCTGTGTCTCCTGGCGGGGGGTGGATTCGACGCCGCGCAGGTCGCCGCTGTCGGGCATCGAGGCGCATCCCGCCAGCAGTACGACACCGCACACGGCGTACGCCGCCCCGCGCACCGGCGTGCGCCGACGGCCCCCCTCGCGGTCAGCGCCCACGAAATGCCTCCCCTTGTTCGTTCGCGCCGTCGGTTTCCCTGTTCGTCCGGCTCGTCCGGCCGGGTGTCTCACCGTGTGCCCCGTCTCCGGTGGGCGGGTCCGGTGGGCGGGTGTCGGAGGCGGGCCGGGGCACGACGCGCGCGCCGTTCCCGGGCAGTGCCGTCGGGTCGGCGGTGGCGGCCACGGTGCCCTGCCGGGGTGCCAGGGGTGCTCGTCCGGACGAACGCTGCTCGTCGGCGGGCTGGAGGGGCACGGTGGCGCTCTTCTCGCTTCCGCCGCGCGGCAGGCCTGCCTCGTTGAGTCCGCGGTTGCGGCGGGAGTCCTTGGGTTCCAGGGGTATCGGCGAGCCCCGCAGGGGTTCGTCCGCGGTCCTGGGCAGGGTGAGCCGGAACTGTGAGCCGCCTCCGGGTTCGCCCCAGGCCTGGAGCCAGCCGCCGTGCAGGCGGGCGTCCTCCAGGGCGATGGACAGTCCGAGGCCGGTGCCGCCGGTGGTACGCGCGCGTGCCGGGTCGGCGCGCCAGAAGCGGCTGAACACGCGGGTGGCCTCGCCGGGCTTGAGTCCGACGCCGTAGTCGCGGACGGCGATGGCGACGGCTCCGCCGGCGCTGGCGAGTTTGACGACGACGTCCTTGCCGTCGCCGTGTTCGACGGCGTTGACGACGAGGTTGCGCAGGACGCGTTCCACCCGGCGGGTGTCGGCCTCGGCGACGACGGGCTGCTGGTCGCCGCGGACGCGTATGGACGTGCCCTTGCGTTCGGCGAGGGGGGCGGCTCCGCTGACGACACGGCGTACGACTTCGCGCAGGTCGACGGGTTCGGCCTCGAGGGCGGCGGCGCCCGCGTCGAAGCGGCTGATCTCGAGGAGGTCGGCGAGGAGGGATTCGAAGCGGTCGAGCTGGTCGGCGAGGAGTTCCGCCGAGCGGGCGGTGACGGGGTCGAAGTCCTCGCGGGCCTCGTGGATGACGTCGGCGGCCATCCGTACGGTCGTCAGGGGTGTGCGCAGCTCGTGCGACACGTCGGACACGAACCGCCGCTGCATCCGTGACAGGTCCTCCAGCTGCTGGATCTTGAGCTGGAGGTTCTGCGCCATCTTGTTGAAGGCTTCGCCGAGTCGTGCGATGTCGTCCTCGCCGGTGACCTTCATGCGTTCCTGGAGGTGTCCGGCGGAGAGGCGTTCGGCGATGCCGGCGGCCATCCGCACGGGGGTGACGACCTGCCGTACGACGAGCCAGGCGATGGCTCCGAGGAGGACGACGACGAAGAGTCCGGCGGTGGCGAGGGTGCCTCTGACGAGGCTGAGGGACTTCTCCTCCTGGGTGAGCGGGAAGAGGTAGTACAGCTCGTAGGGGTCGCCGTTGGGGTCGTTGACCCGTTTGCCGATGACGAGGGCCGGCTGGGACTCCTTGTCGCTGAGGTAGATGATGCGGGAGTACCTCTGGACGGCGCCGGTGCTGCTGTTGACGCGTTCGCGCAGGACGTCGGGGACGCTCTTGTTGGGGTCGACGGAGCCGGAGGCCCGGGGCCCGCGGCCGCCGCCGCTGTCGTCGCCGGGGGGCAGGGTGACCACGTCGAAGGCGCCCTGGCCGCCGCTGGACAGCGACAGCACGAGTTCGCTCATCCATTCGATGACGTTCTGGGAGGCGCGGCCCTCCGGGCTGTTCCCGTCGTCGGCGGCGGCGCCGGCCGCTTCGTCGGCCTTCTGCTTGGCCACGGCGAAGCCGCCGGTGGCCTGGCTCTGGGAGGCCTTGACCTTGGCGTCGAGCAGCCCGTTGCGTACCTGCCCGATGACGACGAAGCCGAGCAGCAGGACGACGCCCAGCGACATCAGCAGGGTCGTGGCGACGACCTTGAGCTGGATGTTGCGCCGCCACAGCCGCATGACGGGCAGCAGCGGCCTGCGTATCCAGCGCAGCAGCAGCCGCAGGACGGGGCTGTTGCGCACGCCGCCCTGGAGGAGCCCGCCGGCGAAGAGGTGGGCGAAGCGCGATCCCGTCTGCCGCGGACCGACAGGCCGCTCCGGACGGGCCCCGGACCGGCCGGGGGCCGAAGCGGCACTGTCCTTGGACATGTCAGCTCGGTCCGGCCTTGTAACCGACGCCGCGGACGGTCACCACGATCTCGGGCCGCTCCGGGTCCTTCTCGACCTTGGAGCGCAGCCGCTGTACGTGCACGTTGACCAGGCGGGTGTCGGCGGCGTGCCGGTAGCCCCACACCTGCTCGAGCAGCACTTCCCGCGTGAACACCTGCCAGGGCTTGCGGGCCAGCGCGACCAGCAGGTCGAACTCCAGCGGGGTCAGCGCGATCGACTGCCCGTCGCGTTTCACGGAGTGGCCGGCCACGTCGATGACGAGGTCACCGATGGTGAGCTGCTCGGGAGCGGGTTCCTCGGACCTCCGCAGCCTCGCCCGGATCCGGGCGACCAGCTCCTTCGGCTTGAACGGCTTCACGATGTAGTCGTCGGCGCCCGATTCGAGGCCCACGACGACATCGACGGTGTCGCTCTTGGCCGTGAGCATGACGATCGGCACCCCGGACTCCGCCCTGATCAGGCGGCACACCTCGATACCGTCCCGTCCGGGCAGCATCAGGTCCAACAGCACCAGGTCGGGCTTCGCCTCACGGAAAGCGGCCAGCGCCTTGTCGCCGTCGGCTACGAAAGACGGCTCAAAACCTTCACCACGCAACACGATGCCGAGCATCTCGGCCAGTGCGGTGTCGTCGTCGACGACAAGGACTCGTCCCTTCATAAACGACATCATCCCATTCTCATAACAGTGACAGTGGCGCTGGTGAGCAGGGTCACTGGCCCGTGACGATAGTCGTAGGGAACGGTCACTGTCTGCCCCGGCCCCCGGCAGCGCGCTCGGCGCCCGCCCGGAGGCCGCCGACAGCACCCGTGGGACAAGAGGTGCGGAGGCCGCCCCGCGGGGCGGCCGTCCCCTCACTCCGTGGTCGCGTGCCGTGCCCTGGCGCACAGCTCCGCCAGGCCCTCGGCCGTCACCGGCGAGACGACCCCCTCCTCCGTGACGATCGCCGTGACCAGCTCGGGCGGCGTCACGTCGAACGCCGGGTTGTACGCCTGCGTCCCCAGGGGCGCCACCGGGATCCCGCCCCCCGCTCCCGACATGGGCGCCTGCGGCGCGGCCATCTCCGTCACCTCGAACCCGGGCCGCTGCT
Organism: Streptomyces sp. NPDC088766; assembly: GCF_044750845.1. Taxonomy (NCBI): domain Bacteria; kingdom Bacillati; phylum Actinomycetota; class Actinomycetes; order Kitasatosporales; family Streptomycetaceae; genus Streptomyces; species Streptomyces sp. NPDC088766. The sequence goes on along the minus strand of NZ_JBIVKQ010000024.1, from coordinate 6,838 downwards.
CGACCTCGATGGACGCCCCGTCGGCGGTGTCCGGGTCGACCGTCGTCAGCGGCGCCACCACGATGAACGGCACATGGTGGTACCGGGCGAGCACGGCGAGCGGATAGCTCCCCACCTTGTTGGCGACGGACCCGTCCGCCGCGATGCGGTCGGCCCCGATCAGCACGGCGTCGACCTCGCCGGCCGCGAACAGCGACCCCGCCGCGTTGTCGGTGAGCAGCGTGCAGGCCATGCCGCTGCGCGCGGCCTCGTACGCCGTCAGCCGGGCGCCCTGGAGCAGCGGACGGGTCTCGTCCATCCACAGCCGTCGCAGCCGGCCCGCCCGGTGCGCCGCGAGAGCAACCGCGAACGCGGTCCCCTCGCCGCCCGACACCAGCGAACCGGTGTTGCAGTGCGTGAGGACCCGGTGCCCGCCGCCGGGCAGCAGCTCGTCGAGGAGCGCCAGCCCGTGCTCGGCCATCCGGGCACTGGCCTCGGCGTCCTCCCGGTGCAGTTGCCGCGCCGCGGCCAGGGCCGCACGGGCCCCCTGCTCCGGGCTGCCGCCCTTGGCGACCTCCGCCTGGTAGGCGTCACGGGCGCGGCGCACCCCGACGGACAGGTTCACCGCGGTGGGCCGGGCGCCCGCGAGGGCGTCCGCCGCCTCGTCCACGGCGAAGCCGCGCGCGGCGGCGAGCGCGACTCCGTACGCCCCGGCGATCCCGAGCAGCGGCGCCCCGCGCACGGCGAGCGAACCGATCGCCTCCACCAGCGCCGACGCGTCCGTACAGACCAGTTCCACCTCCTCGGCCGGCAGCCTCGTCTGGTCGAGAAGCACCAGCACGGGGCCTTCGGGTGGTTCCTCCCAGCGGATCGCCGGTACCTCGGTGGGCCGCTTGTCATCGCCGGATTGCGCGTACTGATCAGCCATGCCGTCAGTGTGCCCGTTATCGGCCGGACAATCGAAGGCGCGCAGCCCGGACCGCGGCCGATCCGCCGTCGACCACCCCATGGCACGATGGCTCCCAACCTGCCGCCGCGACCGCGGACGGGCACCGTGAAGGAGCGACGATGAACGACACTCCGGGCTGGGCCTCGCCCGGATCCGCCCCGCCCGACGGACAGGAGCCCGGGACGTCCACGCCTCCCGAGCCTGCCGACCGGCCCGGCGGCAGACAGCCCGCGGACCGGCCGGCCCCGAACCAGCAGGGCCCCGGCACGCAGTGGTCCCCGCAGCAGCCGCCACCCGGCCAGTGGGCCGCGCCGACAGGCGCCCACAACCCGGGCCAGGCCCCTCCGCCACCACCCCCCGGCACCGGCTGGGGCACCCGCCCGCCCACCGGCCCCGGTGGTTACGGCGGATACGGCGCTCCCGGTGGCTGGGGCGGCCCCCCGCCCGCGGCCAAGCCGGGCGTCGTCCCGCTGCGCCCGCTCGGCGTGGGGGAAATCCTCGACGGCGCCGTCTCCACCATGCGCACCTACTGGCGCACGGTCCTCGGCATCTCCCTGACCGTCGCCGTCGTCGTGGAGGTCATCGTCGTCCTTCTGCAGGGCCTGGTCCTGAAGGAGTCCACGAGCACGGCCGCGCTCGGCGACCCGAGCGCCACGGTCGACGAACAGCTCGACGCCATGGGCTCCGTCCTGCTCAACTCCGGTGTCATCTTCCTGGTCAGCCTGGTCGGCACCATCACGGCGACCGCGCTCCTGACCACCGTCACCAGCCGCGCCGTCCTCGGCAAGCCGGTCACCAGCGGCGAGGCGTGGCGCGACGCCCGCCCCCAGCTGCTCAAACTGTTCGGCCTGATCCTCCTGCTGCTGCTGACGGTGACCGCTGTCGCCGTCGTCTGCGTCCTGCCGGGCGCCCTGCTGGGCGGCGCCGCGGGCGACGTCCTCACCGCCATGGGCAGCATCGGATCGGTCGTCCTCGCGGTGTCGCTGCTGGTCCGCTTCTCCCTCGCCTCGCCGGCCCTGATGCTGGAGAAGCAGGGCATCAAAAAGGCTCTGACCCGGTCCGCGAAGCTCGTCCGCGGTTCCTGGTGGCGGGTCTTCGGCATCCAGGTGCTCTCCCTGATCATCGCGAACCTCGTCGCCATGATCATCGCCGTGCCCTTCGCCCTGCTCGGCGCCGCCCTCGGGCCCGGCGGTCTCAGCGCCTTCACGGACACCGACACCGAGCTCGGCTGGACGTACCTCATCGTCAGCGGCGTCGGCTCGGTCATCGGCTCCCTCATCACGTTCCCGATCACGGCGGGCGTCGCCGTGCTCCTCTACGTCGACCAGCGCATCCGCCGCGAGGCCCTCGACCTCGACCTGGCCCGCGCCGCCGGCATACAGGGCTACGGAACCCCCACCCCCGGCACCACCCCGGGGAGTTGATGCGGTGAGGCTTGCGGGGGGAGTTCTCACAGCGGCACCGGCAGGCCCGCCCACGGCTGCACCGCCCGGCCCGGCCCGCACGGCCCTGTCGGGCGCCGCCGACCGCGCCGGGCACGCCTTGTCGCGGGCGGCAGACGGCACTCCGCTGTCGTGGGCGCGCTCGGGCGGCGAACCACCGGTGACCGTCCCCCGTGACCCCGCGCGCGAGGCGGCCCGCCGCGAGCTGTCCAAGCGGCTGTACCACGAGAACGATCCCAGCCTGTTCGAACGTGCCCTGAACACCTTCTGGGACTGGCTCGACGGCCTGTTCGGCGCCGCCTCGACCGCCGCCCCGGGAGGAGTGCTCGGCCTGGTGGTCATCGTCCTGGCCGTCGCCGCCGCGGTGGCCGCGCTGTGGTGGCGCCTCGGCACCCCCGGCCGCCGACCCGCCGCCGCGGCGCCCCTGTTCGACGACCGTCCCCGCAGCGCCGCCGGCCACCGTGCGGCCGCCGAGGCACACGCCGCCCAGGGCCACTGGAACCAGGCCGTCCAGGAACGCATGCGCGCCATCGTCCGCTCCCTGGAGGAACGCGCCCTCCTCGACACCCGCCCCGGCCGCACCGCCGACGAGGCAGCCGCGGAAGCCGGCCGCACCCTTCCCGCCCACACCGCCCGACTCCGCTCCGCCGCTCGCGACTTCGACGACGTCACATACGGCGGCCGCACCGCCACCGAGCAGGCGTACACCCGCATCGCCGGCCTCGACCGCGACCTGGACGGCACCAAACCCCACCTCACGCACGACAGCGCCCCCACCGCGGCCCAGCACACCCGCCAGGACGCCGAATGACCACCGCGGCCACGCCCCCGGCCACCTCGGCCTCGCCCACCGCCCGCCAGATGTGGACCCGCTCGCGCGGCGTCGTCCTCGCCTTCGCGCTCCTCCTGGCCGGCGCAGCGGTCCTCGCCACCCTGCGCTCCGACGCCCGCCACAGCGCCCTCGACCCCCGCTCCGGGGATCCCTACGGCAGCCGCGCCGTCGCCGAACTCCTCGCCGACCACGGCGTTTCGACCCGCGTCGTCACCACCTTGGCCGAAGCCCGCGCCGCGACGGGCCCCGACACCACCCTCCTGGTCGCCGCCCCCGACCTGCTGGCGGAACGCCGCCAGCAGGAACTGCGCTCGGCGACAGCCGGCTCCGGCGGCCGCACGGTTCTCGTCGCCCCCGGGCCCCGGTCCGTCGAAACCCTCGCCCCCGGCGTCACCGCGGACCCCGCCACCAGCCGCGCCTCCACCCTCGACCCCGACTGCGCGCTGCCCGCCGCGCAGCGCGCCGGCAGTGCCGACACCGGCGGCATCCGCTACACCACCACCCGACGCGACGCCGACGAGTGCTACCCCAGCAACCGCCTGGCCACCCTGGTCCGCGTCCCGGACACAGCCGGCGACCGCGACGGCGACACCGTCGTCCTCGGGGCGCCCGACATCTTCCACAACGACCGCCTCGACGAGCAGGGCAACGCCTCCCTCGCCCTCCAGCTCCTCGGCTCCCGCCCGCATCTGATCTGGTACCTCCCCTCGCTCTCCGACACCTCGGCCGCCGACCAGGACGAGGAAAAGAGCTTCTTCGACCTGATCCCCTCAGGCTGGCTCTGGGGCACACTGCAACTCTTCGTCGCGGCAGCCCTCGCCGCCCTCTGGCGGGCACGCCGGCTCGGTCCCCTCGTCCCCGAGAAACTCCCCGTCGCGATCCGTGCCTCCGAAACCGTCGAAGGCCGCGCCCGCCTCTACCGCAGGGCCGACGCGCGCGACCGCGCGGCCACCGCTCTTCGCTCCGCCACCCGCACCCGCCTCGCCCCTCTCGTAGGCGTCCCCGTCTCCCAGGCACACACGCCCGAGACCCTCCTCCCCGCCCTGTCCATCCACCTCGACGGCGACGGACAGCCCCTGCACCCCCTCCTCTTCGGCCCGCCACCCACCGACGACACGGGCCTGATCACCCTCGCCGACCAACTCGACGCCCTCGAAAGAGAGGTACGCCGTCCATGATGGACCCGACCACTGACAACGCCGGGACCACCGGGGACCCGGGCAGTGCCCGCGCCTCCCTGGAAGCCCTGCGCGCCGAGATCGCGAAGGCCGTGGTCGGCCAGGACCCCGCCGTGACCGGCCTCGTCGTCGCCCTCCTCTGCCGCGGACACGTACTCCTCGAGGGAGTCCCCGGAGTGGCCAAGACATTGCTCGTCCGCGCCCTCGCTTCCGCACTGGAACTCGACACCAAACGCGTCCAGTTCACCCCCGACCTCATGCCGAGCGACGTCACAGGCTCCCTCGTCTACGACAGCCGCAGCGCCGAGTTCTCCTTCCAGCCGGGCCCGGTCTTCACCAACCTCCTTCTCGCCGACGAGATCAACCGCACCCCGCCGAAGACCCAGTCCTCCCTCCTCGAAGCCATGGAGGAACGCCAGGTCACCGTCGACGGCACCGCCCGCCCCCTCCCCGACCCGTTCCTGGTCGCCGCGACCCAGAACCCGGTCGAGTACGAAGGCACCTACCCCCTCCCCGAAGCCCAGCTGGACCGATTTCTCCTCAAGCTCACCGTCCCGCTCCCCTCCCGCCAGGACGAGATCGACGTCCTCACCCGCCACGCCGAGGGCTTCGACCCCCGCGACCTGCGCGCCGCCGGCGTCCGCCCGGTGGCCGGCCCCGCGGACCTCGAAGCCGCCCGCTCCGCAGTCGCCGGCACCACCGTCTCCCCCGAGATCACGGCCTACGTCGTCGACCTCTGCCGAGCCACCCGCACGTCTCCCTCCCTCACTCTCGGCGTGTCCCCGCGCGGCGCAACGGCTCTCCTTGCCACCGCCCGCGCCTGGGCCTGGCTGACCGGCCGCGACTACGTCATCCCCGACGACGTCAAAGCCCTCGCCCTCCCCACCCTCCGGCACCGCGTCCAACTCCGCCCGGAGGCCGAAATGGAAGGCGTCACCGCCGACTCGGTCATCACCGCGATCCTCACCCACGTCCCCGTCCCCCGCTGATGGCCCTCACCGGACGCACCGCCCTCCTGGCGGCCCTGGGCTCCCTCCCCGTCGGCATCTGGGCGCCCAGCTGGACAGGCATCCTCGCCGTCAACGCTCCCTTGGCCATCGCCTGCGCCTGCGACTTCGCCCTCGCGGCCCCCGTACGCCGCCTGCGCCTGACACGCTCCGGTGACACCTCCGTGCGCCTCGGCGACACGGCGGACGTCACCCTCACGATCACCAACCCTTCCCGCCGCCTGCTGCGCGCCGACGTCCGCGACGCCTGGCCGCCCAGCAGCTGGCAGCCGGGCACCGAAATCGCCGCCTCCCGTCACGAGACCACCGTCCCCGCCGGCGAGCGCCGCCGTATCACCACCCGACTGCGCCCCACCCGCCGCGGCGACCGCCACGCCGACCGCGTCACCGTCCGCTCCTACGGCCCCCTGCGCCTCTTCTCCCGCCAGGGCACCCACACGATCCCCTGGTCCGTGCGGGTTCTTCCCGCCTTCACCAGCCGCAAGCACCTGCCCTCGAAACTCGCTCGTCTGCGTGAACTCGACGGCCGCACCAACGTCCTGACCCGCGGCGAAGGCACGGAATTCGACAGTCTGCGCGAGTACGTGCCCGGCGACGACACCCGGTCCATCGACTGGCGCGCCACAGCCCGGCAGAGCACGGTCGCCGTCCGCACCTGGCGCCCCGAACGTGACCGCCACATCCTCCTGGTCCTCGACACCGGCCGCACCTCCGCGGGCCGAGTGGGCGACGCACCCCGCCTCGACGCCTCGATGGACGCGGCCCTGCTCCTGGCCGCCCTGGCATCCCGCGCCGGCGACCGCGTCGACCTCCTCGCCTACGACCGCCGCGTACGCGCCCTCGTCCAAGGCCGCACAGCCAGAGAGACCCTCCCCTCCGTGGTGAACGCCATGGCATCCCTCGAACCGGAACTGGTCGAGACAGACGCTCGTGGTCTCACCGCCACAGCACTGCGAACGGCCCCCCGCAGCTCACTGATCGTTCTGCTGACCACGCTCGACACCGCGCCGGTCGAAGAGGGCCTGCTACCGGTCCTCCCGCAACTCACCCGGCGCCACACCGTCGTGGTGGCCTCGGTGGCCGACCCGTACATCGCCCGCATGGCCGCGGCCCGCGGAACCACCGAAGCGGTCTACGAAGCAGCGGCCGCAGCCCAGGCGCAATCAGAACGGTCCCGCACCGCAGAGCAGCTCCGCCGCCACGGAGTCACCATCGTCGACGCCACCCCGGACGAACTGGCGCCGGCACTGGCCGATGCCTACCTGGCTCTGAAAGCGGCAGGCCGTCTGTAAAGCAAAAAGGGCTCCTCAAAGGGAGCCCTTACATCCAGACGCGCATAACCGTAAACGCAGGAAGCCCCCGTGCCATCGGCACGGGGGTCTCCCGGAATGATTGTTCGGCGGCGTCCTACTCTCCCACAGGGTCCCCCCTGCAGTACCATCGGCGCTGTG